>DATNDP010000259.1:0-12434 GCA_035553195.1 Candidatus Acidiferrales bacterium
CGCCAGCACTACCGGTTGAACGTCAATCGGCGAGCCGAATACAGTCTGCCCGATACGATGGGCGAGGAGTACGCCGGCGAGATATCCAATCATGCCTCCCGCCAGCGCGAGAAAGCCGGCCTCAGTCAGGAAAAGAGAAGCGACGGTAGCGTTCGCGGCTCCTAGAGACTTCATCAGCCCGACTTCAGAACGTCGCTCCAGGATCGTTGCTGCCATCGCGGCCGAAACGGCCAGCGCGGCAGCCAGAAGGGCGGCAATGGTCAGTAAAAGCATCATGCCGGAGATTCGGCTGAGCACTTTGCCTTGCGTCTGCTCAACCTGGCGGATCTGCTCCACGCGCACATTGGGTAGTGCCTCACTGATCTGCAAGGCGATGGAATTGGCATAGGGCGAGCAATACCAGCGATCGCGGTCTGCTGGAGTCATCTTGGTCGGATCGCGCCGCCCGAAGGCGTCCTCAGGCTTAGTGAGCGCGCTCACAATCACGCGGCGCACCTTGCCCGGCTTCCCCAGGATCTCTTGCGCGATATGAAGAGGCGCGACGATGGCGTGATCTTCAGCTCCGCCCGTGTTCACGATGCCGCTGATCTGCAGCTTTTTTCCATCGACTTCAACTTCGTCGCCGATTCGCAACCCGGTCTCCCGGGCCAGAGTGATTCCGGCCAGCACTGCAGGAGCGCCGTGTTCCGGCCATGTGGCGTAATCTTCCGGCCACTCCCCATCCACCTTCCACCAGCCATTGACGCTGCGCGCGCCGGTGGTGAAGCTCTCTCTTCCATACTGGAGCGCCTGAGCGAAGTAGGTTCCAATCAGCTCTGCGTTGGCGCTGTGGCCGTTGACTCTGATTTCCTCTGGCGCGTTGAGATAGGGAACAAAGCCTTTGATATTGTGGCCCCAAAACGTGCCTCTCATTTTGGGCAGGTCGGACTCGTTAATGTAATTGCCTTCGCTGGCCGGCTTCAGGTTCACGCCGCCAATGCTCACGTCCAGCGTGTCATCGATGGGCGTGACCAGCAGGTTGCCGCCGTTGCGGCGCAGATCTTCATCGATCTTGTCTCCGACGTCGTTCGCAACCGCCAGCATCGCTGTGGCGATGGTCATCCCCAGAGCAATGGCGAGCAGGGCCACGCTCTTGCGCCTCTTTTGTCGCCGGAATGACTCAAACAGCAGGCGGAAGAACATTTCAATGAGAGAACTGGGCAAGCTGCGGACGCAGATCAGCGAGATTGATTACCACCGAGTCGCCTTGCTTGCTGAAGTGCAGAGGAATGGGATTACATCCGCCGGACTGGCCCACACTCTGCGGGTTAATGGGAGCGGCGCAGTTTTTGCAAACCAGACCGGTCGATGTCTTGTAGAAGCCAACTGAGCCACAGATCTGGCAGGCATCGAAAAGCGCTTGCACACTGTTGTCCGGTTTGCGGTAGAGCAGAAACCGGACTTTCACGCCGTCAACATCGGCGCTGTATCGGCGCAGATCGCCTTGTGCCAGGTCGCCGGCCGGAATCACCGCGTGACCGCTGCTGTCAAACGAGACCTCGATGGCGGGCGAGAGTGCAGTAACGCTTTTTGCGTAGATGAACTCGGCCGTTACCATGAAGATAAATACGAAAGCGGACACCACCATCAGGTTTGCCCAGAGTTTTTCGCGGCGAGCCGTCCATTGCAGCTTCCGCTCTTCCGCTTTCGAGATTCCAATTGCTTTCGACGCCCCAACGACTAACGGCTGCGGCGCCCTGCGCCGGTACTCGAGCAAAACCATCAGTACCACTAGAGCCAGCATGGTGACGGGGAAGAAGTATTCGTTGCGGACGATTGGCCCGATCAGCGCCATCTCGCGCTTGCTGGAAGGCAGCACGCCAGTTTCGGATAGCTCGTGCAGTCCCGAGAGGATCAATTGCGCCGCGACAAACAGCAGAATCACGGTGGTTACGCGGAAGAACTTGCGCAAATCAATGCGAACGCTCCCCTTGACGAACAGCACCCCGAACACGACCGCCAGCGCCACGCCGAGCAGCGTTCCCAGAAAGCTCATCAGCTCGGTGGAGTTCAGCGAGACTCCGGCAAGAATGGCGACGGTTTCCACGCCTTCGCGAAACACCATTAGAAATACAAAGGCGAACAAGCCCCATTTGGAGCCGCCCCCGGCCAGCGATCCAACCTTGCTCTCGATCTCACCCCGGAGCTTGCGCGCCGTGCGCATCATGAACACGATCATGCCCACCACCAGGACGGCAGCAATCAGCATGACCCAGCCTTCAAACGCGTCTTCAGTGACCGGAAGATAAGAGAGAGCCACTGCGCCGGCGATGCTGGCTATGAAGGCGGCGATCAGAGCGGCATAAACCGTTTTTCGCAAGTCAGGTCGCCCGATCTTGGAAAGGTACACCAGGGCAATGCCCACAATCAGGGCAGCTTCCACGCCTTCGCGTAATGTCACTACCAGGGCGTCAAACATGAGTGATTTTGAAATTGAATTTCAATTTCAATTTCAATTAGAGATTGTACGAAACCGCGCAAACCAGAGTCAACAAATTGAAAATGCGGCAGACGAGAAATGGTTTTTGTTGTTGTGGAATTCATGACAAGCTGGCATGCACATCTTCTGCTCACGATCTTGCGTCTAAGAAGAGTGCTTCAACTTCAGGTCCTGCGGTCCGCTCACGAAATGCCCCGCCTCCGTTCCGCCTGGGAGCGAATCCGCAAATCTGCCTCGAGTACAGTTTTCCAGGATTTTGAATGGAATCTGCTGGCCGCTCGCCTGTTTGCCGACAGGGAAGCGCCCTTTGTGGTTTACGCACGGTCATCTGGCGGCGAGACGATCATTCCGGCTGTGATTCGCAGTGAAAATAGCCGTTCAACGTTGCGCTTGCTCGGCGATGAGCTTTTTGATTACCGCAAACTTCTTCACTCTGGCGATGATGAGACTTTGCGTTCCGCTCTGGGATGTTTGGCGGAACTCGGATGTCCGCTTCATATCACCGCGCTGCGGCAGAGCGATGCCCGGACCATTCCAGCCGAGCTTACACTTGAGAGATTTACCACCGCTCCCGGCGTAAGCTGCCGGCAGCTTTCGCCTGAAACGTTTGCTCAGATGCATCTCCGGCTGGCCCGCAATCTGCGTCGCATGCAGAGGTTGGGATTTGAATTGCGAAGCTACGATGGCAGCCGGTCACAGTTACTGCGAAGCATTTATCAGATTAAAGCAGAGCAGGACCGGGACAGCCTCTTTCGCGATCCTCTGCGCCAGGAATTCATGGTGCAGGCCGCCCTGCTTGATCCGGCGAGGGTTGAAGTCTTCGTACTGGAATCCGGCAGCCATCTTGGTGCGGCGCTGGTCACCCTGCTCGACCCAGGCGTAAGACGGTTTTACACCTGCTGGTTCTCCCCCGAACTGGCGAAGCATTCACCCGCGCTTTCTCTGATCTATGAAGTTACGCGCCTCTCGCTCGACGCGGGCCTCGACTGTGACTACATGACCGGCGAGCAAGCTTACAAGATGCGGTTGGCTACGAACGCTGTGCACTTGTTCCATGTCAATGCCAGCCAGGCCCAACTGGCATCGGCGGCGCAAGCAAGCGCACACGAACTGAAGATGGCAAGCTAAGTCCGTCCTGACTGGAATCACCACCAGCGGAATTTACAGATGTTTCAAAAACTTCTTCGCTTCTGCCAACTGCGGAAACAGCTTCTCTTCTTCCTGAAAGGCTCTGGAATGTACGCAGCGCCGGCTGCCGCGCATCTTTACCGGATGCCTCAGATGCAACATCTCGTGGTAGACAAGGTATTCGACGGCATAACGAGGCACGTGCGGCTGATCAAAAATCCTACTCACCACAATTGTGTTGTGGGCCGGATCGTAGTGACCAAGACTGTGGCGGGAGTGGTTATTGCTCCACGTCATCTGCGGACGGCCCATGAGGCCATGAAAAAAGCGCCGGTTGAGGTCATCGAAAATTTCTTCCAGATGATAGTGGCTGCCATTAGCTCCCGCCATCCGCTTGCGACCGCGCATCTGGCGAATCAGGTGCATCTTCGCCATCACGGTGGCTGTGCCGGCAAACTTCCGGTAGCGCGCCGCGTGAGCTTCATCAATCTGCTTGCGGTACAGTTTGGCAATAAGAATGTGGAGTATGGCGTGCAGCACCGGGTTAGGAGCGCCTTCCAGAAGATCAGAAAGGCGGACGAGAATGCGGCCCTGCCTGAGCCGGATGGTGTTGTTGAGATTGCTGAAAGGAAAGAAGCGCACTTCGAATTCCGGCAAAGGCGCGCGCGGACGCAGCTCATGATAGACCTGCCCAAACAGACTGGAGAGATTGGGGTTCATCCGGATCCGGTCAGAAGACCAAGAGGATCTGCAAAGGATTATTTCTTCTTCTCATCGGCCTTGTCATCTTTGTCCTTTGAGTATTCCTGCGCCATGTCCAGACTCGATTTCAGCGCATCTTCTGCGTCCTGCAAGACAAATGAGTAGTCTTTTGATTCCGTGCGCGTTTGCGGATCGGTTTCCATCTCGTGCCGCAGCGTGCGCAGCCGGGCGCGGAAGCGCTGCTCGGCCGTGATTACTTCTTTCAATCCTTTGTGGAAATCTTTCTGGTCATCCTTGCTCAGAGTGCGGCCCTCGTACTGGTCAAGGTTGTCATTGATCTCATCAATCAGTGAAGTGAAATCTTCGAGCAGGTCGTGGACTTTTGTTCCCCGGCCATCCGCCTGCTTTGGGTCGCTGCGAAGTTGATCCAGGGAATCAAGTCGCGCCTCTGTAAATTTGATGTACAACTTGAGGCGTTTTTGCGGCTCCATCGCCACCTGTCGCAGTTGGTCAGCCTCGGCATCGGTCAGCGGATCCCGTTTTCGGGCGAACGCTGTTGCCGTGAACAGCAGCATCGCGATGATGAGCGTTTTTCTCGCCCTGGTCATTTGTTCTTCTTCCTCGGCGCAAACATTGCGTTCAAAAGGTCCTGGCGGAAGTCGGCCAGCTTTTTCTCAACGGCCTCAATGGGCGGCCGGTCATCAGCGGCCAGAGTGCGCCGCACATTTTCGAGATGTCTCTGAGTCTCGCGCAGCCGGATCTCCACGTCCTTCATCTTCTTGCGCGCACTCACGGCGCCATCATGCGCGCGAGTGGCGTCGGCAAGGATCTCCTGAACAGTTTGATGGCCCTTGGCCGTATCGCCGGCGGTGAACTGCTGATCGGCAACGTCCACCAGAGCCCGAGCCAGTTCGGCGTAGATCTCGGCCTGGTGCCCGCCATGACTTTTTTCGGCTTCCGCCTTGAGCTGGTCAATGGTCTTTTCTTTTGCCAGGGCTGTCAGCGAAAGCAGCAAGGCAAGAAATATGTATGGCAGTTTACGCATTACTGTGGTTGCAGCGCTTTCAGTCTGTGCCGCGCCTGGAACTCCTGATCAGGATACTTGCCTCCCGCCACTTCGAGAAACTTTTTGTAGTTCGCAATGGCTTCCTTAGTGATTCGCAAATGATCGTATGAGCTGGCGCGATTGAAGTAGGTTTTCGGATTCTCCGGCAGAAAGCGTCCGCGGGCATCCAGCGCGCGAATGGCGAGCGCGTAATGCTTGTTTTCTCGAGCGGCGTCCGCCAGCGAATCATACGCCTCCGCATAGTCAGGCTTGAGTTTTACCGCCTGTAGCAGTTGCTGCTCCGCGTCAGCATACTTGAGCTGATAAAGAAGTGAAACCCCCAATCCTGCGTGCAGTTGCGCATCGTTCGCATTTGTTGAGAGCAGTTGCTGATACAACGGCGCAGCCAGCGCATACTGCTTGTTTTGAAGATACAGTTGTGCCAGTTCGCGAGTTGCGTTTCGATCTCCCGCCGACCCGGCGGCTGGTTGGAGCACGGCGATGGCGTCTGCAACCTTGCCATTCGAAGCCAACAGGCGAGCCAAATCGACGCGTGCCGAGGCATCCTGAGGGTCTTGCGTTATGTACTTTTGCAGCCAAGTAGTCGCGTCAGGGTAGCGCTTCTGCTGGATAAGAACATTGATGAGCCGCAACATGCCCTGGCGATTCCCCATCTCTGCGGCCCGCTGAAAGCGCTGCTCCGCCCCGGCAAGATTTCCGGTCTTTTCCAGCAGATTCCCGGAATCCAAGTGAATGTCAGAATCGTTGGGCAACAGAGCCGCCGCGCGGTCATAGGCGGCTATCGCATCCGCCGGTGCACTTTCCGCCTCCACTTCCCCCAGTGACAGCCATGCCCGGCCGAGCGACTGATCGCCACCAGTGGACGGCTTCAATTCCACCGCATGTTTCAGAACAGATATGGCTTGTGCAGTATTGCCGGCCTTCGCAAGAGCAAGACCGAGGTTTAAGTTGGCCTCAAACCAGGGGGGCGCCAACTCAACAGCTTTGCGATACGCCGCCGCAGCTTCCTGAGGCTTGTTGAGATGGCTCTGCGCAAATCCAAGATCGAACCACGCCTGCGGATTGCTGGCGTGTCGTGCAACAATCGCCTGGAGCTTTTCCGCAGCGGGAGCGAACTGCTGTTGTTGCAGCAGGGCCTCTGCATCCGCCAGACTCTGTGCCGCTGGCGTTTGCTGTGCCGGGCTTGAAGCAGCCTGTGGACGCCGCGTCTGGTAGGCTGGCGCTGCGCACAACAGTGCCAGGCACAGCGCGCCAATGCCGCTACTTGTGACCATTGGAGTGTGAGTTCTCGTTTTGTAAGATGCGCGCCAGCCACTTTCCGGTATAAGACCGGCTACATTTCACCACGGTTTCCGGCGGCCCGGCAACCACCACTTCGCCCCCTCGATCGCCGCCCTCCGGCCCAAGGTCGATAACCCAGTCGGCCGTTTTGATGACGTCCATGTTGTGCTCAATCACCAGAACGGAGCCGCCTGCTTCGATCAGTTTTCGGAACGCGGCGAGAAGTTTGCTCACGTCATCAAAATGCAAGCCAGTGGTCGGCTCGTCGAAGATATAGAGCGTACCTTTGCCGGCGCGCGCCCGCTTGCGGGCTTCTTTCTCTTCTTCCGTTTCTGGTTCAAAGTTGCGCGGACGTCCGGCTGGAACCAGATGCGCCGCCAGCTTCATGCGCTGTGCCTCGCCGCCGCTAAGGGTTGTCGCCGATTGTCCAAGCCGTAGATAGCCAAGGCCCACTTCTTCCAGCACGCGCAGCTTGTCGATGATCTTCGGCTGTCCGGTGAAGAACTGCATTGCCTCGCGCACGGTCAGGTTCAACACCTCATGGATATTCTTGCCCTTATACCTCACGTCCAGCACACCCGGCTTGTAGCGCGTGCCCTTGCAGTCTTCGCACACCAGTTCCACATCAGCCAGGAATTGCATTTCCACAGTGACCGTGCCGTCTCCCTGGCAGGTCTCGCAGCGCCCACCGGGAATATTGAAGGAAAAATGCCCGGCGCTGTAGCCGCGCTTTACGGCTTCCGGCACGGCCGCAAACACTTCGCGGATGGAATCAAATGCCTTGATGTACGTCACAGGATTGGATCTGGGTGTGCGGCCGATGGGGGATTGGTCCACCAGCACCACATCGGCCACAAACTGTCCTCCCGTGACACGCTTAAATCCACCGGCTGCCGGAGCAGGACCGGCGGTGATGCCTTTCTCCGCCGCGAGCGCCTGATAGAGCACATCATGCACCAGGGTGGATTTGCCCGAGCCCGATACTCCCGTCACCACGGTGAGCATGCCAAGTGGAATTTCCACGTTGATGTTCTTTAAGTTGTGAGCGCGCGCGCCCTCGATGCGGATCATGGGAACGCCCGGGGTGCGACGGTGGGGCGGTATCTGTATGCGAAGTTCCTGACTGAGGTAGCGACCGGTGAGGGATGAGCTCAGCTTCTTGAGCTCCTGGTAGGGAGCTGTCGCCATGATGCGTCCGCCGTTTTCACCCGCGCCTGGCCCCAGATCAACAATGCGGTCCGACGCCCGCATCACGTCCGGATCATGTTCAACTACCAGGATGGTATTTCCCAGGTTCCGAAGTTCGTGAAGGATGTTGACCAGCCGGTCGGTATCGCGGCTGTGCAGTCCGATCGAGGGTTCATCCAGTACGTAGAGTGCGCCCACCAGCCGCGAGCCAAGCGACGTTGCAAGCTGAATTCGTTGCGCCTCGCCCCCGGAAAGCGTAGAAGCAAGTCGGTCAAGCGTGAGGTACTCGAGGCCGACATCATTGAGGAACTTAAGCCGTTCCTGGATCTGCTCCAGGATTTTCCCGGCAATTTCTTCTTTTTCCGGAGATAACTTCAAGCTTTGGAAGAACTTTGCTGCCTGCTCCACTGTCAGCGCCGACGCTGCACAGATATTCTTATCTTCAACTCTTACTTGAAGTGCTTCGGCGCGCAGACGGCCGCCGCCGCAATCAGGACATTGCGCATAGCCCCGGTAACGGCTGAGGAAGACGCGCACATGGAGCTTGTATTTTTTCCGCTCCAGCCAGGCAAAAAAACCCTGTATGCCGGGGAATTTTCCTTCGCCGGCCATAACCATCTGCTGCTGATCGCGGTCAAGATCGTGCCAGGGCACATCAATGGGAATGCCTTTTAGCTTGGCAAACTTCCGCAATTCGGTATGCAGCGTGCGGTACTTGGGTTTGGTCCAGGGATCAATGGCGCCTTCAGCCAACGTCCGGGAAGGATCCGGAATCACCAGATTCGGATCGAAATCAATGGTGTTACCGAATCCCTGGCAGCGCGGACAGGCGCCGAACGGATTGTTGAAGGAGAACAGCCGAGGCTCGGGTTCCTGGTAAACAATGTGGCAGTTCTTGCACTCGAATTTGCCGGAAAACCGGAGCTGCTGTGCCTGCTCGCCCTCCCCCGGGGCACTCAGGAAAACAATTTCTCCTGACTCACGGAAGCCCTGCTCCACAGCATCCACGATCCGGGAACGCTGATCGGCGGCAACGGCGATCCTGTCCACCAGAATGAAGAGTGGCTGGTTGAAATCAATATCGAGCAGCGACTCGGGGGTGGAGAACTCAAATACCTGCCCGTTCTGGAAAAGCCGGCCAAATCCTTTCTTGCGCAAATCAAAAAGCTTCTCACGAAGAGCGGCGTTGGCGGATTCGGCTGCCGCAGCCGCTTCCGCTTTGGTTTTCCGGCCACGCGACTTCTTCTTCTCACCGGACCCCGCGGACGCATACTTCACCGGAAACAGGATGTTGAGCCGCGTGCCTTCACGCAGACCAAGGATGGTTTGCGCAATCTCATCAACCGTATCCTTCTTTACCTCCTGGCCGCAGTTGCGGCAGAAGGTGCGACCTACACGGGCATAGAGCAGACGCAGGTAGTCGTAAATTTCTGTCGCGGTGGCCACGGTGGAGCGAGGATTGCGCGTGGTGTTCTTCTGGCGGATGGCGATGGCCGGAGCGATTCCGTCGATCATATCCACGTCAGGCTTTTCAATTCGCTCCAGAAACTGGCGGGCGTAGGCGGAGAGCGACTCCACGTACCGCCGCTGCCCTTCCGCATAAACGGTGTCGAACGCCAGAGAGGACTTGCCCGACCCGGAAACACCCGTCACCACCGTCATGGCGTTGTGGGGAATTTCAAAATCGATGTTCTTCAGGTTGTGGACACGCGCGCCGCGAACTACGATGCTTTCGTTCGGAGAAACAGACATCTTCTTAAGCACAGCCATTCCCGAGCAAAGGGTACCGCCCTCTGAAGAGCCCGGGCTTGTGGCTGAATCTTTCTATTATACGATTTTCGGCGCGGCCGGAGGACCGCTCGGGCGGGCGTACAATCCCGATGCAATCAAATTTTCTGGAGTCATGGCATGGCAGTTACCCGGTACGAAGGAAGGACGTTCACCAAACAGGTTTTTCAACTGGAAGAATGCTGGTTCGTCAATTGTATTTTGCGCGAGTGCCACCTCTTCTACAGCGGCGGCTCCTATCTGTGGGAAAACACCACATTCGAGAATTGTGACTGGAAGTTCCAGAACGCGGCCGCCCAGACCGTGAACCTGCTGATCCAGATTGGGCTGCTCAAGCAGGGACAAGCGCCTCCTGCCACGCTCCAAAGTTCCGGGCATGCCTAATGGAAGTTTGGAGCGTGAATGGGCCGTCGTGTGGCTCCGCCGGGTTTATAATCGCGCGCGCTCAATACATTTCTAATAGCTGACGTTGTAGTCCTCTGTAATCACCACAGCTACAGTCGCGCCTGCGGGGAGCACATAATCATTGCCCAGGCCCGAACAGTGGCGCGCCAGGGCCTCTCCAGCGGCGTATGGGCCATACAACGGCAGAAACACCGCCAAAAGCGAACCGCCGATCGCCCATTCACCGGCATTCATGTGCCCCGTGGGCATTTGTGCAGGGACCTTGAAATCAGGGTCAGGATTGGTGAATGCGACCCGGGCCTTCACCTTGCCTGCATTTGCAAGTTTGAGCGCAGGCACATCGAGGGAGATCGCCCCGTCGCTGCAACTCGGTTTGGCATGCTTCACCTTCCTGATCCGTCCATGCACCAGATCGCCGGAGGCCAACAGAGTCACCGAATGCCACCTCAAAGGCTCTGCAACGCGTAGCACAACATCTTCGCGCTCCTTGGCCATGGCCGAGTTCATCGGAGCCGTGGTGGCAAGCTTCACTACCTCCCCACGGAGCACCTTGTGCACCTGCAGCGTTTTTTGTTGAGCAGGGAGCTGAACTTGTATCAAAACCGTAGCCAGAAGAATAGATGTGAGTTTGCGAAACATGATCTCCTCCAATGGAAATGCCGGAAACTTCAGTAGTGCACCGAGTGAGCCTCAGTGACCATGACGGCGACAGATGATCCGGCCGGTAGTTCAAATTCCTTTCCGGGCTCGGTACATGACGAGCTGGCGAAACTGAAAGGGAGCACAATGGCAAAGAGGGCCAAAAGGGGTGATGAGACGACAATCAGCACAGCATACATGGGAGCGGCGAGCGGAGCTTCCCACCACTCATTGATCGGTGGCCAATCAAATAAACCATCCTCGGTGTCCTCTAGAAAGAGACGCGCCGGAACTTCAAGCGTAGGCCCGGGAGCTGACGACCAGATCTTTGTTTTGGCCGTGCTGGAATCCGGAAAGGAGACCCGGTCGAGTTTCCATTGCACGTCTCCGTTGTGGCACTTATCCGGGCGTTTGACTTGCGTCACGGTTGCATTGACCACGGTTCCCGCCGGCAGAACTGTCTCGTTGTTGATCATCAGGGGACGATTCAGCCGCAGGGGTATCTTGTCGCCGGCCTTCGCCGTGGCAGAACTGAGCGGCACCAGCGTTAGAAATTTAAGGCCGGTCCTCCGCGGAACCCTGAGGCTATGTCTGGGCGCCGGAGCTGAAGCCGGACTTGCAAGCTGCCGCGCTGCCTGGTTAAGCTCGGCTTGCTGCGCCTGCAATGGCGACGCAATGGCCAGAACCAGGCAAGCAAGGCTAATCGTTGGTTTGAACATCAATGGTTTGAACATCGATCCATCTCCTTTTCACCGGGGCAGGTTAGCCGCGTCAGGAGTCAGCCTCAAGCGGCAAACTACGGCATGGAGCTCATGACGCGGCTTGCCGCGACCGTGCGCGATCATGGCGGCCCCGTGCAAGTCATGATGGCCAGCGGCGGCAAAACTGGTTACAAGCGGCCGCAAAACTGCGCTGGTCTTGCGCGATTTTGCGGTAGAATGCAGCCATTACCCGCTGAATTTGTGCGGTTTAAAGTGAGCATTCCCCGTGCCCATCAAAGAAGTCCGCGTTTCCGGTTACCGGTCAGTTCGCGATGTCACTCTGAGGCTGCGTCAGATCAACGTCTTGACCGGCCCCAACGCTTCAGGCAAGAGCAACCTTTATAACTCGGTGTTTCTGCTGGCCAAGGCGGCGCAGGGCGGCTTTGCCCGCGTGATCGCCGATGAGGGCGGCATGCCCTCAGTGCTGTGGGCGGGCGAGCGCAAAGGCCGCTCCATAAGCTCATCGCGCCTGGAACCGGTGCGCATGGGTTTGGGCGTTAAGACAGATACCTTCAACTACGATCTGGTCTGCGGCCTACCCAAGCCGTATCGTTCGGCGTTCGACCTTGATCCTGAAGTGAAGGAAGAGCGGGTATGGATGGAGACGCCGCGGGGCATGAAAGTGACCTTCTTTGAACGGAACTCCGAGCGCGCCTGGATCCTCGATCGCGACGAGCGGCTGGCCGACTACTCCGGCGAACTGCTGCCTACGGAGTCGGTGCTGTCGCAATTGCGCGAACCGCATCTCTATCCGGAACTTTCGGCGTTACGGGCGGAGATGAACCAGTGGCGCTTCTACCATCATTTCCGCACCGACCACGAATCGCCGCTGCGGCATCCGCAGGTTGGAGTACGAACGCCGGTGCTGAGCCACGATGGCCGCGATCTGGCCGCCGCGCTGCAGACCATTATCGAAATCGGCCAGGAAGAGGATTTGCACGACGCCATCCGGCAGGCGTTTCCCGGGGCATCACTGGAAATTGATCACGACGAGGAA
>DATNDP010000260.1:0-17147 GCA_035553195.1 Candidatus Acidiferrales bacterium
CCACCCGCCCGACTCACGATAGTTATCCTCCACTACCGAAACAGCCGCCCAAAGCACCTCCACCGCCGCCACAGAAATAGTGCAAGTAAACTATTTCCACACAGATGAGAGAAGCCATTATCCAAAAACTGAAGCGCCATCTCGCCAATGGAATCACGCGAGAGGCGGATGTGGTTTATTTCATGAGTGAGGTCCGCAAGATCTTAGAGCACGAGACCAGTGCAAGCAAATATCCCGCGCTTAGCTTCTACGCAAACTGGTGCCTGCACACAAAAATTGATCGACAAAGCTTTGCGAATGATTTTCTCACCGCCTTGGATGAAGGTCTCGTTCAGTATGAAAGCGACAACAATGCTGGTGCATTGTTCTCTGTGATTGTCCAGCACATCTCGTTTCACCACCTTTGGAACGAACTGATTCAATTTTGCGAAGAAAGGCATCTTGACACCGGTGCATTTCTGAAAGACCGTGCGTTCAGCCTGTTACTCATCGACGTCATTTTGGATTGTCCAGTGTTGACTAAAAGGGAGTTGAAACAGCTGCAGGAATTCTTTATCACAAGGAACTACAGTTTTGAGAGCGAAACCAGCAATTCAGTCGCATTCTGGTGCTTGAAAACAAGAGCTGGCCAACAGTTTATGGGCCCATTATTTTAGCAACCGTATGCTGCAACGAAGCGTGGCACCCAATGCGCATCGTAGGCGGTGGATTTTCATTCCAAATGTTTCCCTGCGCAAGCATTCTATTGAGACCAAGTCTCAGTATGTAAAATATCTTTCAAGCCTGTCGAAACAGTTTTGCGGATTATCGATCACCTCGTGATCGCTGAACCGAAAAACGAGCCAGCCTGCCTGGGTCGCCAGATTCTGCTTGGCATTCATTTTTTCTTTCCACTCTGGTGTAACTTTTGAGGATTTGGGTTCGCATTGAATGAGCAATTTGGTTCTGCTCACGACATTAATTAGCCCAAAGCTGAAGAAGGCCGGGAATGCCTTATCACCTGACTCAAGCCAGAGTTTGCCCGACGTGTGGCCCCAAACCTGAGGAAAGAGCATAGGACGGTCAACTTCATGTGTCAGCTTCCACCAGCCCTCAAAAAAACTGGCCTCGCTGGATGTTTCGATAATGGACATTACATGTTGGTGGAGCTCGGCCATGCCGCCGAGCACGGCGCTGGCGTGCGCTACCGACCAGGGCTTGTATCTGTTAAGTTCTGCCGCTATTTCGGTTTTCTTGTTCCAGTTCGTGCCAACAGAGCCAAAATTGATCATTCCCTGCCCATAAAGCAGTTGCTTGAACATAATGTTGGCCTGAATCGTTCTGATCGAATTGTCAGCAGTGGTCGTGTTGAGTTTCTTTTCTGCCCATCCCATCAAAATTGTCCTGACCTCGGGCAGATTAGTTAGGAATTCAACATCGCCAGGCCGGGCGGCTCTCCGCCATCGGGGCAGATTAAGTTCAAGAAACCGTTCAACCATGTCCGAAGCGGTCTGGAAATGGTCGTCGCGAATCAAGTAGAAGTCGTATCCTCCCCAGATTCCTGCCAAGGATGTCTTTGCCGCTTCGCTTAGTGCCATATTAAATTTGCTTTCTGTGCACGATGATATCTGATTTTCACACCTCAACTTCGCAGGGTCGTTTAATTGCTGTTGCGAACAGATTTCGAGCTTCTTAATCTCTGGGTCGTCCCTGAGTCTCTCCAAATGGAAGATGTGCGAAGTTGACAGTGTCACGTTTTTACCTACTGCGGGATTTTTCAGGACTTTGGAAGGCGTGTATCTGCTTGAAAATAAATGGTCGGGGAGAGAGGATTTGAACCTCCGACCCCCTGGTCCCGAACCAGGTGCTCTACCAGGCTGAGCCACTCCCCGACGTGAAAGCCTGCGCGGACTCGCTGCGCGTAATGGCGTGTAGAGGTTGATTATAACAGAGATTTTCACCGCTTCCGCGCGGTTGATTGCTTCGGATACGGAAGCCTCCGAGCTTACCGAGGCGTTCCAAAACTGGTCGCAAGACGTTCCAAAAAGCGAGCTGACGCTTCTCTTGCAGACGGCTTTGCCCCTGAACAACAGGGCAGATCGCGAAGCTTATTGACGCTCTGGTGGCAGCGGCCCGCGCCGCAGGCAGCGTTTTGCGAGTGGATTACGTATGGGCACCGTCCAAACATGCGTGTCCAGCAGGTATTTACCTGATTGCTGGTCTCCACTTGGCGCAGAAGAATGACTTCTAACCCAACACCATGATGCAAGTCCTGGATTTATGCGAGAGGTCCGCGCCGGCAGACTCCGGTGACAAAACAGATCTTCCTGATCTCACCCAAACTGCCGTTTTTGGTACCGTATCGCTAATAGAGGAAGACTCTGCGGCTCCGCCCGCCCGTTCGTTCTGGCGCCGTTCAACCGGACGCCTAATCGTGATGGCGCTGATCGTGCTTGGGGTGAGAATCTTCATCGGCGAAGCATCCGTGGTGCCTACAGGATCCATGGAAGGAACCATCCTGATCGGCGACCACCTTTTCATGGACAAGCTGCTCTACGGCCCGGAAATTCCGCTGCTCGGGTGGCGATTGCCCATGCTGAAGACAATCCATCGCGGCGACATCATTGTCTTCCGTTATCCCAAAAACCCTTCTGAAGCTTATCTGAAGCGGGTCGCGGGCGTGGCAGGCGACCGGCTGGAGATCCACGACGGCGTTGTGTACGTGAATTCCAAGCCCGTCGCAGAGCCCTACGCAGTTCATAACGCTCCTCGCACTTCACGCTACGAACAGATGGCTCCGATTGTGGTACCGCCGGGCAAGCTCTTCGTGCTGGGAGACAATCGGGACAACTCCAGCGACAGCCGCGAATGGGGCTACGTGCCGCTCGAAAACGTGATCGGCGAACCGATGTTTGTCTATTGGTCGTATGACGCTCCCAGTTCCCGCTGGCTGGATGAAAACCTCGAAGACAAGCTGGCGTTTTACGCGACAATTCCGATTCACTTCTTTTCCCACACGCGCTGGAGCCGGACCGGCACGTGGCTGTGAGAGCTGTCAGCCGTCAGTACTCAGCAATCAGCCAGACCTGCTCGCGTCTTTTGGCGAGAAAAGCAAATTAGTTCCTTTGAGTGCTGAAATTTCCGCCGTCTACTTCGCTTCAGAATTCTGGTTGAAGCAATAGTCCACAAATTGCGGCGTGTAGTCCTGGTTGATCGAGGCTGGAATATCAGCGCGCTTGATTTCCTGAAAAGCAAAATCCACTTTGCCGTCAGGATGGACAGTTCCCAGAAGGTAACCGTAAGTGTTGGTTTTGGCCTCTTTGGCGCGGCTGGCCAGAACTGGAAGGGGATAACGTACAGCGCCCGCCGTGCCCACGATCCAGCCGGGGAGCACACCGCCGTGATCGCGCCAGTAATCGCTGTCAAAAATATCTGTCATATAGAAGTGTGAGTGGCTGGCCAGGACGTACACAGGTTTCTGAGTCTTCTTTCGGAAACTAAGCAAGTCGGCATAAACGCGATGTCCGCTGCTGATGCCCAGCTGCCAATCGTTCATGCTGTGGCCGGCAGCCAGGCTCTCTGGGAGAGCCTCATGCATGCCCACGATCACTGCCTGCACGGCGCCGTTCGAAGTGGCGTGTTTCAGTACATTCTCCACCCAGCCCACCTGTTGCGAATCAAACTCATCTTTGGTGGCATTGTCCAGGTAAATGAAATCCACGCCACCCTGAATCCAGTGATAGTAGGTCCGGGGTTGAGGACCCTTGTCCCAGGCGCGGTCGGCCTCCCGCTGCTCCTCGATGGCGGGTGAACTCAACCACTTGCTAAAAGTGGTGATAAATTCCGCCCGATTCTTGGGTTGCACCATTTCGTGATTGCCGATCCCGACAAAGAACGGCAGCGGCGCGAACGGAGTGATCTGGTTGCGAATGAAATCAGGCCATTCATCGTTGAGATAAGCTTGCTTGTCCACCACATGCCCCCGATGCTGGGGCTCGCTTTTATAGTCTTCATCGGGGCCGTAGGTCGCCCGAAGATCGCCCAGATGCCAGTAAAACGCGGCGTCATTGTTTTTTGCGCCGGCAGCGATGGCAGGCATGATCACATTGCCGCAATTCCTGGAGTCGCCGGAGACAGCAAAATTCCATGATGCTGTCGATTGCTTGTTCTGTCCCTGGGCCGTAAGAAAAACTGCCATGCAAGCAATCAAAAGAAGCTTGTGTACGCGTATTGCCATGATTCGCTCAATGTAATTGGGCGCAGCCAGACGGCGCAAGGGGACAAGGAAAAGTTGCGACGGCCGAAAACTCGCGCGGGCTGCGCCGATTGTTCTGAGGCACAGCCCGGAGTGCGAGATCCAGTTGATTTTCGGTCGTTGACGTTGAGGCTAGGTCCAGGAAAGGTCCTTGCGAAAACGGCTATGGCAGCTCTGGCAAGTATTATCGAGATGGAGGAAGAAGCTTGTCACCTGCGAGGAGTCGTGCCTCTTTGCGGCCTTTTGCAGTTCTTCGGCAACTTGCGTCAATTGCAGCCGCTTGTTGTCAAAGAACTGGACGTCCTCGTCAGTCCAGCCCTGCTGCCGGTATTCCGGCTCATACGAGCTGAGCTCATGCGCGGCAATGTCCATGATGCGTCCGGATGCAGCCGCAATCGCGTCCATCTTCGCGTCAGTCAGTGGCTGGTCATGCCAAATGGTAAAGCTCATGTACGTATATTCCGTGTGGACCTTTGTCTCCATCACCTGGCGCAAATTTCCATGCACGGCTTGGGCCGGCCGCGCCGCTGCTGAAGGCGCCGCGGCGGCGACGGCCGCGTGACGAGCGTGAACCTCATATATCCCGAGTCCACCGCACAGCGCCACTACGGCAATCAGGAACCCTAATGTTTTTCCCGTGAACTTCACTGTCCCTGGCCTCCGGTGGCTTGCCTGTGCTGGCTTGCGTACGTTTGTGGTACCTCCACCTGAGGCAAGGTGCCGGTCAAGGTCTTGAGGAAGGCCACGAGATCTTGCTTCTCCTGTGCAGTCAGATTCAGCTTGAAAATCAATTTGGATTGGTTGGGTGCGCCGTCACCGCCGCGATCGTAAAACTCCACCACATCTTCCAGCGTGGCGACAGATCCATCGTGCATGTAAGGCGCCGTCAGCGCGACATTGCGCAGCGAGGGCGTCTTAAATGCGCCCTTGTCCTCAGGGTTGTGCGTGATAGCAAAACGCCCGAGATCTTCCGGGTTCCCGGCCACCGGCCTGGCGCCGAGGTTGTGATACTTGTTATCAGTAAAGTTCGCGCCTTTGTGACACTCAGAACAGGAGCCCTTGCCGAAGAACACCACGAGCCCACGCTTTTCCTGATCAGTCAGTGCTGTCTTTTCGCCGAGAGCGTAGCGGTCGAAACGCGACCCGGGAGTGACCAACGTTCTCTCAAACGCGGCGATTGCATGCGCCACGTTGTCCAGTGTGGGCGCGCTGTCGAATGCGGCCCGAAAATCGCGCCGATATTCGGGGACCGCATTCAGGCGATCCACCAGGTGCTTCTCATCCACCATATTCATTTCCTGCGGCGAAAGAAGCGGCCCCTTGCATTGCTCGTCGAGCGTTGCCGCGCGTCCGTCCCAGAACTGCGCTGAGTTGTAAGCCGCGTTCAGGACTGTAGGAGAATTGCGCAGCAGGGTCTTGCCTCCAAAGCCGCGCGAGCGCGGCAAGCCGTCCGTGAATGCCATCGACGGATTGTGGCAGGTGGCGCAACTGCTGCTGAAGTCGCCCGACATGCGCGTATCAAAAAACAGGTGCCGGCCCAACTCAACCTTGGCCTGTGTCTCTGCGTTGTCGTCAGGCACGGGGACAGGCGGCAGCGCGGCCAAACCTCCGGGTAGGACCTTCATGGAATCCACCATCGCCGGGGTGATAACCGGAAAAGGGCGGGCATCGTCAGCCGAAAAACCTCTTGAACCGAAAGCGGCAGCAATAGCAAGAGCTACTGCGGCAGCTCGTATTGGATAACCAATGCTCTTGCGGGCCATCCTCTGAACTCCTCGCTTTAAACTTTGATTTTGGTTGTTTTACTCTTTCGCAGCCTGCTTCACGGTGCCGGCTGTGGCGCCGGGCTCAAGCACGAGGTTTTCCGTAACCACTCCAGTCTTGGGAACAACTACGGTGCGTTCCACCATGCGCGAGCGCTCATGCCACGCTTTCAGCACGTATTTGCCGGGCGGGATATCGGCGATAGAGAACGACTGTCCGGGAAGCGCGCCCGCAAAGTATTTTGTCGGAACCACGAAAATCCGGGCGTGCATCTGGTGATGAATGGAGCAGAACAGGTCCACGATCCCGGTTTTGTCAAAGATTTCTGAGCGGGACTCGCCTTTGGCATAGATGCCAAGGTTGAATTGATTCATTCCTGTGAAGGAGAACACGTTGTGCGCGACATCATCGTCGTTCGGCATATCCACACGTTGCCCTTTCACAGCGATCAGGAAGTCCGGGGCAAATTGCAGGTTATGCTGCGAGATCTTGACGGGGTTCTCCGGCGGCTTGGATTCCTGCTGGCCCTCCAGCCAAATTACTACGTGTTCTTTGTCTCCCGCGGGCGCGCCGGCCGAGGTAGAAACGCTGGCCAGCCGGATCCGGCCGGAGACGGTGCCTGCACTGGCGGGAAGAGCGAAGATCCCCAGCAGTGCCGCTGCAACTATCAAACGCCTGTTCACCATTTTTCTCCGAATCGTCCTAAATATTGGCCGGAGCAGAGGAGAGTTCGTGGAACCCAACTGAGCGCCTTGTTCAAGCGCCACCCCGCCAGAATGCCGGAAGTTTTAGAAGCGAACGAAGAATACTTTGCAGGGTAGTTGTCAGCAACTTACGTTAGTAATGCGGTGAAGGAGGCCCCACAAAGAGCTATAGGTTAGCTGTAGTTTAAAGCTGGACAACTATTCGGACACGTACTCTCGTGCTATTTGAAACTACCGCTTTCTTATGAGATTGGTGGCCGGCTCGCTTTCCAGCAGCTTGCCAATTCTCTGCAGTAATCCCTGGTGATCACGCTCGGTTAGAAGAGCATCCACCCCTTCCGGCAGGTCCTCCCTGACTACTTTGCCGCGAACCACCAGGATGACGCATATGCTTGTCCGAACCATCTTGATGGACTTTGCCACGGACCATCCTTCTGTCTCCACGAAGTGCTGCTGATCCAGAATCACAACGTCAACTTTGTTGTTGACGCAAATCGCTACAGCGTGGTCGGGAGTGTAGGTGGTGATCACGTGATAGCCGAAATCGGTTAAGAAGCGGGAAGTCCGGCTCTGCCGGCGATCGACCAGCAGCAGGACCGTGCGCTTGGGTTCAGTGCGCTTCATGCTCCATCCCGTTCTGGTCTAACGTAGTGTGGCGTGAGCGTGCGGCCGCGCCAATAAGGCAGCAACGCCCACCAAGAACAAGCACGCGCTTCAAAGTTCCTGTTCACGCGCAGCGTCCCGCCTTTTTGCGGCAAAACTGTCCGATGCAATCAGTGCCAACCTCCCGCTGGTCTCAGATCCAGCCCGACCAGGACTCGCTCTGTATTGGACAGGTCGCCGATAATCTTCTTGACCGGAGTAGGCAGCCGCCGTACCAGTGTAGGCACAGCGATAATCTGGTCACCCCGCGCGAGCATGGGACGTTCAAGAAGATCAACCACCTGAATGCTATAGATGCCCTGCAAGTGCTCTTCGCAGATTTTTTTCAGGTTTTCAAAGGCCCGAATGGAAGTGGGAGTCATTCCGGCAACATACAGCCGCAGCTCCCACAAGGCACGATTGCGCCGGCGAGAAGCAGGCCTGCTCTGGCCGCTGTTTCCGGCTACATTGTTGCTACTGCGCCCGCGCGGCGCCGATGGTTTCGAAGTTGCCATTGATGGTGATTCCTTTTTCCCCCAATGTGAAGCTGTGCATGCGCATGTCATGAGCCATCCCGCGGCACTTCAGAAGGTTCAGTGTACGGATACGCTCCTCACCGCTCGGAATGTCGCGCAGCACGAGCCAGCCATCCATCAACGAGGAGATGCCGATGGCGCGCTCCTCGATTTCATCCCCAAACACCAGGTTCGTAAACATGGCGGTCATGCTCTTGTTCTTGAGAAAGTCAATAAGACGAGTGAGCATCGCTTTAACCGAGCCCTGGTTGCCTACAGAAATGAGATTTGTGATGGGGTCGATCACAACTACATCCGGCTGAAACTCCTCCACTTCTTTGTACATTTGCGCCAGATGCGCCTCCAGCCCAGTTGCTGTTGGGCGCGATGCATGGATTTTGAGTAATCCCTTGCCCATCCATTGGTTCAGGTTTAGGCCAACAGAAGACATATTGCGCAGAATCTGGCTGGGCGACTCCTCAAATGCAAAGTACAGGGCCCGCTCACCGCGTCCGCAGGCAGCGTTGGCGAAAGCTGCCGAGAAGCTGGATTTGCCCGTTCCCGCCGTGCCGGTAATCAGGATGCTGCTGCCGCGAAAGAAGCCCTTGCCTTCGAGCATTTGATCAAGTCCGGTCACGCCGCTCGAGATTCGTTCCGTGGGAGCTCCGTGGGTCAGCCCCGCTGACGTGATCGGCATCACTGAGATCCCCTCGTTATCCATCAGGAACGGATACTCATTCGTGCCATGAGATGAGCCGCGATACTTGACTACCCGCAACCGGCGAGTGGAAACCTGCTCCGTAACCCGATGGTCGAGGACGATCACGCAATCAGCCACATACTCCTCAAGTCCATACCGGGTCAGCCCGCGATCACCGGCTTCAGCGGTGACCACGGCCGTAACGCCTGCATCCTTGAGCCAGTGGAAAAGCCGTCGCAACTCGGACCTGACCACCCCCTCATTGCTGAGACCAAGGAAGAGCAGCTCTACCGTATCCAGCAGCACCCGCTTGGCGTTGACTTCCTCAATTGCCTGCTTTAAACGTACAAAAAGGCCGTCAAGGTTGTACTCCCCGGTCTCTTCAATCTGCTTGCGTTCGATTTCCACATAATCAATGGCAAGTTTTCTGGCCCGCACCAATTGCTGCAGGTTGTAACCGAGGGAGGCCATGTTGGTCGTGAGTTCTTGCACGGTTTCCTCAAAGGCGACGCATACACCAGGTTCGTCGTACAATTGCGCGCCGCGCACCAGAAACTCCAGGCCCAGCAGCGTCTTGCCTGCTCCGGGTCCACCGCAAACCAATGCCGTTCGGCCTTTGGGAAATCCTCCATGCGTTACCTGATCCAGGCCGCGAATTCCAGTAGGCACTTTCTCCAGGGTGAGTTCGTTCAACTCGCGTTGGCGCTCTCGCTTAGCTGTTTTTGTTTGCACTGTCGCCATAATCGTTGTCGCTTGCGTGTTTCATCATCTTTAATCCTCCTCTTCGGCTACGTCGTCGCACGCGTTTCCAAGAACGCGATCCAGAGCCTGGAGCAGAAGCTTGGGCCCGCGCAAGAACTCCACCTGCTCGTCAGCTATCCCTGGCGGGACGCGCAAGCCGTTCATGCGATAAAGAAATACAATTGGCACGGCCGGCCTGATCCGCTTGAATTTGCTACCCAGATCAATGTGGTGTTGGGGTTTAATGGTTTCACCGAAAACCACAGCGCTGATGCTATCGCTCAAAAAGACGCACTCGGCTTCTTGCGGATCGTCGGTGTTGACCACGCGATATCCTGCTCGTTCAAGCGCCAGGTTTCGCGTAACCTGGGCGGCCGAAGCCTGACTAACACAAAGGATCGTCAGTCCCATGTTCTCAAAGTAAGTTGTTCAAAAGTAAGCTACTCAAATCCCTGACGCCGCCTTGAGCAGGCGGCTTGCACATTCAGAATGAGCAGAGCGCAACGGGCTTGGATTCCGAGCCTGGGTCCTGTATGCCCGTTTGCGTGAACCGCGATGACTGGATCGAGCCTACTTGAGCCCGGTCAGTTCATCCAGCTACGACTTACGATGCTGGAGCCAACCTTAATGGATGCTTTGGGTATTAAGTAACTCTACTGCACAGGCGCCATTTCGCGAACGGCTCCTATCGACATGGTTGAATCGTCGCACCATTACATGGTGTCTTTCTCGTCATGGGCCCGAACATACACCATTACAAACTCCGTGCCTTTTCCGCTCGGCTTGACCGCCACGATCCTCTGGTTGTTTTCCGTGCCAACTTTCAGTTCCTGCCTATAGCTCCCGTTTGAGCCCTCGTGGTCATTGCAACTCACTTCTGAGTCTTTATCATGGCGGTGAAAGGTCATTGTGAATCCGCCCGTGCAGTCCAGGACCTTGCCGTAACGCGACATCTCTTTGCGATAAAAGCCCAGAACTTTATCCGGAGGATCGCTGGTTTCGTATTTGAGAACAGCCAGCTTCATGCCGAAAAGTGAGCTGGAAATGTTCACGTTCGCGGACGAATTATCATCGTCGTCATTCGCCTTCTTCTGCTGCGCGCCAGGATACGCGGCCAACCCCGTCTCCTTTGGATCGAGCGGCCCCTTATGCACGCTTAGGGAGCCTAGAGGAGTTCGGATATCCACATCTTTTGCATCTTTACCTTTATCGTCGTGCGTCGAGACGGTGCACCCAGACAGCAGTGCAATTGCAAGGAGCGCGAAGGACATCCCGAACAGTGAAATTTTGAATTTCATAGATCCTCCCCTTATCCGACCTCTGTCTACGCTTCTCGGGACCATTGCAGCCCTGTAAATCTATACGTGCTTTGCAATGAAAAAGTTCTTACGGGAGTGTTCTTGGGAGCCCCTGCCTTATATCGGTTCGTAATAGCTTTCGCCCGCGCAGGACCGGCACAGGACTTTTCCCTCTCGACATATTTCGCGACGAAAGTTAATGCCCTCGCCACAAACATCGCAAATCCTACGCTCTCCTTTATAACCGGGAAACTCTTCCGGAGGCAGGGCAACGCGCACCCGCTGAATCTGGAACATTTCATCATCCGCCAGCTCGCGGTACGCGAGCATTTGCTGCTGGTTCTTGTCAGTGATTTCAGGATGAAGGCTTTTTGCCAGTGCCTTGGATGATTCCCGAGCGGCGACCCGAACCGCCTTCCCGGATTCCACGTCTACGAAGGTTGCCGCCACCTTGCCCCAATCTCGAAATTTCAAGGCGCGCTTGCCCAGACGACAGCCGGTTACGACCATGACCGCGTCCGTGGCGCAGCGATCAATTTCCACGAAAGTCACAATGCGCTTCCGGTCCCGTCCTTGAGGGTCTTCAAGCCCCAATGACTTCAGCCCGAACATAGCCATTCGCACCCCGAGCACCTGTCCGGCGCAGAGATGCCCATGCGCTGCCGCAGCGTCTTCCAGGTATTGGTCCAGCGTCTTCATAGCGGTCCTTCTTCTCCTGACCCGGTCTCTGTCTCGGGATTTGCGCTGCGGGCATGCACCACAAAGCTGCTCTTCTCCGTACCCACATTGAACGTTACCCGCCTAGGGTTCCGTTCCCACACCGGTGCAGCGCACTGGAGACCGGCGAATGGCTTCTTCAGGATCGGCTTTCGCCTGCCCAGTTGAACCACCATCATGTACATGTTATCTCCGCTCTCCGAGGGGCCGCAGTAGGCGGCATAATCCCGATACCAGCTTGCCTGGGAAACATCAGGATCAAAATCGGGAAGGTTCAGTTGGGCGACGTGCCCAGTCAGCCGGTCAACGCTGAGCCATGTATCCAGCTGCCAAAGCCATCGGGGTTTGCCGCCGTTTTCGCCGGGAAGAGAGTCATTCACGCGACGAACGCGACGGACCACAAAAAGCCTGTCAGTGACATCGTGTAGATTTCCACTAGTAAATTCCCGCAGACGTCCGTCAATGAGCATCGGCCGAACGTGAACTTTCTGTTCCCGACCATCGTCATTGTTTGCAGCGTTTACCACGCGCCAACGTCCCAGTGTCACGGTGTGCTGCCGAGGAGCGGCAAAGCTGGACACCACCAGACCCACTATCACCAGAAACCGCGAGCAGGAACACATAGGAGAACGCCAATTATAGAAGCATCGGCTTGTTCTTCAGCTGCCAGCCCACTTGGAGTCAATTATTAAACCGACCGGAGGGACCCTGGCTTGCCGCTTAATGAAACAAGAAAAACAGAGCACATTTTCAAGAATCTGAAGGTACAAACCTGCCTTTGTTTACCGTTATGGTTAGGGCCGCACAAGCATCTTCATTTTCTAGGTGAATTACCTTAACATTTCAGCAGTGCACTCGCCTCACTCAGGCTTGTCACCGCCAGCTTCATTTTTCAATTTCAGGAGCCTGGAGCAGAAGATTACGAACGGCATCGCAGGATTTTTTGCCATGCCGTTCGGGAGTATTTTTTGTGTCCGACAAGAATCGCGAAGACCTCTTCATCGCAGAGTTGCTCGATGCAACCTTCGTAGGCGGGTTTCCGTCTCACGAGGGAATGGGTCTTTTATCGCCAAGGGTGAAGGAGGAATTTGGCCGGCTGAAACAGCGCGCTCCCAAAATCCTTGTCGTAGACGACAAGCTCGACACCGTCTTATTACTACGCGAGCTACTGACCTCGCGCGGGTATGAAGTGATCACAGCCACCGAGGCCGACGAAGCCTTAGATATGGTGCATTCTGACCGGCCCGATCTTGTGCTCCTCGACGTGGTGATGCCGGGAAAATCTGGCTACGAACTTTGCCACGAACTGAAAGAAGATCCCATCACCCGGCTGATCCCGGTTGTCATGATCACCGGGCTCACGGACCGCGACGATCGCGTCCGCGGCATTGAAGCCGGCGCCGATGACTTCCTCAGCAAGCCCCTCTACCCGGAAGAGTTGTTCGCCCGGGTGAAGTCACTGCTTAAGCTCAAGGAGTTCACTGACGAGCTTGAAAATGCAGAGGCTGTGCTGGTGGCGCTGGCGCTCGGGATTGAGTCACGGGATCCCTACACGGGCAATCATTGCGAACGCCTGGCCAGCTACGCGGCCGACCTTGGACACCATATCGGACTCGATGGCGAGAGTCTGATCGCGCTGAAACGCGGGGGCTACCTGCACGATCTCGGCAAAGTTTCCATTCCTGATGACATCCTTAAAAAAGGGACCAGCCTGACACCTGCGGAATGGGAGATCATGAAGCAGCATCCCGTCATCGGCGAGTCAATCTGTCGTCCTCTCAAATCTTTCCGCAACGTACTGCCAATCATCCGCCATCATCACGAGCACTGGGATGGTACCGGCTACCCGGATCACCTTGCGGGTCACAATATTCCGCTGCTTGCCCGCGTGCTTCAGGTGGTGGACGTTTATGACGCCTTGCGGACCGCGCGCCCTTACAAGCCCGCTCTGCACCACGATGAGGCGGAACGCACGATGCTTGAAGAAGCACGCCGCGGTCTCTGGGACCCTGAACTTGTGCCCGAATTTTTCAACATGTTAAAGAAGAAGAAAGAACAGGCCGCATGACCCTGGTTACGGAACCATCTTCTCCACTTCGCACCACTCCCGAAGCAGAACATCCCCGCTACAGCATCATCGTGCCGGCATACAATGAGCGCTCGCGGATCGGCAAGACCCTGGAGCAGATCCTCGCTCATCTTCGCCAGGAGTCCTGGAGCGCCGAAGTGGTTGTGGTGGATGACGGATCACGCGATGATACGTTCCAGATCGTCAGCGGTTTTGCCTCCGGCAACCCTCAGCTTCGGGTGATCCAAAACCCGGGAAATCAAGGAAAAGGATATTCGGTCCGCAACGGGATGCTGAACGCGCGAGGTGATGTTCTGCTCTTTACGGACGCGGATCTCTCGTCGCCAATCGCAGAAGCGACCAAACTGTTTGCCGCGCTTGATCGTGGAGCCGACGTTGCCATCGGCTCCCGCTGGATCGATCCGTCACTTCAGTTCCAGCGGCAGTCTCTGAAACGGCGCATCATGTCGCGCACATTCAATCTGTATTTGCGTGCGCTTCTTGGGTTCTCCTATCGCGACACTCAGTGCGGATTCAAAGCCTTCACGCGCCGCGCTGCACACATGATTTTTCCTTTGCAGCAGATTACGCGCTGGGGCTTTGACGCAGAGATCCTGTATCTGGCGCATCGTTTCCATCTCAAGGTGGCCGAAGTTCCTGTGGCGTGGGGACACGACGAGCGTTCCACAATCCATCCCTGGCGCGATGGCATGCTCATGGGCCGTGACGCGCTAAAAATCCGCTGGTACGGACTGACAGGCAAATACGCGCTGAACGGCCAATAGTCGAGCCGCCTCTCCGGCGTTGCGGAATCTTCGCGAATCTTCACTGCGGGACGAAATAAAAAGCCACCGCGAGAATCGCATAGACGGCCAGCAATTCGGCTCCCTCGAACCAGTGCGTCTCTCCATCCGATGAAATCATCGCCACGATCAGCACGGAAAGAAAGATTCCGGCAATTTCAAAGCCGTTAAAAAGCAACGTCATCGGATGCCCAAGCGCCAGCGACAGGAACACCAGGACAGGCGCGACAAAAAGCGCAATCTGCGTGCTTGATCCGGCGGCAATGGTGATGGCGAGATCCATTTTGTCTTCCATGGCCATCAGCACCGCCGTGGAATGCTCGGCAGCATTGCCGATCAGCGCGACCACTATCACCCCGATAAACAGTTCAGTCATCCCCAGAGACTGAGTCACCGCCTCAATTTCACTGACGAGTATTTCACTCAACAACGCGATCACCACCGTTGCGACTACGAGCGACACCAGCGCCTGCTTCATACTCGCGCCTCCGCGCTCAGCTTCCGCCGGCGCCGGAACCGTTTGCCGATGCGTCTTAAACATGAAAAAGAGGTTTGCCAGATAAAGAAGGATCAGCACTCCGCTCGTCCAGAGGCTCAACTGCTCAAGCCGCGCGCTTTCATGGTGCTGGAGGTCACCGAATGAGGTGAGCGCGAAAAGCGCCGGCATCACCAGCGCTGCCACTGAGATCATCAGCATGGTGCTGTTGATGGACGCGCCGGCGCGGGAAAAGCGCAAGGTGTCGCGGCGGGCGCCGCCTGCCAGAATGCTGAGACCCAGGACCAGCAGCAGATTTCCAATGATGCTTCCGCTCAACGAGGCTTTCACTACACTGATGTGGCCTGCCTGCACGGCAAAGATCGCGATGATTAACTCTGTCGCGTTGCCAAGTGTGGCGTTCAACATTCCTCCCATTGCGGGTCCGGAATGCGCGGCCACAACGCCAGTCGATTCGCCCAGAACGCCAGCCAGCGGAATAATTCCCAGGGCTGCAGCAAAGAAGATGTAAAGCGGAGACGCGTGAAGAAGTTTTAGAGCGATGGCGACCGGCGCTGCAAGGAGGAGAAGGTTGAGCCAGCGCTGCCCACTTCTCAGGGGAAAGCGTCTCCAGACATTCTTCACCCACGCAGGGTTTGCCATTCGCAGAATTGTATCTTGCGCGCCGCGGCAGCAGCCGGAAGAGAATCCTCTTTAGCGGGTCAGGAGGCGGCCCGCATCCTGGTCTGTGCTTTGGGCAAGACCTGCACGCCTCCCTTGTTGTCGAGAGCCAGCGTCATCTCAGCGGAACACGGACCGCAAAGCCAGAAATGTTCCACGCGTGTTGATGAGACGCGCTTGCCGTTCTCAGGCATCGCCGCCGTCTGTGGCCCGGGCGCATGCTCCATCATGAAGATCTTGCCTTCCCGAAGATAGATGAGCGGAGTTGAACAGGACGGGTTTGCGCACTTATGCAACATGTCAACCTCCCGGAAAACCGCGAAGCGTTCATTTGCTGTTACATCCGTCTGAAGATTGCTGAGCACAATCTGCGATTTTTCTGATGCAGGTTCTCGCAACGTAAGTTGCCGGAGTTCTCAGGAGCGATGCTGACGTGTCCACGGAGCTGCCGAATTCGAAATAGAGGCTTCCGTAGCAGTCAGACGCTGCAGCTCTGAAAGCAGCAAGTCTCACAGAACAAGGTTTGTCACCCCTAATTTTTGCCTTGTCCCGCAGAGCAAAATTTACTCACCCGATCGATGCAGCAGTTTAGGTTCAACCGTAAGCCACTGAAAACAAAGCGACTGATTCCGGCGCGACGAGCAGCAGTTTGGCAATTGGAATGTAATAGAGAAAGCTGTAGCGTTTTGCGCGCACGGGGGTTCGCTGGAAACCCTGTCAAGCTTCCCCGATGCACGAACAACCCCCGGTTCGGAGGATTCCCGCAATGAAGAAGTCGTACATTTTGTCGCTCTGTCTGGCCGCCGCTCTCGCAGTCCCCGCGGTCGCGCAGCAGAATCAGAATCAGTCAAACACACAAGATCAACCGCAGACCCAGGCGCAGCAGCCGGCCGATCAGAATGCTCAGTCCGCTGACCAGACGCAAGGCGCCACCGGCAAAGAGCCGCTGAAATACGAGCGCCATGAAGGATTCTGGGGCCACATGAACCCCTTTGCCCGCAAGAAATATGTCAACCGGCAGCTCGACCCGATCCGTGGCCGCGTCAATGAGCTGGATGAGCTCACCGGGAAGAACGCCAAAATGATCGCTGATGTGGACGCCCGCGCGACCGAAGGCATCCGCAACGCCATGAGCAAGGCCAATGACGCCGATACGCACGCGCTCGACGCGGGCAATCGCGCCAACCAGGCCGAGCAGACCGCTCAGACGGCGCACACTCGCATCACAGGCGTGGAACAGACCGTAAGCAAGCTGGACCAGTACCAGCCGGTCACGCAGGCGGAAATTCGTTTCCGTCCCGGCCAGAGTGCTCTCAGCCAGAACGCCAAGGAAGCTCTTGACCAGATTGCCACCTCGCTCAAAGGCCAGAAGGGCTACATTGTTGAGGTAGAAGGCTTCTCACCCGGAAAGAGCAACACTGCCATTGAAACTTCGCGCTCCATGGCGCAGATGGTGGTCCGTTACCTGGTCCTGAACCATGACGTTCCGCTCTATCGCATCTACACCGTCGGCATGGGCAATGCCCCGCTGCAGGCTGAAGATGGCAAGATGAAGCGGGCCCGTGGCGGCCGCGTGGAAATCAGCCTGATGAAGAACAGCCTGGCTGATATGTCCGCCGGCAATGCTGGCGCAGCCGATTCCGGCGCCGCTCCCACTGGCAACACTCAGCCGCCGGCCAGCAACCAGCAGCAACAGCAGCCGCAGCAGCAACAGCCTCCGCTGCAGTAACACGCAGAAAAGATCCATCCTCACACAAACTCAATGACCTACTCCCTCCTGCTGAAAGGCAGGAGGGAATTTTTTT
>DATNDP010000261.1:0-18882 GCA_035553195.1 Candidatus Acidiferrales bacterium
AACTGGTCCTTCTGTTCCGGCGTGAGCACGCTGAACATCTGCTGGTGCTGCTCTTTCCGCAACTGGTGCATCTTCTCGCGCTTCTGATCGTCGGTGAGAGAGCTGTCCGTGCGGATCGCCTTCGCCTGCTTCATTGAGTCCTGGCGGATGTTCCGGAACTGCTTCTTTTGCTCTTCCGTCAAATTGAGCTTCTTCGCCAGCCAGGCCATGCTCTGGTTGCCATGTCCCCGCCGCATGCCCATTCCCCTGCGCCCATGTTTGGGTTGTGTGGCCGAATCATTGCTCTGCGCTTGTGGCTGCGCTTTATCGTCCGGCTGCTGCTGGTCCTGCTGCTGCGCCCGCAACGCTATGGGCAAGCAAAGAGCCGCAGTCGCGGCGACGGTAACAAGACGTCGAAGAGAGTTTGGCATTAAGATCCCCCTTGTGATCCGGCCCATTCTAACCCTGGGTTTTGAGGTAAGTTTTCACACGAAAGTAACTTTTGCTCTATTGCGGGGTTCTGTCATCTGGCGGCAAAATCAACTGGGGGACCGCATGCGAAACCTGATTGTATGGACGGCGCTTGCGCTGGGCGCAACCCTTGTCTGTGCACAAGAGACGCCCGCGCCGCAGGGCGACCTGAATGCGGCCACACAGGCCATGAGCCGCGGCCACCATCATGATCATGAACACATGGCCGCGCACATGCGCATGACAGCGCTGCGCGAGCCCGCGCACGGAGACCAGCAACGCGCCCAGCATGTTGTGGACCAGGTTAAGACGGCCATCGACAAATACCGCGATTACAACAACGCGCTGGCCGATGGCTACAAGATTTTTCTGCCCAACGTGCGGCAGAAGATGTACCACTTCACTAACTATCTCTACGCAATGGGCGCGGCTTTTGAGTTCGATCCGACCAAGCCGACGTCTCTGCTCTACGAAAAACATGGCAACGACTATAAGTTGATCGGCGCCATGTACACGGCTCCGGTGAGCTTCACGGAGGATCAGCTTAACCAGAGGATTCCCTTGAGCGTCGCGCAGTGGCACCAACACGTGAACATGTGCCGCCCTCCAAAGGGACACGGGATCGAAATGCTGGGAACGCATCCCCGTTTTGGGCTGAATGGCTCAATCAGCACACGCGAGGAGTGTGAAGCCGCCGGCGGCACTTTCATGCCGCATGTTTTCGGCTGGATGGTGCACGTGTACCCGTGGGAAAAGACCCCGGACGAGGTCTGGTCAGTAGATCGCCAGCTTAAAAATCAAGCAGCGCAGACTGGGCACGAACACCACGACATGGCAGGCATGGAGCACAAGTAAGATTTCTGGCTAGTTTAACGTGAGGGGCGGCATGCCGCGTCTCTATCCTTCGGAGTCACCCGACTCAAAAAAATCTATTCAAACGTGATCAGCACGATTTCCGGTCGCGTCCCAACGCGTAGCGGCGGCCCCCACGTCCCCGCGCCAAAAGAAGTGAAAACCTGCATGTTGCCCACGCGCTGGAGGCCGTGAATAAACTTCCTCCAGACTCGCCGTGCAACCAAGGTGTAGGGGAAAAACTGTCCGCCGTGGGTGTGTCCGGAAAGCTGGAGTGAAACGCCCTCTTCTTCGGCGATGGGCAGCCGCACTGGGGCGTGCAGGAGGAGCACGCTGGCGCGGTCGCGGTCAATTTGCATGCTTCGCAAGAGGTGGCGATAACGCTCCGGGTCAATGGCGTCACGGTAATGCACTCCCAGCAACTGCAATCCATCGACGTTCACCTTCTCATTGTTGAGCAGACGGACGCCAGCTCGCACCAGCGGCGGCAGGTATTCGGCGTGGCTGTAAAACTCTTCGTGATTGCCCGGGATGTAGTAAACGCCCAGAAAAGCTTCGTCTTCTAGAACGGCTGTTTCGTAAGCGTGATCTTGTCCAGAACTTGTCGCTGACCGATGCCCTGAGTAGTTTGCATGCTCGACTTGTTCCGCCCTCCTCCGCGTCTCCGCGCCTCCGCGGTGAAAATCCTGCTCAGCACGCGAGATGAACTCTTGCCACGGCTGCGCCAGCTTTTCAAAGTCAGCCGAGGTACCGTCATAAACGTCACCGGCAAGGAATACGATGTCGGGTTGCAAGGCAGCCAATTTGCGAACCACGCGCCGAATAAACCGGCCATTGCGCACATGTCCAAGATGGGTGTCGCTTACCAGGGCGGCGGTGCGGCCGCGCCACGGTGCGGGCAGGTTAAGCAATGCGATCTGGACGCGGGTCACGCGCAGCCATGCAGCGTTGACGAATCCATAAATTGTAGCCAGCAGGGCAGCGCCGAATAGAATATCGGCAATGTGCCGCTGCGCCCACCCAAGCCGCGCCGCTACCGAGAGTCCCCAGACCAGCCAGCACAACACTGATGCCCAGAGGAGAAAACTCGCCAAGCCTAACCACGCTGATGCAAGCACGTAATACAGCCTCACCAGAGGATTATGGAAATACCATCCTAAAAGTGAAGCGGTGACGAACGTGACTGACAGCACGGCAAATGCGACTTTGACCGCAACAGAGGAAGCAAATCCGCCCAGGAAAGTAGCAGCGGTGAGATAGACGAGCAGATGCCCGGCCAAAATAATTGTCTCAACGATCGCAATGAAAACAGCCAGACGGCTTCGCAAAGAATGAGCGTCCTTTTCTTAAGTACAGTCTTTAGATGACGGACCGGCCTGAGACGAAGCGGAACATTGATAAGGTTTGACCATAACAGTTCACTGGCACTTTGGAAATTGCGGTTGAATCCGAAGTGAACCGCCTTCCTGTCCCTCTTCATTCAATGAACATGCAATCTCCATAAGAAAAAAACCTGTATCTCTCCCTCACGGCATGTTCGTAAGCCCGCAATATGTTTTCTTGTCCGGCCATAGCCGATACCAGCATCAACAAAGTGGATTTGGGCAAATGAAAGTTGGTCAGCAGCGCACTGACGACGCGGAAGCGGAATCCCGGATAAATAAAGATGTCCGCCTCTCCCGATCCCGCCGGTATCTTTCCTTCGTTCATCGCGGCGACATACTCGAGTGTTCTCACCGTGGTTGTTCCTACGGCGGCAACCCGGCGGCGCTGGTTCAGGGCACGGGTAATCTGGGCAGCCGCAGCTTCCGGAACGTTGAACATCTCGCGATGCAGCTTGTGTTCTTCCACCCGTTCTGCGTGAACGGGTTGAAAAGTTCCCAGGCCGACGTGCAATGTGATCTCGGCGACCTCAATGCCGCGATCTCGAATCTGGCCGAGGATTTCCGGAGTAAAGTGCAGGCCTGCTGTGGGCGCGGCAACGCTGCCCCGTGCCTCAGGCCGCGCGTACACCGTCTGATACCGTTCGCGGTCTTCCCGCCGGTCAGCTCGGCTGATGTACGGAGGCAAAGGTACGTGACCAAGCTTTTCGAGCGCTCCAAAGAAGTCCGGCACAGGTTTAAATTGCAGCGTGCGCTCCCCAAACTCGCCTCGGGCGATGATCTCCGCCACCAGAGCCGGTTCGTTCTCCCCAGCACGAGGCTCCGGCGTCTCCGCTGGGTAAAAGAAAATCTTTTCACCAACGCCGATTTTCCTGCCTGGACGAACCAGGGCCTGCCATTGCCCGGGAGCGGTCTGCCGGGTAAGCAGCACCTCCACCTGGCCGTGCAGAAAATCCTTTGCAGCGGGGTTGCGAGGACTGAGCGGCTGGGCGCGTTTGCCGGAGCGCCGGCCGAAAAGCCTTGCCGGGAACACGCGGCTGTTGTTGATCACCAGGAGGTCGCCAGGGCGAAGCAGGAAGGGAAAATCCCGGAAGTGCCGGTCCTCGAAAATGCCAGAATCCCTATGCAAATGAAGCAGACGGGAGGCGCTGCGGTCAGCCAGCGGCTCCTGAGCAATGAGCTCCTCGGGAAGCTGAAAATCGAAGTCTGATACCAGCACTGTCCCGATTATATGTGCTGCCCGGAGTGAGAGACGGCAGCACGAAAGCCAAGATCCCCCCTGCGGAATTAAGAGATTGACGAGCCAGAGGCTAAATGCCAACATATGCAACCAGCTACTTTCCTCGATTGGCCAGGGATTCTGCGGCTTCCCGTCGCTATGCAAGTCGATGCACGCTTTTGGCCGATTCACTGAAGTGGCAGCCCAGTACAGGTCTTTTTGCCCATGAGTTTCAGAGCCAAGATCTTTCTCATTGTCACTCTGGCCGTCACGAGTTGTGTGGCCCAGAGCTCCCGCAATTCTGACGCGTCAAATCCGTCTGCTGCCGCAGCAACCGCTCAGAGCCCATCACCGGAAGCAGACGCGGACAGCGCAGACATTCCCGCGATTGCCCGCGGCCACATCAGCGAAGAGGAATACCTGGCGCGGCGCGATCAGCAGATTCGGATGCAGCGCGGCATTGACGATCTGGTGCGTGACCCCCTGCTGCGCACCAATGCCATCCGGACTATGGAGCTGCAGGAATTCTTTTTGCATCAGTTGCGCAGTGGACAGGCGCCACTCGGGTTGCTGGCGCCCGCAGCGACAAACTCGTGGACTCCTCTGGGGCCGGATCCCATTCCCAACGGGCAAACTTCAGGCACCGTACTTGATCCCACCAAAGAAGTGCCGGTCAGCGGACGCGTGACGGCAATTGTGATCGACCCCTCCGATCCGACCGCCAACACAGTGTACGTGGGTACGGCGCAAGGCGGGCTTTATCGGACGCTTGACGGCGGAGCCACATGGACGCAACTGATGGACGCGGCACAATCCCTCGCAATCGGGGCTCTGGCGCTGGACCCGCTCGATCACACGGTTCTGTTCGTTGGAACAGGCGAAGGGAACAATTCCGCTGACAGCTTCTTCGGCGTCGGGCTTTATATCATTCACAATGCAACCACCACAGCCAACATGACAGGCCCGTTCAAAGCAGACGGAACCGGCAATGACGTTTTGACCGGACGCGCCATCACCCAGATCCTGGTTAATCCAGCCGATCCCAATAAAATCCTGGTCTCCACCGGGTCAGGATTCAGCGGCCTGAGTAATGATGTTTTCAATACTCTGCCCGCTCGTGGCGTGTATCTCTCGACGAACGCGCTCGCCGCCGCTCCTACATTCGCGAGGCTGAATGTACCGACCGCAGCCTGTCCTGATCCCGCCAATCTTTCATGCAATCGCATTATCAGCGACATGGTGATGGACCCTGCCAATCCCGCCAAGGTACTGGTGAATGTAGTTGGAGCGACCGATGGAGGGGTGTGGAGCAGTGATACAGATCCGTTTACCGGGACCGCCCATTGGACCCAGCAACTGTCACTCGGGACCGCCAGCTCGCCCGTTGTTGGAAAGTTCTCTGTAAACCGCGTGGGTACAACCACAACGTTCGCTCTCGCTGCCTCGGACAGCGGCCCCTGCCCGACCTCGACCGGCGCGGCCAAGCCGGGCACCTTGCGGACATCGCTCGATGGCGTGACCTGGACGCCGATCCTTGGTGCTGGAGGCTTTTGCGGAGGGCAGTGCGTTTACGATTCGCCTGTAGCTCTCGATCCGCAAAATGCAAAAGTGATTTATATCGGCGGCAACGGGGATTCCGCAGCGACTGCATCCCTTTCCTGTGGGACCGCTGCCCTGGCAAAAACAACGGATGGCTCTACCTTCAATCGTGCGGATACCCGTCTGCATCCGGACAGCCATGTAATTGCCATCGCGCCGGGAAATTCGAACATCATCTACACCGGAAATGACGGTGGCATTTTCAAATCCACTGACGGCGGTAACACCTGGGCCAGCCTGAACAACAGCACGTTCAGCGCCACCCAGTTCCAGAGCCTTGCGCTTCATCCCGCGGACGCCAACTTCATGATCGGCGGCACGCAGGACAACGGCACGGAGCTGATGAATCCCGCGGGAGCATGGACTCGCGCCGATGCCGGCGACGGCGGTTATGCCCTGATTGACCAGAGCAGCTCGGACACTACGAACGTGACCATGTACCACACGTATTTCAACCTGAGCGGGGCAAGCAACGGGATCATTGGTTTCGCGCGCGTGCTGAGTTCCGCGAACGCAAACGAAAACGGCTGGGATTTCCTCGGCTGCGCGGCGCAACAGGGAGTAACAGCCAACGGCATCAGTTGCTCGGATAACGTCCTGTTCTACGCCCCTATGGCTCTTGGGCCCGGAGCTCCTAACACACTCTACTTTGGCACTGACCATCTCTATCGCTCTATCGACCGCGGCACAACCATGACGCCTGTGAGCCAGGCGCCATTTGCACTCGATCCGAAGACGGGAGCTCCCGCACCCGTAAGCGCGATTGGTATCTCCCCCCAGGATGACAACGTGCGCCTGGTTGGGCTGACCACAGGGCAGGTCTTCGCCACCACCAGCGGCGCCAACCCAATGACCGAGGTAACCGGGCCGTGGGGGCCGCATTATGTTTCCCGCGCCGTGATCGATCCAACCAATGCGAATACGGCATACGTAACGCTGGACGGCTACGGCTTTGCCAGCCACGTCTGGAAAACCACGAACCTCACTGCGGCAGCGCCCGCCTGGACCGCAGTTTCAGGATCCTTACCTGATGTTCCTGTAAATGCGTTTCTGGTCGACCCTGTATTCCCCAACACGCTTTATGCAGGAACTGACATTGGAGTGTTCAACTCAGTGGACGGAGGGTCTACTTGGGTGCCGTATGGCTCTGGTTTGCCGAGAGTGGCCGTTTTCGACATGGCTATGAATAAGCTCACGCGCAAAATCCGCGTGGCCACGCACGGGCGGGGAATATGGGAAATTGCGGCCGTTAATCCGCCAGGCGCCGTTTCTCTGAGCGCCAGTAACACATCCCTGCAGACCGGCGCTTCAGTGACGCTGACAGGTTCCGTGGTGGCAAATCCAGCGCTTCCTGTGCCTACGGGCTCCATCACATTCGACGATGGAGCCAGCGCGCTGGCGACCGTTGCCCTGGATCCGACTGGGACGGCAACGTTCCAGACTTCATCTCTGGCGAATGGCTCGCATAACGTGACCGCCGCCTATAGTGGCGACGCCAATTACGCGGGGACCACATCCGCGGTTGTAGTCCTTGACGTCGGCCCACCTGATTATCAGGTGAATCTTGCGACAAACTCAGCCACAATCACCGCCGGACAAACCGCAAACTTTACCCTCGCGATCAGCCCTCAACACGGCTTCAGCGCAGCCGTGAGCCTGAGTTGCTCGGGGCTGCCGGCAGGCGCGGGTTGCACTTTCAATCCGGCCTCCGTTACGCCAAACGGATCCGCAGCGAACAGTACTCTCACTATTACGACTACGGGACGGACTTTGGCTGCTCAGATGCCGCATTCGAGCGGCGGTCGATTGAGCCTGGGTCTTCTTAGCACCTTCTTGCTAGCCGCAGGTCTTGTATTTGGAGGATCGCGCAAAAAGAGGATCGCTCCCATATGCCTGATGCTGGTACTGGCGACGGTCCTTGCCGGAGTGGGATGCGGTGGCGGCCCCACACCGCCACCACCATCTTCTGGAACTCCGGCAGGAACGTACACCGTGACGGTGAACGCTATATCCGGATCGGTAACACACCAGTCAACCCTGACGTTGACAGTCAAGTGAGAAGCAGACACTACCAAACACGAACCGCGCCTGTCTTTGGGCGACGTTGGGCGCGGTTGCTTCCTGGCGGCAGTCTTTAGATGGCCCGCCGGCTGGAACCGCCAGCGCGTCCGACGACACGCTCGAGATCAGCCTGAGGTTCCACTTGCAGGCGGCACTCCTTTACTCCCCGGGTGCGCGCCACTCGATGACGAATCTTTTCCACTTCGCTGGGCAGGACAGAGCCGCTCACGGTCACACAGCCGTCCCGCGCTTCCACCCGTAACAACCCTGAATGAGAGACTACGTGTCCCAGTTGAGAGCGCACTCGGTCTACCAGTTGATCGTCGGGGATCTCGCCGACTCGGTCACGGATGCTGGACCGCAGCTCAGCCACGGAGCCAAGAGCCCGGTTCACCACATCGCGGCTGCTCTTCCGGAGATGCCGTCCCATAACACGACCGGCATGAACGACTCGGTCGCGCGCCTGGGCTCGGCGCCGGGCGCCTCGATTTTCATCAAAGATGTACATCACCGTCGCGCCGATTACCATGCCGCTCAATAGCGTTACCGTGTGCTCAAACCGCTCTCGTATGGTCATATTTAACCCCCGATGAAAATTTGCTCATCAGGTATTGGATTGAGGCGGTTGGTTTGGAGAGGCCCGGGGAGAAGGTCCCAGAAGAAAGGGCCTGTGGAAAATGCTAAAGGCGGCCCACCGGCCGCCCTCATTGAATTCCGTGTAGCTCTAGAGCATCTGCACGTTCTCTGCCTGCCAGCCCTTGGGACCTTTGACGACGGTGAACTGCACCGGCTGTCCTTCCTTCAGGCTGCGGAAACCGTTGGCCTGAATTGCAGAGAAATGGACGAAAACGTCCTCACCATTCTCACGGGAAATAAAGCCGTAACCCTTCGCGTCATTGAACCACTTAACTGTTCCTTGTTCCATTGTGTTACACGCATTCCTTATATCTGAATTTGCGCTTTTCTTCAGGTAGTGCAGGCAGGTGTGCTGGGGTGCAGAACCGCTGTACAACGCTTCTCGAAAACCGCAGGCACATTATACTCACACTGCCCAGAGTTGTCTCTTGCGAAAATGCCTCCCCGGCAGCCATACAGGGACAACGGCTGTGGTACCTTGGAGTGGCGCAAATGATTGTAGGCACGGGAGTTGATGTCGCTGAGGTTGTCCGGATCAAGGCAGCTTGGGAGCGCTTTGGCGAGCGTTTTCTGGCCCGGGTCTTCACTCCTGATGAGGTCCGCTACTGCATTTCCAAGCTGAACGCCGCGGAGCGGCTGGCGGCCCGCTTCGCCGCCAAAGAGGCGGGAATGAAAGCCGCAGGCACTGGCCTGAGACACGGGGTCACCTGGCATGATGTTGAGGTCGTCCGAGAGCTGGGAGGCAGACCCACACTTCGACTCAGCGGCAAATTGGCTGAGTTCGCCAGCCGCCTTGGCGCCACTCGGGCCCACCTTTCTCTAAGCCACACTGAAGAACAGGCAATAGCATTTGTCATCCTGGAATCTTGAGGTTACTTTAGGCGGATGTCCCAGACCACTGTTTCTCCGCAAAGCCCGCCCGCCACCATGCTGCTGGTGCCTGTCACGGTGGTGCTCGCTGTGGCCATGGTGAGTTTCTCCAGTTTGCTGCTGGAACTGGCCATGACTCGCCTCTTCAGTGTGGTGCTCTTTTATCACTTTGCCTTTTTCGCCATTTCAGTGGCGTTGCTGGGACTCGGGTCGGGCGGAGTGTTCGCCCATATCCGTCGCGACTGGCTCATGCGCTTCGATCTGGGCTCAATGGGCGCTTTCATTTGCATTCTAAGTGCGCTCGCAATCCCCGCAGTAGTCTGGATCGTCCTGCACACGCCGGTTTCTCTCCAGGTCACAGGGGCCAATTTCGGTAAACTGACTGTCATTTATCTCGCCACCGCGGTTCCATTCTTCTTTACAGGTCTGCTTTTCTCCGTTTTGTTTGCGCGCTCAACGGGCGCGATTTCCATTCTTTACGGCGCCGATCTGGCTGGCGGCGCGTCGGCCTGTCTTGCCGTTGTTCCTCTGCTCAACACCCTAGGCGCGCCTGACAGCCTGCTCTTGTGCTCGGTCGTGCTGTCCATGGCGGCAGCGCTCTGGGCGGGCAGCAGAAAGATTGGACGCGTTGCGCGAGTGCTGGTTGCTGTTGCTGTGATTTTCCTCGTCTGGTGCCATCTCGGCCACCGGATGGACGTGATCTACGCCAAAGGCCTGCTGCGCGATCCCAAGTGGGTGGAATTTTCCAAGTGGAACGCCATCTCCAGAATTGAAGTCAATAATCAGGGCGGCTCGCGCTACGTAGTGATTGACGCTGACGCCACCACGGCCATCATGAACGTGGATCCAGCCAAATGGGACCAGGATCAACCTTCCAGTCCCGCGCCCACACACACCGGCATTCCCGGCGCAGGCAGCTTCAACTGGAAAAAGAGCCTCATGGCTGCCGCGCCCTCAGTCGCGAATGTATTACGTCCACGCGGAAGCTTTGCCATCATCGGGCCGGGCGGTGGGGTAGATGTCCTGCGCGCTGTCGCGAATGGCAGTCCGAACGTTACCGGGATCGAGATCAATCCGATCATCGTGAACGACGTGATGCGCGGCGCTTACGCGGACTACTCCTACCATCTGTATGACATGCCCCAGGTCCATATTCACGTGCAGGACGGCCGCTCTTACATCCGCAGTTCCCACGATCTTTATGACGTGGTGCAGATGACGCTGGTAGATACATGGGCCTCTACCGCCGCAGGCGCGTTCGCGCTGAGCGAAAACAATCTTTATACGGTAGAGGCTTTCCGCGAATACTTTGATCACCTCAAACCCGACGGCATGATCGCCATCACGCGATGGGAATTTCGCCAGCCCCGCGAAGCCTTGCGTGTGGTATCGCAGGGGATTGAAGCGTTGCATCAGCTCGGCGTCGCCGATCCACGCAATCACTTCGTCATTGTTGCCGATGGCGGCCTGAACGAAGATGGCCGTCCCGTTCTGGTGCTGGCCAAGAAAACGGCCTTCACCCCGGCCGAGTATGCGGCTATTGCAGAGCATGTGGCTTCGAATCCTAACCTGGTGTGGCTGAACCCGGATCCGCAACATGCGGGCACGCAGCCCTTGCCGGCAGCAGCGCATACTTTCGGTGAGCTGATCGATTCCAACAATCCGCGCGATTTTGCCCGCCATTACACGTATAACGTCGGCCCGGTGGATGACAACGCTCCATTTTTCTTCTTTACCCTGAAGACCGGGTACGTGCTCAAGAACATTCTTGCCGGAACCGGCAAAGGCATGGATTGGCGAATCAATCTGGGAGTGGTAGTCCTGGGCATGCTGTTGATCATCTCCATTGTGGCCGTCCTGGCATTCCTGATCCTGCCGCTTGCTCTCTATGGCCGCGAGCCGGCGGCGGCCAGACCAGGATTGGCGGCGCTGCTCTATTTCATTGCTCTGGGCTTTGGCTACATCCTGGTGGAGATCTCGCTGATTCAGCGCTTTGTGCTCTTTCTTGGCCATCCAACGTACGCGCTGACGGTGGTTGTATTTCTCCTGCTTCTTTCCAGCGGTGCCGGGAGCATCACCGCCCGGCACTGGATTTCCGGCGGACATCGTTTGCTGGCGCTGTTGGGAGTTATCACCGCTCTGATTGCGCTCGACCTGGTGCTGGTTCCGTGGCTCCTTTCGACCACGGTTGGTTATCCGTTCTTCTTGAAACTTTTGCTAAGCGCCGTGGTACTCATTCCTCTCGGCTTCCTCATGGGCATGCCTTTTCCCACAGGTCTCCGGCTAATCAGGACCGTGGAATGGGCCTGGGCGCTGAATGCTGCCGCCAGCGTGCTCGGCTCCGTGATGGCCATGGTGATAGCTATTCATTTTGGTTTGACCATCACGCTCGCATGCGCCGCGCTCTCCTACTTGCTCGCGGGCGCCTGTTCCAGAAGCTTGAGATCGGCTTGATGTGCTTCCCGCAGCACTCTACAGAACATTCCTGCAATGATGGTTTTGCAGAGGCTCGGCGATTGTCAGCTAGCCTTTGTCTTGCTGGAATGAAAGCGCTTTCTGTTATGATTTTTATCTAGGACTACACTCAATTGCCGAGCCAAAAGCAACTCAGGTGGTCTGAACTCCGCGTGGGCATAACCGTGGTTGTAGCTTCGGTTGTCCTCGCAATTCTGGTTTTCCTGATGAGCGGCACGGCTGGCTTCCTCACCCGCAAAATCACTCTTGTCACTTACTTCGACAACGCTGAAGGCCTGCGCTCCGGCCAACCTGTGGACTTGAACGGCGTGCCCGTGGGCAACGTGACCTCCGTACGCGTCGTCTCTGACCGGCCCCAGACGCCGGTGAGGGTCGCCATGAAGATCAACCGCGACTTCGCCGCACTGATTCACAAGGACAGCACGGCGATTGTAAAAACCGCGGGTGTACTGGGCGAATCCTTTGTTGACATTCAGAACCAGGAGCCGCCCCAGAAGCCGCCCGTCGCTGACGGTGATGAGCTGCCGCACGAGAACGCTCCCGGACTCGAAGACGTGGTCCGCAGCAGCCAGAGCACGCTGGTCAATGTGGACACGTTGATCAAGCGGCTCGACCGCATCGTCTCCGAGATTGAAAGCGGCAAAGGCACTCTGCATGGAGTCATCTACGACGCCACTCTCATCAACAGGGTCAACGGGCTGGTGAACCAGATGCAGCAGCTCGTGGCCGACGTCAGCAATGGCAAAGGCACCATTGGCAAGTTCTTTTCTGATGAGACTTTCTACCGCAAAGCCAACGATGCGGTAGACAAACTCGATCGCCTGGTTGACGACCTGAACGAGGGCAAAGGCACCGCAGGCAAGCTCCTCAAAGACGATACGCTTTATAACAACGCCAACCAGACCATTGCCAGCGCTAACAAGCTGGTAGCGGACGTAAACGCCGGAAAAGGCGCGCTGGGCACTCTCGCAAAAGATGAAGAGTTTGCCCGCAAGCTGCGTTCCACTGTGGATAAGCTTTCAGCTATCGCCACGGAGCTTGAGGCCGGACAGGGCACAGCCGGACACTTGCTGAAGGATTCCTCTGTCTATAACAATACGGATCAATTACTCGTAGAGACCCGCTCGCTGATCAAAGCAGTGCGCGAGAACCCGAAGAAGTACCTGACGATTCATTTCAGAATTTTTTGATTTGTCGCTGCGTTGAGTCTCAAACGCCCGCGCGTACGAACTACCCAAGCAACGCGTTGCGAGTCTATACTTCTTTGTTCGCGATTCCGTTCTCCCAGATTGAAACAACCATTCTCTTCTCGTGTTGAGGCCGATTGCATGCGCAAAGTTCTGTTGATCGTCGTCGCTACTCTCTCCATAAATCTGGCTGTCGCCCAGGTTTCGACAAAAAGTACTCCAGCCACGCAGCCGCAAAGCTCGGAAGTGAAGCAGGTGCCCAGCTTTGACGCGGCCGCCATGGATAAATCTGCCGACCCGTGCGTTGACTTCTACCAGTTTTCCTGCGGCGGATGGATGAAAAACAATCCCATTCCTCCCGACCAGGCAAGCTGGGGCCGCTTCAATGAACTGGCGGAGCGCAATCGCGCTGAGCTGCGGGGCATTCTGGAGAACGCCGCCAAAGCCACAAACCGCGACGCTAACGAGCAGAAGATCGGCGATTACTACGCAAGCTGCATGGATGAAGATGCCATCAATCACAAAGGCATTGCCGCGCTCAAACCTGAGCTCGACCGCATTGATGCCATCAAGGACAAGAACGAACTTCCCAGCTTGCTGGCGGAGCTGCACCGCCAGGGCATTGACGTTCTGTTCAGCTTTGGCTCCGGCGCTGACTTCAAGAACGCCAAGCAGGTGATCGCCGAAGCTGACCAGGGCGGACTCTCCCTGCCCGAGCGCGACTACTACCTTCGCGACGATCAAAAATCGGTCGAGCTGCGCAAGCAGTTTGTTGAGCACGTGACCAACATGTTCAAGCTCATGGGCGACGCGCCGGAAAAATCCGCAGCCGAGGCGCAGGCCGTCATGAACATTGAAACGGCGCTGGCCAAAGCGTCCATGCCAGTAACCGATCGCCGCAACCCCGAAAAGATCTACCACAAAATCTCTGAGCAGCAGTGGCAGGCGCTCACACCATCTTTGCAATGGAACAAATACCTTACCGGCATGGGTGCTCCTTCCTTCACCAGCCTCAACGTTGTGGTGCCGGATTTCTTCAAAGCGCTCGACGAAGAGCTCAAAACCGTCAGCCTCGATGACTTGAAGACTTATATGCGCTGGCATCTCGTACACAGCCAGGCGGAGTTTCTGCCCACGGCGTTCGTGGACGAAAACTTCAATTTCTTCGGGCGTACGCTCACCGGAGCCAAGCAATTGCGCCCGCGCTGGAAGCGTTGCGTCTCATCCGTGGACGGCGATCTGGGTGAGGCTCTGGGCAAGGAGTTTGTGGACAAGTACTTCCCGCCTGAGGCCAAAGCCCGCACGCTCGCCATGGTTAAGCAGGTGGAAGATGCCCTGCGCCGCGATATCCAGGGCCTTGACTGGATGACCGAAACCACCAAAAAGCAGGCGTTGATCAAGCTGGACGCAATCCAGAACAAAATCGGCTATCCCAACAAGTGGCGCGACTACAGCACGCTCAAGATCGTTCGCGGTGACGCGTTGGGCAACTCACTCCGCGCCAATGCCTTTGAAGTCCATCGCCAGCTCAACAAGATTGGCAAGCCGCTTGACAAGCAGGAGTGGGGAATGACGCCTCCCACCGTCAATGCCTACTACAACCCGCTGCAGAACAACATCAACTTCCCGGCAGGCATTCTGCAGCCGCCGTTCTATGACTTCAAGGCGGACGATGCGCTGAACTTCGGCGGCATCGGCGCCGTGATTGGCCACGAACTCACTCACGGCTTTGACGATGAGGGCCGCCAGTTTGACGCCCAAGGCAATCTCCACGACTGGTGGACTCCGCAGGATGGCAAAGCCTTCGACCAGCGCGCGCAGTGCATTGTGGATGAGTACAACAGCTTCGTCGCCGTGGACGATGTTCACCTCAATGGCAAACTCACCCTGGGTGAAAACACTGCCGACAACGGCGGCCTGCGCATCGCGCTGATGGCTTTGCTCGCCGGCATGAATCAGGATGCGCGCGTGCCGGCAAAACTCGACGGCTATACGCCGGAACAGCGCCTGTTCCTCGGCTGGGGCCAGATCTGGTGCCAGAACCAGACGCCGCAAATCGAGCGCCTGCTGGCCCTCACCAACGAGCATTCCCCAGGCAAGTACCGCGTCAACGGCGTCGTCGGCAACATGCCCGAGTTTGAAAAGGCCTGGGGCTGCAAAGCCGGACAACCGATGGTGCGCCAGAACGCCTGCAGGGTGTGGTAGCAAACTAATCAGAGGGGGCAAGGTTTCGGGTTGCGATCAAGCTTGGAACGCCGATGCCTACCCCCTACCCCATAGGTCACTAGGATTCTAAAGGACTTACTCGAAATCACCCCAGCTCAACCCCGGGTTGGTTGAAGCTGCGCCCCGTAAGTCGAGCTCCTGAGCAACAATGTAAGTATTCAGTTTTCAAAGAGCGAGCCCGAATTTCAAGGCCTCCTGAGAGGTTTTTTGAGCCAAGCCACTTCCAACCGCAAAACAGCTAAAAGCTATCTTTTTTAGCATTTTCTTCGCCCAAAGTCACGCGCGAAGTAGTACAGCTTGACAAGGCCGCGTTTCAGAGCTGTTCATTTCCGAACATCTTGCGACGGGGCTGGGTTGTGACGTGAAAACGCCTGCCGCATCGGGCGCAAGAAAGTAACCGGTTCGCGTTCCTGCCTCATTGTCGCTGTTACTCCACATCGAGGTTCGGCATGCCCGTAAGAAGCGCAGTGGCTGTACTCGTCTTCTTTGCGACTATCCAAGTTTCTTCCGTAACAGCTCAACAGTTCACAAAGCGTGAGCTGGGTATCACCACTTCAATCATTCCCAATGACCGCATCGGCGCCACCACCGATTCCGGAATCGGAGCAAGATTCAGTTACAACTTCACGTCCAGTCTCGCTGTTGAAACGGAAGCGAATTATTACCTGACCGGAACCAGCCAGCGCGGCCTTCTGAGCGGCGGGAGAGCCATATCATTGCTCGCCGGACCAAAGGCGGGCATACGCAAGCGAAAGTTTGGAATCTTCTTCAAATCGCGTTTCGGCGTACTCACGTTCAGTAATGTCTTCAATACAGCCGCGCTGTCTGACCTCTATTCAACTTCACGAAAAACACACGCCGCCATGGACTTGGGCGGCGTTGCGGAACTTTATCCCACCAGCCGGCTTGTCCTTCGGCTGGATGTCGGTCAACTCCTCGTTCGCTATGGAGACTCGACATTGCTTGTCTTCCCTCTCGGCAACGGCCTGTCCGCTGAAGAACGCACGGATGGCTTCGTGGTAAGCCCATGGCACATTGCAGTCGGCGCCAGCTATCGTCTCGGTTCTTTACAAACGATTGTTGAGAGCGAAACAGGCCCTTCTCGTGTTCAGTTTGGTGTGCAATACACGTTGCAAACGCTGCAGCGCGATGTCTTGGTTACGCGCGATGAATCGGCGATCGGCGGCTGGCTGACGTACAACCTCAACCGCCATTTTGGGTTTGACGCAGCCGCAAGTTTTTTCCCTCGCGAGATGAGGTTTGTCAGCTTTCAGCAGGGCGGGCAGATGATTCAGGCCCTCGCTGGGGTCCGTTGGGGAGTACGGCGCGACCACTGGGGTGTATTTGCTAAATTCCGTCCAGGTGTTCAGATTTATACGCTTGCGTCCGGCTTCGATTTTAGACAGCTGCTGGACCCGCATCAAAACCTGCCCACATTTGTAAATCTGGCATTCGATACCGGCGGAATCTTTGAGCTCTACACGTCAAGACACACCATGTTTCGATTCGACGCTGGTGATACGCAAATTCACTTCCGCAAGAGACACTTCCTTGACGACAAGGGGAATCCCTTTACCGTGGGAGGCGAAACTCATCCTTCAATTCAGTTGACCGTAGGTTTTGGGCTGCGCTTTTGAATTGAGAAATTCTATTGCGTGATTGACACCAGCCCCGTGCTCTCCGCCTGCTCGTGCGCATGATAGGACGAACGAACCAAGGGACCGCTCTCCACATGGCGGAAGCCCATCTTCAGCGCTTCGCGTTTTATGAAAGCGAATTCATCGGGCGTGTAGTAGCGCGTGATGGGAAGATGGTCTTTGGAAGGGCGCAGGTACTGGCCTACTGTAAGGATATCTACGTTACGCGCCGCCAGATCGCGAAACGCTTCCAGCAGCTCGTCCATGGTCTCGCCGATTCCGACCATCAATCCCGTTTTTGATACCATGCCCGGAGCAAAGCGCTTCACGTTGCTCAGCAGGTCGAGTGTGCGCTGGTATCGCGCGCCGGAACGCACCGCGCGGTAGAGCCGCGGCACCGTTTCCGTGTTGTGGTTCAGCACTTCCGGCCTGGCGTCCAGCACGATCTGCAGGCAATCTTCCCGGCCCTGGAAATCGGGGATCAGCACTTCCACCTGGCAGCCAGGCGCCTGCCGCCGGATCTCGCGGATGGTCTCAGCAAAAATCTTTGCCCCGCCCACGTTGTCGTCGTCGCGGTTTACGCTGGTGATTACCGCATGCTTCAGGCCGAGTGTGGCCACGGCTTCCGCTACCCGGCGCGGCTCGTCCCAGTCCAGCGGCTCGGGCTTACCTTTCGGCACTGCGCAGAAGCCGCACCGCCGCGTGCAGAGATTGCCGAGCAGCATGAAGGTGGCAGTCTTATGGTTCCAGCACTCGCCGATATTGGGGCACTGCGCCGACTCGCATACAGTGTGCAACTGCAACGTCCGCGCCAGCCGCTTCAGATCGTGGTAGTTGTCGCCGATGGGTGCGCGTGCCCGCAGCCATTCCGGCTTGGGCTGCGGCCGTCGTGGGGCAAGATCGATCTGTACGAGTTCAGCAGGGCTGGCCATGTGGGAATAACTCTCTATTGTACGATGTCCTGCCCCTCGGCTTCGCTTCACAAACTGAAGTAACTTTGGCCGCCGAGCAGCTTGCTCGTATCATGCAGCCCGAGGTAATGCGCGTTGCGTGAACTGTGGCAAACCTTTGCTGCGCGGATCTGTTCCTGGCATGCTCCTCTGGGACGGTATTCCCCGTTTGTCGCATCGCTGCTGTTTGCGGGCTGCGCGTTCATCCACTCCACTCTGTTCCGGCTGCTGGGCTATACCGTAGCCAGTATTCTTGTTTTTCTAATCGCGGTTGACCTGGCCAACTCGCTGCTGGAACGCGAACCTGTCGCGGTAGAGCGTGAGCGTAATAAGCGCCTCAAATACATTCCCGTGAGCTGGCCTCAGTTCGCGCTCACCGGTGTTCTCGCCACCCTTTACACCTGGTTTGTCTTCGTCGGCCTCGGCCCGTGGACGCCATGGATCTTTGCCCTTCTCGCCTATCCACTCTCCTGCCTCGTGGCCTGGCGCAACGTGCGCCTCTGGTATCAGCAGGGCATCGACTACGAGGAGGTGCTGAAGGAAGAAGAAGAACTACAACGGGTACTTCAGCTTCGCGCGAATGCTCATTCAGACGTGATCCCCGGCCAGCCACTGCCCTGATATTCTCGCAATTTTCTCAAGATCGTTGGTTGGCACAGTGAGGTGAGCCGCAATGAGCACAGAGGCTGGCTGCTGCTCGTCGAACGTGTGGCACATAGCCTGCCCTGAGCAACTGAGCTTAGCGAAGGAGCCGAATGGGCCCCCTCGCCTGTGAGTTTTTCCTTTGCCCTGCAGCGTTGCTATGAGAAAGACTTATCCCAATCGAGAATCCATCCTGGACCCGCGCCAGCTAGACCTCCACACCCGACCGAAACCTCAGCGCGCGGGTGAAGGACCTGCTCCGCTACCATTTCGCGTCAGCCAGATAAACTTTCGAGGAACCTTCTAATCCTGTGTGGCACAGAGCCTGCCCTGAGCGACTGAGCACAGCGAAGGAGCCGCTTGGGTCCGCGTAGAATCGCATTCGCGTTTCAGGATGTGCTTTACGAACAGCCACAGCCGAGGGCGGCTGTGCCACAACTCTTTTCAAACGAAGAACTCGGGTCTCCTGGCTACAACGTATGCAGATACGCCACCACGTCCTGAATCTCCTGCTCTGACATCTGGTTGCCGAAAGCCGGCATCATCGCCCGTCCGCGCACAATGGACTGGATCACATGCTCGTCCGTGGACGTGAGACCGCTCGGCAGGTAAGGTTTTTTGAACAGCCCCTTCAATCCAGGCCCTTTGTTGCCGTGCGTTGAGTACGCCGGATGGCAGCTCAGGCAATAGATTCTG
>DATNDP010000262.1:0-4339 GCA_035553195.1 Candidatus Acidiferrales bacterium
TTAATGGTCACGTTCGGCGGGACTTGAATGCGCACCGATTTGGCAGCGCCCTGGAGGATTTCAAAATTGACCTCTGCATACAGTACAGCGGAGTCCTCGGCCAGGCCGAGGAGTTCGTTAAGTGATCCGCGCATGCGCAGCGGTTGAGTCGTGCGGTGGTCATCGAGCTTGCGATGCCAGGTGAAGGTAAGGGGCTCGTTGCCATGCCCGTAGGCCAGCCACTTGCTTTCCGTCCCGGATTCATTTTTCTCCGCCAGCAGACCGCCGGTGAGCCGCACCTCAACCCCTTGTCGCGGTAATTGCACCATGGCGCGTGTGACACCTGAGCGCGCGGCCGGAAGCGAGATGCTTTCATCACCTGCTGAAGCGCTCACCGGCAGCGCAATATCGAGCAGCAGAACGGCACGCCCGGCATGCGACAGCACTGCCGAAAGCTGGCCGGCTTTGCCGGCCACCCCTGGCGCGAGTGAAACCAGATTGCCGTCAAGCCGCGCTTCGCGAACCAGAAGTCCGGAAGGAATGGCCACGCGTACCCAGCCGTCTTTAATCACGTCAATGGTCAAGCTCGCGCGGCCGGTGGCGAGATCACCTGCGTTGTTTACCTTCAGGTCGTAATCGGCGCGCGTCAGAGTGGCATCCACCGGCGGAGGCTCAGGAGGGCGCTCGCCGGGAAAAGCGCGCGAGCGCAACTGCTGGTATTCCTCCACGGGAATCACGACCCATCCTGTGGATGAAGATGATGCGGTGTTTTCCTGTGCATTCGCGATGAACGGAATGACGCACAACCCGAGCAGCAGAAGCATGGCGGCCGCCATGAGCGGGCGATGCGGTGAAGAGACAATGGAACTCCTTGACCTTCTCATAAGAAGAACGCCTTTCATTTCCAGAAATTCGGGTTTTGCAGGTCGCGGGATGTGCGCAGCAAGGGAGTCGGGTTGTCAGGGCACAAATCGCCGGATCGATCGCCGGATCGCTTCTTAGCTTGCCGGCGTAGACAACCGCTGCTGCGCAATCGTCAGGTCACAATTTAATTCCCCAGCGACTTGCCTGGGCCGAAAGGCCCGGTGGTGGCTGAGATAAGAACGGAGTAGATGGATTTCTTGCAGGAGAAAATTAGTGTCATCGACCGGAACGACCGCTTGCAATTTGCAGCGTACTGGGTCGCGGAACGCGAGGCAAACTGAGCCTTTATACAAGATTCCCACTTTTCCGCAGGCATCTACTGGCACTGCTGTATATATTTAGTTTTCGACTTGTTTGTAGCCGTTATTCTTAGCCGGTTTTGTTTTCACCTGAGTCTCGGCTACGGTAGATTCCACTCAGAAAATGAAAAAAGACGACGAACCAAAATCCCATTCTGCGGAGAGTTGGTGCGAATGCGACTGTGCGCTCTGCGATATTGGCGCACATGAGCGTTGCAGCTCAAATAAATGTCACATGCCGAAATGGCGCGACGTACAGAAACCCAAGAAGCCGAAAAAAGCTACGTGAGTTGTTTTTGGGCGAACTGTCGGAATTGGAACTCAAACTCGTCGGGCGAGTAAATCCCCTTCTGGACGAGCAATGTATTCATGGCGTACACGGTGGCCCGAAAGCGGTCATCACGGGAAAGCCGGTCCATGGCTTCCTGAAAACTGATTAGCTCTTTGTCTTTGCTCACCGGGACGGTTGCCATCACATTTCTCCTGCCAGAATATTGCTTCGGGACGTTAACTTGTGTCAACGGAAAATGACCCCGGAAGCATGACCGCCTGAATTTCTCCCCACCTTTCCACAGCCCGTCTCTTGTATAATTGATCGTGCACCCCGGAAGCTCCTACGGCTATCGGCGCAAGCCATTTTCAAGCCGGGGACAAGCACCCCCAAAAAGCAGTTCAGAACAAAACCCACAACAATTTAATAGCGTGAGGAGTTCATGGCAGCGAAATACATTTTCGTGACCGGCGGTGTTGTGTCTTCCCTGGGCAAGGGTCTGGCAGCAGCCTCAATGGGCTGTCTGCTGGAGAGCCGAGGCCTCAAGGTCAACATCATGAAATTTGATCCGTATCTCAACGTTGACCCGGGCACCATGTCTCCGTTCCAGCACGGCGAAGTATTTGTGACCGACGACGGTGCAGAGACCGACCTGGACCTGGGCCACTATGAACGCTTCACTCATGCCCGCCTCTCGCGCGACAACAACTGGACCACCGGCCGCATTTACGAGCAGATCATCACCAAAGAACGCCGCGGCGACTATCTCGGCAAGACCGTGCAGGTGATTCCGCACGTGACGAACGAAATCAAGGCGGCGATGAAGAAGGTGGCGCAGGACGTGGACATCGCCATCGTCGAAATCGGCGGCACGGTAGGAGACATCGAGTCTCTGCCGTTTCTTGAAGCGATCCGCCAAATGCGCCAGGAACTGGGACGCGACAACACAATCTTTGTTCATGTCACGCTGGTGCCCTGGATTGGCGCGGCGCAGGAGCTCAAGACCAAGCCCACGCAGCACTCGGTGAAAGAGCTGCTCAGCATCGGAATCCAGCCTGACCTTCTTCTCTGCCGCACCGACCGCTTCCTTTCCAAAGACCTCAAGAGCAAGATCGCGTTGTTCTGCAACGTGGAAGATGAGGCTGTGATCACCGCCAAAGATGTGGCCTCCATTTATGAGGTCCCGCTGGTGTTCTACCGAGAGGGAGTAGATAAGCTGCTGCTCCGTTATCTTCGCGTCAATTCCAAAGAGCCGGACCTCACGCGCTGGGAAGATCTAGTTCAGAAAATCTACAATCCGAAAGATGAAGTTCACATCGGCATCGTCGGGAAATATGTGGAGTATGAAGATTCCTACAAGTCGCTGAAAGAGGCGCTTGTTCACGGCGCGATCGCGCACAACCTCAAACTCAGCCTCACCTGGGTGGAAGCCGAGGGGCTTGAGAGCAAAGACGGCAATCGCGACTACGAAGTGCAGCTCGAAGGCTTTGACGGCATTCTGGTTCCTGGCGGTTTTGGAAAACGCGGCATTGAGGGAATGCTCAATGCCATCCGCTACGCGCGAGAGAGAAAGGTCCCGTATTTTGGAATTTGCCTGGGCATGCAGACGGCGTGTATCGAATACGCGCGCAATGTTTGCCGGCTGGACCATGCCAACTCCAGCGAGTTTGATCCCGCGACGCCGCACCGCGTCATCTACAAGCTGCGCGAACTTACAGGGATTGACGAATTGGGCGGCACGATGCGGCTAGGCGCGTGGACGTGCAAGCTGGAGCCCGGCAGCCACGCCGCGCGCGCTTACGGAGCCACGGAAATCAGCGAGCGCCATCGCCACCGTTACGAATTCAACCGCGAGTATGAACCAGTTCTCACCGGCGCCGGACTGCATCTCACCGGATCAACGCCGGATGGAACCTACGTGGAGATCGTGGAAATTCCCGACCACCCGTTCTTTCTAGGCTGCCAGTTCCACCCCGAATTCAAATCCAAACCGCTGGAGCCGCATCCGTTATTCAGCGCGTTTGTGAAGGCGTCCTACGAAAACGGCCTTTCACGGCGAGACAGCCGGGTGCATGAAGAAGATGAGCTGTTCCGCAGGCCAGAACGCATTGTGAGGCGCTAATCCGGTAATCCGGCGGCAGCTTAATCGGTGACCTGCAAAGCAGATGAGTAGTTCTTTCCAATTCGGCTTGGATGCTCTGGCTGTCGGGGGCCCCGAGCTTTTCCTCGTCGCGGGTCCATGCGTGATCGAGAGTGAAGCTCACGCGCTGAAAATGGCTGAGGCCATCAGCGCTGTCACAAGCAAGCTGAACGTGCCCTACATCTTCAAAGCTTCCTACGACAAAGCAAACCGCACATCGCTTAAAAGTTTTCGCGGGCCCGGGCTGGAAGAAGGGCTGCGCATTCTGCGGAACGTCAGGAAAGAGATGAAAATCCCTGTTTTAACAGACGTCCATGAAGTCACCGATGTGGAAGCAGTGGCTGACGCTGTGGACGTGGTGCAGATCCCGGCGTTCCTTTGCCGTCAGACCGACTTGCTGGTTGCGGCAGCGAAACACGCCCGCGCCATCAACATCAAGAAAGGGCAATTCGTCTCGCCCTGGGACATGAGGCACGCGGTTGAGAAGGTGCGCGAGTCAGGGAGCAACAACATCTTTCTCACCGAACGCGGAAGTTCGTTCGGCTACAACAATCTGGTCGTCGATATGCGCTCGCTGGCCATCTTGCGCCAGTTTGCCCCGGTTGTGTTTGACGCCACGCACTCCGTGCAGCTCCCTTCAGCAGGCGCCAATGGTCAGGCCGTTTCCGGAGGCCAGCCGGAATTTATTCCGCTGCTTTCGCGTGCAGCCGTAGCAGCCGGTGTGGA
>DATNDP010000263.1:0-3616 GCA_035553195.1 Candidatus Acidiferrales bacterium
CTCTGCTTTGTCAATCAGCGCGCGATCCTGACGTGCCGCAAGCCACCCCGCAATGGTGAAATAAAGCAGCACCAGCGTAACCAGCCCTAATAGAACCAGACCGCCGCCCCATCGTTTCCAGAAGAGCCGCGCGTCCTCGTAAGGCTGGGTTGCGAGATTGATATTCAAACGCATAGTTTCAAATCGATTCTTAACCCAGCAATGCTCCTACCACCCCGGCCATCCGCCACTTTGGTACGGCTCCCAGGCTGCCGGAAAGCTGAGATGACGCAACTAATTCCTGCACTTCGGCGCCCGTCTGGGCGCGTAGAGCGGGCGCGGCGCCGCCTGTCTCGGGAAGTCCCGCGACAAAAATCTGTTGAATGTTCAAATGGTAAGTGTCCTCGAAAAATACCACCGAGGGATAAATGTCTTCCGCGAGCTGTTCTCCGCTGATGGTGATGCCGCGAGGATTTTCGAGCGTCCGGATCAGCAAAAGCTGCTGCTGATCGAGGATGGCAACACCCGTGGTGTTGGCATCCACCTTGACGATAAGCGTGGGGCGATCGGCGTTCACTGCTCCCAGCGCCGCCAGCATGGAAGGCAGCACAACTCCAGGGCTATATCCGAGTTCACGAAACAGGTTTTCATATTCCTGGATAACGCTGGTCAGAGCCACTGCCGCAACTACGCGCACTCCTCCGTTGGCGGTGTGCGCATGGTAGGAAACTTTGGCTTCGTCGATGTTGAAGGGCAGGGACTTCTTCAGCCGGAAGCGAACGACTCCTTCGGCTTCTTCGCGGTTCGAGGGCAGGGTATCGAAGTCGAGCCATGCGACGCGCGAAGAGGCGTCGGGCAAAATCGCAATCACGTCGCGCGAGCGTCCCCCGATGCTTTCCAGTGAACCTTGCAGCGCTCGAAAGACAGCGTCCCGCTGCTTCAGGTTTGCCTCCATCATGTCAGGGACGACGACGCCAGGCGAGAGTTCCTGCGACGCGCAGGCCTCGACCGTCGGCGCGGCATCAGAGACACGTCCGGCAAGCACGCGGTCAGCGGCGATTTCACAGGCGATTCTTGGCTTGGATGACAAACTCAAATTCGGTTTCAACTTTCTCAGCGGCGGAGAGGGTGCAATTTCCACGCTGCAAGCAATCGGAAATTTCGTTCTGCAAATCTCAGTGCAAAGATAATTTTACAGGCCCACAACCCGGCGCAAAAAACAATCTCATGAGTCCACAAGCTGAGTCTACAAGCATTGGGTCTATAAGCAGGCAGCGAATTTCCTGTGATTAGCGCATGGCCTCAATGAACGTGACTTTGTTGATTTCCTTCAGAGTGGTCAATCCCGTTCTGACCTTATCAAGCGCGGACTCGCGCAGAAAGCGCATCCCTTCCTCCCGCGCCGCGCGCCGGATTTCCGAAGTCGGCTTCTTACCCAAAATCATTTCGCGGATGCGGTCGCTCAGGTCCAGCAACTCATGGATGGCCGTCCGTCCCCTGAATCCAGTGCCTGCGCATTCAATGCAGCCTTGCCCTTCATAGAAAGGGACCTGCGACCACTGCTGCGGGTCGAGGCCGCTGGCGACCAGAACGTCGGGAGCATAGTGCACCGCGGTGCGGCAGTTCTCGCAAATCAAACGGACCAGGCGTTGAGCCAGAATGCAATTCAGCGCGGAAACAAAGTTGTAGGGCTCGACACCCATGTTGAGGAAGCGTCCAATCACGTCCACGACGTTGTTAGCGTGGACTGTGGTGAATACCAGGTGGCCGGTCAGCGCCGATTGAATGGCGATCTGCGCAGTTTCCGCGTCGCGGATTTCGCCGACCATGATTTTGTCCGGATCATGGCGCAGGATGGAACGCAGGCCACGGGCAAAGGTCAGGCCCTTTTTTTCGTTCACCGGAATCTGCGTGATGCCGCGAATCTGGTACTCCACCGGATCTTCAATGGTGATGATCTTGTCTTCTTCGGTCTTGATTTCATTCACCGCGGCATAGAGCGTCGTGGTCTTGCCACTGCCGGTAGGCCCGGTGACAAGCACCATGCCGTAGGGTTCCTTGATGTAGCGGCGGAAGCGCTGGAGGTCGTCTTCGTCAAACCCAACTACGTCCAAAACGAGTTTGTGGAACTTCTCGCTCATGGATTCTTTGTCGAGAACGCGAAGCACGGCGTCCTCGCCGTGAATCGAGGGCATGATGGAAACGCGGAAATCAATAGGCCGCTCCGGCGTTCCGTACTTCACGCGGAAGCGTCCGTCCTGCGGAACACGCCGCTCGGAGATGTCCAGTTCGCTCATGACCTTGATGCGCGAGATGATGGTGGAGTGGTGATCTTTGGCGATGGGCGGCATGGCTTGCGTGAGCACGCCATCTATACGGAACTTAATGCTGACCGAGTCATCGCGGGTTTCAATGTGAATGTCAGAGGCGCGCCGCTGCAGGGCGGTAAAAATCGTGGTGTCCACCAGACGGATGATAGGGCTGATGTCGCCTTGCGAGGTCAGCTTGTCGATGGAAATGCTTTCGTCGGTGTTGCCGTCTTCATCGTGGAGCACGTCCAGCGTGAAGCCTTCGCTGGCGTCTTCAAGCACGCGCTTGGACTGCTCGGTCTTCTTCAGGATTTCGCTGATTTGCGCCAGCGTGGCCACTTTGGTGAGGATGCGCTTGCCCAGCAGGATGCCGATTTCGTCGATCATCATCAGCTGGCTGGGGTCGGCGATGGCGATGGCCAGGCGTCCGTCGCGGGTCTCTTCCAGAGGAATGAAGTTGTAGCGGAACATCAGGTGGACGGGAATGGTTTTGAACAGATCGTGCTGTAGTTGAAAGTTATGTAAATCAATGAACTCGCAGCGGTAGCGGCGCGCAATGTCCTGTGCCTTCTCCTGCTCGCTAGGGACTACGGCCGGAGCCGCCGGGGCCGCTCCGCCTCCATTGATTACCGCCGTTTTATTTTCGGTCATACCCGCCATGGTTTTTCCTAAATTCGTCTTTACCAGCTAACGCCGCCGACTAATGGATGTTCGACCCCAACGTGAATATCGGCAGATACAAAGAAATCAGTACCCCGCCCACGAAAATCGCCATGATGATCAGAATCATAGGTTCGATGAGGGCCATGGCCGCGCCCAGCGCCGTCTGTACGTCTTCTTCGTAAAATTCCGCCACTGAATTCAGCATGGCCGGCAATGCGCCGGTAGATTCACCGACTTCGATCATCTCCACCGAAAGATCGGGGAATAAGTCTTGTGCTTCCAGGCTCTTGGCCAGCGGCTGACCCTCCCGTACCTGGACCGTGCTGGCCGCGATCCCGTTCAGGATACTTCGACTGCTCACGGAAGCGCCGGCAGTTTCGAGCGAGGGCACGAGCGGCAGTCCGCCGGACAGCAGCGTGGAAAGCATCCTTGAAAAATTGGCCACCTGATACTTCAGCCAGATATCGCCCAGCAAGGGCACGGAGAGTATGGCACGGTCTACCCGGGCCGCTCCTTTGTCCGTTCTTCGCCATTGCCAGAAGACCAGGGCCGCGATCACCAGAACCAGCAGCGCCAGCGGTCCGTATTTCTGCGCGTGCGTTCCCATTGCCAGCATGAACAAGGTAATGGCCGGCAATTGCGCGTTCAGCGAATTAAACAGCGTC
>DATNDP010000264.1:0-23512 GCA_035553195.1 Candidatus Acidiferrales bacterium
ACCGGCATGCGCACGCGGAAACCACATCCGATCCGCCGGTCACATTCGAACTGGTGTTGACCGGTCCTGATGAGGCGAATTTGGTGCGTATTCCTCAAGACGGGCCTGCCTATGTGCGGATGGTAAGAGAGAAGCGGTAGATCCAATCTTCACAGAAATGCGGAAAAGTTGTTTGCCACCGTCGGACCAAAACTTCAGCGCCTCAATTCCTCCAAGCTTCCTGCGCCGATTTCGCTTCCCGGAACACCGCCGGTGAATATGAAAGTTCCCTCATGGCATCCACACGCCTCTCCAATTTACGAAATCGGAACAAACGGCGCCGTTTAGCAGATGAGCACCTTACCTCGCTGGAGGAAATTTTCACGGTTTCTTCGATTTGAATGAGTGTCTTACGTCGCTTATGTGCACAGGACGGGAGGGCAAGGGATTACGCCACCTTGGAGTCCGCCAGCACGAAAATCAAGCAAAGCTGCACGATTGACCTTTGCATTCTAAGCGGGCCTTTTAGCCGGTTCGCAGGCGCTAAAGTGCGCGCCAGAAGCGGCCATGAGAGCTTCATGCAACAGAGAAAGCGCCGCCTCCAAACGTCATCGTCCTCTTCAGGTTCGATTTTTGAAAACAGGAACGAACTTGGATTCAGTGTCTAAGGTGAACCCCGTAATGGGTTCGTTGGGCGCAGCAATGCCCAGAACACTTGTAACCAGCCCTGCTCTCGCGGGAATGATCTCCGCTCAACTCTACTGTTAAGGAACGAGAAAACGGCAATTCCCATTTTGGGAATTTTCTGTTGCGGATTCGGAACACGCATCAAGTCCATTGCTTTGTTGCGGATATAGGCCAGAATGTCAGAAACTGTTTGCGAAGAAAGATCAAAGGAGAACATCACTGTGAAAAAAGCTTTGCGCCTTGTTTTGCTTGCTGCGATGGTATCAGCCGGTTCAGCTCTGGGAATAACGCAGTTTGATACCCCGATGCCGCAACCAACCTGCGGCCCAACGCCGCCCTGCGCACTCCAGTAGCAGAAACAGGTAAGTGACAAGGGTAATGTTTATCGTTGACTGAGGGCCTAAAAAAGCTTGTGCGTTAAGTTTGCGCCACAGTATGCTTTTAGGCGGGCACATGGATTTAACCCTGTCATTACGGGTGCTCTCGGTCGCGGGCATTATCTGCCAAGCCACACTGGCGTTTGTGTTGCTTTGGAAGAAGGTCTGGAAAAGCTTTCCGCTGTTTAGCTGGTATTTTGGAACGGGTTCTTTGGCGACCATTATGATGTATGCGTTCCAACACAGCAGAGCGGCCTATTTCTACCTGTATTGGACGGTTGAGGCGCTCGGCATCGGACTCGGATTTGCTGTTGTTTATGAAATCTTCAGCAATTTGTTTGGGAACCACAACGCATTGCACAGGCTCGCTTCCGTAATTTTCAAATGCGTCCTGGGGCTATTGCTTTGTATCGGAATCGTAGTGCTTATCAGGCACTCTCCATTTGGGTTCCGCGCAGTTACCTCAGCAGTCGTCATTGTGGAGGAGTCCGCACGGATCATCGAAATTGGCATGCTGATGTGCCTGTTCCTTTTGTCCAGCGCTTTTGGGCTGCACTGGCGACAACAGGTTTTCGGAATTGCACTGGGGCTTGGAATTTTTGTTGCGGTCGAATTGATTAGGGTTACCATCTGGGGCCAGGCGGGCAAAGAGGCGCACGACGCTCTGAACGTAATCCGCATTCTGAGTTTTGATACAAGTCTTCTCATTTGGATCGGCTATCTTGCTGCGCCGGAGCGCGCAGCGAAGGAAGTGGAACTTCCGCAGCGCTCGCAGCTTGAGCAGTGGAACCAGGCGGTTATGGAGTTAATAAACCAATGATTACTCTGATCGTAATTGCACTGGCATTGGCCGCCATTGGCCTGTTTTACATGGCTGTGCGCAGCCGCCGGCAGCGGCCGCACCAGGTTGTTCGTCCGGTGGATTTAAAGGCGTTTCGCACTCTGGTGGACCGCGAAGACGAGCTCTTCCTGAAGCAGCGTTTGCCGCGAGCGAGTTTTGCCCGGCTCAAGCGCCAGCGCGTGGCGGTGACCATGCGCTATGTCGGTCGGATTGCCAACAACGCATCGCTGGTCATGGGATTTGGCGAATCAGCGCGGCTCAGCTCCGACCCCGAGATTGCTCAGACGGCCTCCCAGATCGTTGAAGTCGCCAGCCAGTTGCGCCTGCAGTGCCTGGTGGCTCTTGGCAAGCTGTCACTCGAATTTGCTCTGCCGTCACTGCAGCTTACGCCTGCGGTTCTGGCGCCCGAGTACCAGCAACTGCGCGAAAATGTGGTGCGCCTGGGCAAGCTCCAGCCGCAAACCGCCGCTCCGTTGCCGGTAGCAATCTAGTTTATCGGGATATCGGGTCATCGGTATACCGAAGTATCGGTATACCGATTCAGTGTTGGGAAGCCGCACACATTCGTTGATCCGACCGATGACCAGATCTCCCGATAACCCGATCCGTTAAAATATTGTCATGCTTTTGCAAGGAATCTTTCCGGCTGTAACAACGCCGTTCCATCCCGACGGCGCGCTTTATCACAAGAAAATCGAGCACAACATTGACCGTTATTCGCGCACTCCTGTTGCGGGCATGGTGATACTCGGCTCCACCGGTGAAGCGGTGATGCTCAGCGATGAAGAGCGCCGGGAAGTCCTTCGCATATCGGCCGAAGTGGCTGCGCCGGAAAAGGTCCTGATTGCAGGCACAGGCGCGGAATCTGTTGTTGAAACGCTCCGCCTCACCGAGTACGCGGCCAGGATGAACTACGATGCGGCTCTGGTGCGCACACCGCATTTTTATCGTCCACAGATGACGCCGGAGGCCATGCTGGCCTTCTACCGCACGGTAGCGGACCGGTCGGCTCTTCCCGTGCTGCTTTATACCGTACCGCCGTTCACCGCCTACGATCTTCCATTGGAGGTGATCACGGAGCTTGCCGAGCACAAGAACATCATCGGCATTAAGGAATCCAGCGGGAACGTGGAGAAGGTGGAGGCCATGGTGAAGGCCACGCGCCATATCAAGCGAGCCACGACGGTGACGGAAGTACAGCAGGCGGTGACCGGACGCTTGGCTGCCGCTTCCGCCGGCGAAAGCAATGGCGGCCAACTGGTCAGCGTCGGGCAGCTCACCGGCGGTGGTTCGGCTGTGGCTACAGCGCCTAAAATCAAGACGCGCAGCAAAGAGGTGGGATTCCAGGTGCTTGTCGGGGCGGCGCATACGCTGCTGGATTCGCTTCAGGCGGGGGCCAGTGGTGCGGTCCTGGCATTTGCCGCTCCCGCGCCTACGATTTGCTTTGAAATCTATGCCGCGTTCAAGGACAATGATATTGAGCTGGCCCGGTCCAAGCAGGATTCGCTAACGGCCGCGACCAAAATGGTTGTTTCAAAAATGGGCATTCCAGCAGTCAAATACGCCATGGACCTTAATGGGTATTATGGAGGCCTCCCCCGCCTGCCCTTGCTTCCCCTGGCGGCAGCGCAGAAGACGGATGTGGAAGAGCTCATGGGCTCGTTCCGCAGTTAATCAGGTTTACTTCCGGCAGAAGTTCAGTATGCAGTGATTGGAACCAAAAGGAGGCCGGTTCCTCTATCATGTAAGAGTCGCGCGTACTGAAGATCATTCAGTTGAAGTCCACGCCCCGCTGGGGTATGGTAATTTCCCCGAACGTGGGGTTGAGTAAGAGCATAGGGGTTCACCCAGGAACGGATTTTGGTGTGGACCGGGGAAAAGGAAATTAAGTGTTGTCAGCCGGAAAGAAATTACGCGAGCTTCGCGAAGAGATCGGCCTTACCCTGCGCGACGTGGAACTGGCCAGCGTTGCTTTGGCCGACTCGCGGGGCATTGAAGAGTTTGTCATCAATCCCAGCCGCCTTTCTGATATCGAGACCAAGGGCGTCATCCCCAGCATCTATCGCCTCTACGTGCTCTCCGTCATCTATCGCGCCGACTTTGCCGAACTGTTGAAGTTGTATGGCATTGACCTCGGCTCCACCGTCGCGGATTATGCTATCTGCCGGCCAAGCAAGACCCACCGTCTTGACATTGTGACGGCGCGCGGCACAGCGCAGGTGCCTGTGAAGCTGGATCCCGCTTTTGACATCCGCCGCACCAGCGACCTGGGCCGGATGATCGAGAACTGGGGAGTGGTTCCGCTGCAGTTTCTCCAGGACTTGTCCAAGCGCAAGTACACCTATGCTTACGTGGGCACGGAAGACCTGACCATGTATCCGCTGCTGCTGCCGGGCTCGTTTGTCCAGGTGGATGAAGAACGCTCGAAGGTGGAGGACGGAAAGTGGCGTTCAGAATTCGAGCGGCCGATCTATTTTGTGGAGACGCGTGAAGGCCACCTCTGTTGCTGGTGCTCGGTGCGGCGTGGGGAAATTGTCCTGCAATCGCATCCGCTTTCGCCGGTTCCCCCTCGCATCCTAAAGCATCCCCAGGAAGCCGAAGTGATAGGCCAGGTTGTGGGCGTGGCTATGCGACTCGTGGAGTGGTACGCTCCTGATGAGCAAGAGCTTGCACCGAATCCTGAAGCAGACGAAGGTGAGCCGAGAGAAGTGCGTCGTCATTGACGGGCGCCGTGAGAACGAATGATTCGGGTTTCAGCACCTCGGGCCCATCCTCCCGTCCTACCGCCTCTTGATACTCCTTGTAGACCTCTCGAACAGGAGATTCCAGCATCTCGATTGCAATCTCTTCATGTGCTGCCCGGATTGCCTCCTGGGCCGAGCGCTGGCCGTAAGCGCGCGTCAGTCCCCAGTGGCGATACTGGCCGTCCGGCAACTGCAGCGAGCAGATGTAGGCAAGACGCTCCAACAGTGTGGGAAGAGCGCTCAACGTGCGCTTCTTGAAGTTCTCAGATGCTTGGTACATCATGCCCGTCCTCCCGGAAGCCAAAGCCAGTCTCCAAATGCTGAATATTGCTGAGTAAAAAATAGCACATACCCGCAGCTTCGTTGCCGGATCGTCCCCTTGTTCTGAATCCAGAACAGCCCGGTGACAAAAGTAACCGCCCCCCATCAGGAGCTGTCTTTAAGGATTTCCTTATTTCACCACCTGCATCCAATCCATTGAGCATGCGTACGCCTGTAAAGTCTTAATCCAAAAGAAAGGATTTTCCATGAACCCGCGGAAGCAGAACAGAGAAGATGAGCACTCCCCCGAGCTGGACCGTGACGAGCAAGCCAGGCTTGATGAGCTTGGGACCGATCCCGGACAGGTGGGACCTGACAGCGCAGGCCAGTCGGGCGATCCGCAGCGGCTCTCGCCCATTGCTGAGGCAAACGAAGAATCAGTGGAAGAACTGGCCGATACAGACCAGGCTATCGAGGCTGCCGCAGTGGAAGGAGTGGAAGACGCCGCCGATCATCCCGAGCGTCCCACGCACACGCATGAGGAATACGGCCGGCCCGATGATGTTCCGCCCCGGCGTCGCGATGACGAAGCAGCATAGCTATTTTGCCACCTCCTCGTTCACAAATGGGGACTGAATGAAATCGCGCATCATCTGAATGCAGCCGGCATCCTGCACACTTGTATCAGCCCGCGCGTGGGCAGCTCTTACTCAGTCATGAAGGCGCGATTTCCGCCAATTACGGGGTGCGGAATGCCAGGTGCAGGTCGTTGTGCGACTGCCACCGGCCATAAGTCGCTTTACCAGCTTGTGGCTCGTGATGGATACCGGGCAGGCAGCAAATAGGACTCGCGTTCCTTCTTCCGCTCATCATCTGCCGCATATCGCTGCTTTATAATCAGTTCCAGCGAGCTTCAAAAAAGTAGATAATAGCTGGAGTAACACGATTATCCGGCCGAATTCCGCAAAGCCCTGGCCGAGAGCTGCTCAAAACAACAGCGACCCAGCTCAAACAGGAACAGAATTCCATGGCAACGCTTGACATCAGCGTACAAGAGAGCGCGACGCGAGGACTTCAGGACCGTCGCGTGGTGAATGACTTCTCCATTCAAGTGGCAACGGTCAACGGCTCGGGATCGCAATCGGCTAATACCGTTCTGTTGCGCAGCATCTTCCAGATGGGCGTGCCCGTCTCCGGCAAGAACCTGTTTCCATCGAACATCGCCGGATTGCCTACCTGGTACACAATCCGCGCCAGCAAGGAGGGCTACATTGCGCGCAAGAAGGAGATTGATTTTCTTGTAGCCATGAACGCCGAAACGGCGAAAGAAGATGTTTTGTCTCTGGTTCCCGGCGCTGTTTGTGTCTATGACGAGCCCCTGAACCTGAATGCGTTGCGCGGCGATGTCACGTTCTATCCGGTGCCCTTTGACAAGCTGGTAGCCCCCGTTTGTCCTGATGCCAAGCTGCGCCGCCTGGTCAAGAACATGCTCTATGTCGGTGTGGTGGATTTTTTGCTCGGCATTGATCTCAAAGAATCAGAAAAAGCTGTGGCCCGGCATTTTGGAAACAAGAAGAAGGCCGCTGAGCTCAACGTTGCCGCAGTGCGCGCTGGCTATGACTACGCCAGGGCCAGCCTGGTCAAACAAGATCCTTTTTTTATCGAAGAGATGAATGAGAATCAGGGCAAGATCATTATTGATGGCAATGCTGCCGCCGCTCTTGGTTGCATGTTCGCGGGCGTGACTGTTGTGACATGGTATCCCATTACGCCATCGACCTCGCTGATTGAGTCGCTCATCGATTACTTGAAGGAATACAGAATTAATCAGGATGGCAAAGCGACATTTGCTGTCGTTCAGGCGGAAGACGAATTGGCCGCCATCGGCATGGTTCTGGGAGCGGGTTGGGCGGGCGCGCGCTCCATGACATCTACTTCCGGCCCCGGCATTTCCCTGATGAGCGAATTTGTCGGCCTGGGCTACTACGCCGAAATTCCCGGAGTGATTTTTGATATTCAGCGTGTCGGCCCTTCCACAGGCCTGCCCACGCGTACCATGCAGGGCGACATCCTAAGCGTCGCGTTCCTTTCACATGGCGACACGAGGCACATGATGCTGCTCCCCAGCTCAGTGAGCGAGTGCTTCAGCATGGCCATGGAAGCCTTTGAACTGGCCGAGAAATTTCAAACACCGGTCTTCGTACTCTCCGACCTTGACCTGGGAATGAACAACTGGGCCAGCGAGCCGTTTGCTTACCCTGAGAAGCCGATCAGCCGCGGAAAGGTCCTGAGCGCAGCAGAACTGGAAAAGGCCGGCGGGTTCGCGCGCTACAAGGACGTGGACGGAGATGGTATTCCGTATCGCACCTTGCCGGGCACGCCGCATCGTGCAGCGGCTTACTTCACTCGCGGCAGCGGCCACAATGAGAAGGGCGCGTACAGCGAGCGTCCCAACGATTACACGAACAACGTGGACCGCCTCGCCCGTAAGTTCGAAACGGCGAGAAACTTCGTGCCTGCGCCCGTGAAAGAGGTTAACGGAAATTCAAGCATCGGCGTGATTGTCTACGGCACCACGCACTGGGCCATGGTGGAATCGCGTGATCAGCTTGCCCGGGAGCACGGAGTGGAAATTGATTACCTGAGATTGCGCGCGTATCCGTTCAATGAGGATGTGCATGAGTTCGTCAGGAACCACGATCGAATTTACGTGGTGGAGCAGAACCGCGACGCGCAGATGCATGAGTTGCTAAAGCTGGATCTTGCGCCCGATCAGGTGACAAAGTTGCGCCGCGTACTCCATTACAACGGGCTGCCGGTGGATGCACGCTCCATTACGGACGAAATCATTTCCCAGGAGGGCAGGTAATGTCGGCCACGCCAACCACACCAGCACCGGCTCCCAAGACCAACATCATCGGGCTGACCGTACTTGATTATCGCGGCGGGAAGAGCACGCTCTGCGCCGGCTGCGGCCACAATGCCATCTCCGAGCGCATCATTGACGCATGCTACGACATGGGAGTGGAACCGGAGAATCTGGTCAAGCTGAGTGGGATCGGCTGCTCCTCCAAGAGCCCGGCGTACTTCGTGAATCGCTCGCACGGCTTCAATGCCGTCCACGGCCGCATGCCCTCGATTGCCACTGGAGTCGCGCTGGCGAACAAGAAGCTGATGCTGCTGGGCATTTCCGGCGACGGCGATACCGCTTCCATCGGCATAGGGCAATTCGTGCACCTCATGCGGCGCAATCTTCCTGTTATTTACATCATTGAAGATAACGGCGTGTATGGTCTCACGAAGGGACAGTTCTCGGCCACGGCGGATGTCGGAGCCAAGCTGAAGACCGGAGTAATCAACGATCTGCCTCCGATTGATACTTGCGCGCTCGCGATTCAGCTTGGGGCCACATTCGTCGCGCGCTCGTTTTCCGGCGACAAGAAACAGCTTCTGGCGATCCTGAAGGCCGCGATTGCCCATAGCGGAACCGCAATGGTTGATGTGATTTCACCCTGCGTGACGTTTAATGATCACGAGGGCTCAACCAAATCGTACAAGTACCTGAAAGATCACGACGAGCCAGTGCACGAGGTTGGGTTCGTTCCCAGATTCGAAAATATTGATGTGGATTACGACCCCGGAACCACCGCCAGCGTACGCATGCATGATGGATCGTATCTGCGGCTGCGCAAGCTGGACCGCGATTACGATGCCACGGACCGGGTGAATGCGATCAAGGTGCTCGCTGAAACTCCTGAAACCGAGACACTCACTGGCGTGCTGTACGTCAATCCCCAGGCGCCAACGTTTATGGACGTGCTGAATCTGGTTGATGAGCCGCTGGCGCAGGTGCCGGAGGCAGTGCTTCGTCCGTCGCGGCAGGTGCTTGAGCAAGTAATGGAAGAGCTGAGATAGCTGCGGCCAAAACTTTTTCGCCCAGAGAAGGTTTTCCGGTTATAGATCTGAAGCTGTCGCGCCCACTGGCTGCAGGAGGCCAACCTCTGAGGCGATTTGCTGCAGCCGCGCCCGAGTCTCGCGTTTCACCGGTACCATCGGCAAGCGGTACACTTCCTCGATCCGGCCCATCATTGCCAATACGGCTTTGACCGGCATCGGGTTTGATTCCATGAAGTTCGCCTGCATCAGCGGCAGGTACTTGCGGTGAATCTGGCGCGCTTTGTTCCAGTCGTTCTTCAGCGCCGCAGCAGTGAGTTCAGACATTTCTTGCGGAATCTCGTTCGAGCACACAGAAATGATGCCCACTCCACCGAGGGAGATCACAGGCAATGTAACGGCGTCATCTCCTGAGAAGACCAGAAATGTGTCCGGAACGTGATTGAATACCTCAGCAATCTGTCCGATGTTTCCGCTGGCTTCCTTCACGGCGATGATATTTTGGATTTTCGCCAGACGGCCCAGAGTCGCCGGTTCAATGTTCGCGCCGGTGCGCCCCGGGACGTTATAGAGCACCAGCGGCTTATCCACCGCCTCAGCAATCGCTTTGAAGTGCTGGTACTGGCCTTCCTGCGTCGGCTTGTTGTAATACGGTGAAGCGGTAAGGATGGCATCGACGCCCTTGCGCTTGTTCAACTCGCGGGCTTTCTGCACAGCGTCGGCGGTGTCATTCGATGTCGCGCCGGCGACAATCGGCACCCGCGCTGCAGCCACTTCAATGGTGATGTCAACCACGCGCAGCCACTCTTCCTTGCTAAGTGTCGGCGTTTCGCCGGTGGTGCCGCAGGGGACCAGGAAGTGAATGCCGGACTTGATCTGCCACTCCACGAGTTCGCCGAGCCGCCTCTGGTCAATGGTTCGATCTTCACGGAATGGAGTAATCAGCGCTGTACCACAACCTTGGATTTTCATAGCTCTTGTCAGGATAATTGACCCAGTGGCGGCTGACTACACCGCGCAGCTTAGGATGTGCAATTTTAAATTCGAAATCTGAAATTGCAAGTCTTATAAGTCTCTGGCTGCGAGCTCTGCAATTGCCGCTTCATGACTTGCTCCTGTTTACCTTGAGGAGTAACGTCTAGCTTCTGGGAGTCCAACTGCCGGGGCTCCTGTCTCCAGCCTCCCCGGAGTCGGACTTCAAACTTCCACCCAAAACCGAAAGGAGAACTGCTTATGAGTACACCGTGGGTTCCTTCCTATTTCGGATCGTGGGAAGAGCTTGTCAGATCCCTCCTGCATAATCCTTTTCTGGGCAGCGGAACACAGATGCCCCACCCGTTGCTCTCCTACCTGCAACAGCGTCCACCGCATATTGGGCCACCAGACCCCGGGCCGCTTGACGTAGCCAGCATTTTCAACCCGGGCATTATTTCAGCATTGAACCCTCAGCCGCTTCCCCCGCGCGTGATGAGTTCTATCTTCATCGCTCAACTCGCTATCCGCGATCTCACTTCGCGCGTTCCTAAAGATCAGGGAAGTGAGGTGACCACGCGCCTTGATCAGTCGATCGCCGATGAGATCGATTTTGTATGCGGCACCGTGCCCCACGTGCATGGCCCGGTCCCCGGACCATCGCCATATCCATTCGCAGTAGCTGCAGAACTCAACGTACTGGGAAATATCATGCAGGAAGGCTCGCTGCGCAATTCCATAATGCAACTCGCCGGCCAGATCGTAAACCGGGCAGTCGTGCCCGTGGTGACAAAGAGAGAAACCCGCGTGGCGGCCTGATCACTGTTCTGAACCATTGCGGCCGGGCAACGCCTGGCGAGGCCTGGCCGCGACTAAAGCTGATCTACGATCTCGGGGAACTCGTAAAACCCTGTCTTGCCCTTGATCCATTCCGCCGCACGGACCGCGCCTTCGGCAAAGCCCAGCCGCGATTTTGCATCGTGCGTGAGCAGGATGGTGTCATTGGCGGAATCCAGCATGACCAGATGCATGCCAACGGTCTCTCCCTCTCGCACGGAAGAGATATCGAGTCTGACTCCTGATTCTTCTTCGAGAATCTTCTGCAGAGTCACGGCCGTGCCGGACGGCTTGTCCTTTTTGTGAACGTGATGGCGTTCCAGAATGTTGCCGGTGTACTGGCTTTTCAGCACAGGGGCAATGGCACGCACAGCCTTGAAAAAGAAATTCATTCCCACCGAGAAATTGGAAGCGAACACCAGCGCCGCATTTCGTTCCTCAATCAACTCGCGGATGCTCTCCGCATGCTGGTACCAGCCGGTTGTGCCTACCACCACGGGAACGCGAGCTTCCGCGCAGCGAATTAGGTTGGGAATCACGGCTTGTGGCGTCGTGAAATCAATCGCAACATCAGTTTGACGCAGCAGTTCCAGCGTCAGGCCTCGCCCGCCCGCATTTTCGCTGCCTGAGAGGGAACGGACGGCATGCCCTCGGTTGCCGGCCACTTCGGCCACAAGCGCGCCGGTTTTTCCCTTGCCCAGCACAAGCAGTTTCACGCGAAGACCTCGGGATCCACTTCAGAAAAGAAAACCTGGTGCAGGCGAGACACTACCTGAGGCACATCCGGCTCGTCAATCACAAAGCTGATGTTAATCTCTGACGCGCCCTGTGAAATCATCTGGATATTCACATCGGCAATGGCGCTGAAGACCTTGGCTGCAATCCCCGGCGTGTTGCGGATGTTTTCGCCGACCAAGCACACGATTGCCTTTCGGCCTTCATATTTAACATCCGCGAGCTCGCCGAGGTCTGCGGCAATTGCTGCGATCGACTCATTGGAATCAACTGTTACGGACACGCTGACTTCGGAAGTGGAAACCATATCCACAGGGCACCGATGGTTCGCAAACACCTCAAAGATGCTCTTCAAAAATCCGTGGGCCATCAGCATGCGCGTGGCTACTACGTCCACCACGGTGATGCGCTTCTTGGCCGCGATGGCTTTGAAAACGTTTCTACTCTTCGGGGCCGTTGCGGTAATGCGCGTGCCTTCGCATTCAGGGTTGCGCGAATTCAGAATCAGCACGGGAATGTTCTTTTGGATAGCGGGAAGCAGCGTGGCTGGATGCAATACCTTTGCGCCGAAATAGGCCAGCTCTGCCGCCTCTTCAAAACTAATCGTCTTAATACGGCGTGCGTGGGTGCAGAGATTCGGGTCAGTGGTCATCATGCCGTCAACGTCAGTCCAGATCTCAATGCGGGTTGCGCTCAAGCCTGCGCCCACTATGGCCGCGCTGAAATCGGACCCGCCGCGGCCGAGCGTGGTGGCAACCCCCGCCCGCGTCGCGCCGATGAACCCGCCCATGACCGGAACCTTGCCTTTGCAGAGCAGTGGTTTAACCATCTCTGCCAGCCGCGCATCGGTCTCGCCGAAATGTGGAACCGCCTTGCCAAATGTCTCGTCGGTCACGATGCATTTGCGCGAATCCACGTGGGCGGCTTCGATTCCGCGCTGCGAGAATGCCGCGGCGGCAATCTTGGAGGAGACGCGCTCGCCGAAGCCCGCGACGGTGTCTGTAGTCCGGGGAGTCAGTTCGCCCACGGCCACAACGCCGCGCAATAGTTCGCTCAGGCCCTTGAACTCGGCCTCCAGTTCCGGCGCAATCTGCTCAAAGGCATGCGTGCCCAGCAGATCCACTGCGGTGTTGTAATGGCGTTCTTGCGCGGCGCGCAGAAGTTCCAGCGCCTGTTCGCGCTGGCCCGCGCCGGCCGCTGCTGCCATGGCCAGAAGCTGATCAGTGATTTTAGCCAGCGCGCTGACCACCACCACAGGCGTCTCCGCGAGGCGCTCGCGGACGATCGCCGCAGCGCGGCCAATCGCCTCCGCGTCCTGCACAGAAGTGCCGCCGAATTTCATTACGATCATGGCTGCACTCCGGCCGGCTCGATCAATCGAGATAACCCTGAGCTTTGAGCAGTTCGCCGTTCAGGATAGCTGCGCCGGCGGCGCCACGAATGGTGTTATGGGAAAGCACTGTAAAACGCCAGTCAAAAATATTGCAGGGACGCAGCCGCCCCACGACGGCAGACATGCCGCGTCCGCGATCGCGATCAAGGCGCGGCTGCGGGCGGTCGGGAGCAGGATCATAGAAGACAGGCTGTTCCGGCGCAGATGGAAGATTCAGCTTCTGCGGCGTGCATCGGAACTGATTCCACGTCTCAACGATCTCGTCGGCGCTGGTCCTGCTGCCCAGCTTCATCGAGACCGATTCAGTGTGGCCGTCTTCCACCGCCACGCGATTGCAGTGCGCACTAACGATGGTGTCTGCCGGAACGACTCGGTCGGCTTCAAGTTTGCCCAGCAGTTTCCGCGACTCGGCTTCCATTTTCGGCTCTTCATTCGCGATGTAGGGAATCACATTGCCGACAATGTCCAGCGACGGCACGCCCGGATATCCCGCGCCACTTACCGCCTGCATCGTAGCCACAAAAATCTTTTTGATCCCGAAGCGTTGGTGCAAGGGGCCGAGCGCCAAAACCAGGCCAATCGCGGAGCAATTCGGGTTGGTCACCATGAACCCGCCGTTCTTCTTGTACCATTTCTGAGTTTTGATCAGCGCCGTGTGGTCCGCGTTCACTTCCGGGATAACGAGAGGAACATCCTCCGCCATGCGGAAGGCGCTCGAGTTCGACACCACGGCGCATCCGGCTTCAGCGAAAGCCGGCTCAATCTCCTTTGCGGCGTTTGCATCCAGAGCTGCGAAAATCAGTTTGGGTGTGTCTTTCGCAGGGTTGGCCGCGTTTACAGTCATCGTGGCGATCCTGCCGGGAATGGGCGTTGGCAGTCGCCAGGTTGCGGCTTCGGCATACTTCTTGCCTGCGGAACGGTCGGAAGCAGCAAGCCATGCAACTTCGAACCAGGGATGGCCCTCAAGCAACTGAATAAAGCGCTGCCCCACGGTGCCGGTCGCGCCGACAATGCCTACTGGAATCTTGGTCTTCATCGGTTCGTAGCTCTGATTTTAGCATTGCGACAGAAGAGCATTCAGCATTCAGCACTCAGCATTCAGCCACTCGAACAGACTTTTCGTTAAGAGCAACACTTCAAAGCCGAAACAGCAGAGCTTTCGAGAGTTGCTCCCGTGAATCACTCCGGCGGAGTCCGTTTCGTGCATGGTTTCGTTCTGTATCTTCGTGCTTCAACGGTTTTGGTCAATCTATGGAGGATGTGTCGGGGCTGAATGCTGATTGCTGAGTGCTGAATGCTAATCGGCGGCCGTTGCGACCGCATGTTTCTTCTTGACCAGGTATTCATCGGCGAGCACCAGCACCAGCGCGGCGGTAGGAACTGCGGCCAGCGCGCCAATCACGCCCGCCATCGATCCGCCGAGCGTCAAGGCAATGATGACAGCCAAAGGTGAGAGCTTCAGCGTTGAGCGCATGATTCGCGGTGAAAGGAAGGCTGCTTCGAATTGCGCGTACACGGCATGGAAGATGATGACGCCGAGCGCCTTCTCCGGCGAATCCATGGCTGCTACGCTGCCCGCAATGATTAGCGCGCTGATCGGGCCGGCAATGGGGACGATATCTGCAATGCCCGCGAACATCGCCAGTATGTAGAAATATTTCAGGTGCAGAGCGTAATACGCGGCCAGACTGGCCACGCCCATAGCGCCCATCATGATCGATTGTCCCATCAACCAGTTGCGCATGCGCTTGTTGGCGCGCAGCAAGGTCGCAGTCAGCCGGTTCTGCTGATGGGAAGGGAACAGTGAGACCACCCATTGTAGTGTGCGCTCACCGTCAATGATGAAGTAGGCCGTCAAAATGATCGCGGTGAAAAGGCCAAAGATTCCGCCCGCCAGATTGAGAAACAATCCCCCGGCGCCGCCGACGATCTCCGCCGCATACTTCTGCAACTCGGCGGGATCGATTTTGTTCCCCAGAGGAAGCTGCTTTAATTCTTCACTGAGACCGGCCATGTGTTTCGGCCAGTCCGAAGAAAACTGCCGGAAATCGTGATAGATAGGAGGAAACGCGAACACCATAAACAGCGTTCCTGCCAGCGACAATACCAGGATGAGAAACAGAATCGCAAAGCCGCGTCCCGCGCGCCATCCGTTGATACGGATTTTCTGGACAAGCCCAATCGCCGGCGCAAGCACCACCGCGAACAGCGCGCTCACGTAGATCAACAACAGAACATCACGCACTGTGTATGCGATCCACAGTGCGATGAGCACACTAAAGAAGAAGAGAATATCGGAGCGGTGGTTCTGCATTTTTAAGGAAAGTGTATCGCGGGTTGAAGCCGTCAGATGCTCACGAAAGTACTAAAACCAGGTGAAAATCGGGTGATCGGGTGATCCAGGGATCGGGTGATCTCCTCTCGTCCATCGGGAATCCGTACATGCTGTCAATCCAAAAAGCTTCTTCTGGTCCGATCACCCGATGATCCGATCACCCGATAATCTCAGTCCCTTACCACCTCCACATTGCTGGCGGGAACCGACATTTTCATGACCTTAAAGTCGTCATTCACCCACAATGTCCAGACTACGCCGTCGGATTCGAGCTTGAACTTGTTCAGCTCCTGCTCCTGATTTTTGATCGTGATTTTCTCGCGGCCGGTCAAATCCATAACCGCGGAAGCTGATGTGTGCTGATGGGGTACCAGGACCCCGAAGCGGCTCGGGCCGCACATGCGTCCTTCATTGGGCTTTACCACGCACCCCGTCGCCAGATAGCGCCATACCAGCAGTTCTCGTTGAGAAAAAAAGTTGTCGTCGAGGATTACCGTGGAAGCGGGAAGAATATAAGGAACATCCGTCTTCTTCTGGTCGGCGGGGACCACGTGCTCCACAAGAAGTTGATCCTTGGGTTCAACCGTGGATTGTTCCTTCTGCGGAGTCAGTCCCTTCCACACGTAGGACAGCAATTCGCCATTGGGCGCCACGTGCATTTCAGCCGTCTGGGTAATTTTGGAACGTCCGTCGTCCACTGTGATTTCTGAGTTGGCGACGCTCATCTCCGAGCCCCGCTGCTCAATGGTGAACTTCTCCGTGCCCACGCGTTTGCCATTGATGAAAATGCCGAAGCTGCCGGAGTCCCACACTTTGGGCCCGCTCTTGTGATCTTTTTGCGCTCCGGCAACCGAAATCAACGCCGCGCACCCCACCATGAGTGTTGTAACGAAAGCAAATCTACGCAATTGGTTCATAGCTCACTTCTGCGGGGCTTGTAATGACCCCATTGAAACATTGTTGCTGCCGAGGTCTCGCAGGACCTCCACGTTGCTGCCGGGCACCGTGAATTTGACGATCCGGTAATGTTCATCCATCCACAGGATCCAACGCGTATCAGGGTTCTTGCTCTTTTCATTCAGCCAGAAAATCTGCTGCGGGCTGCGCATGTCCAGTTCGATCTTTGTCAGTTGCTGTTCAACACCGTTTAATTCCAGCTTTTCCTGGCCGAGAAGGTGCATCGCTGCATCCAGCGATGCATGTTGCTGCGGGATAAGAACGGCAAATGTCTTCGGCTTGCACGCGAGCTCGCCCGGCTTTCTCGAGCATGTAGCGAGGTAGTGCCACAGCAGGACCTCGCGCTGCGAGAAGAAATTGTCATCCAGGATGACGGTTGAAGGTGAAAGAAAATGCGGGATATCCACTTCCTTCTGGTCGGGCGGCGTAACGTGCTCAACCAGAAGCTGGTCCTTCACATCTACCTTGCTCTCTTCTTTCTGGGGAACTGTTTCCTGCCAATCGTAAGACTTGAGATCGCCATTCGGCGCCAGTTCCATTTCAGCTTTCTGGTCCGCTTTGAACTTCCCGCTCTGCAGACTGAATTCGGAGACAGTAAGGCTGGAACCAGACTTCTGCTGGATCTCGAACTTCTCCGTTCCCAACCGCTTCCCGTTTACAAAAATCCCGAAGCTGCCCGCATCCCAAACTTTTCCGTTCGCCGGCTTCTGTTCCGCTGCTACCAAAGTGGCAGTAACAAGAGTGAGAGCAATGAAAAAGATTTTTGCCTCTCTCATTGCTTCGCCTCCGCCACTCCGGAAAGCAGAATCTGGTCAATTGCCGCAGTCACATCTTCCACCGTTTTATTCATGGTACTTACGCGATACGTCGCCAGCAGGTATGCCGGTTGCCGCTCCTCATACAGCGCGGCGAAGCGGTTGTGATTCAGCGCCAGCGGCCGAACGGTTTCGTCCGCACTGCATCGCCGGCGCAACTCGTCCAGCGGCGCATCCAGCAGGACCGTCACGGCGCCGGCCTCTTCCAATGCCTCGCGGTTCCCGGGCTGCGCGAATGTTCCTCCGCCCAGGGCCACCACAAGATCGTGTGCGCGCGAAGAATCTTGCAGCAAATCCATGAGCGCCTGGGCCTCAGCCTTGCGAAAACCCGCTTCACCATGCGCGGCAAAGATCTCCGCCACGCTGTTGCCTTCGCGGCGCTCGATCAGCCTATCCAGATCGCAGAACTCCCATCCCAAACGAGAGGCCAGGGCCTGTCCCACGCTGGTCTTCCCGGCGCCCATAAACCCGACCAGAAACACGCGCCGGGTTGGGTGTGCTCGCGCCATTGAAATCCGTTTCGGCGTGAAACGTAACTCTACTGCTTCTTTACGCGGATTCTACCACTGAATGAACGGAGCTCAACCGAAGATGAACCTGAGTTGGAGGTACCTGCGAAGGAACTGCCCGCCTTAGGTACAAACACCGGGTGTTTCTTCGCCTGGAGGGGAAAATCATTTTCCACGTGACCGGACACAGAACGGGCGTTCAGGTCCACAGAAGCGGTCTGCGGCAGAGTCATATCAATGTCGCCGCTGTGCGTGGTTATAAGGTAATCGCCTACTCCCGAGCAATCGCCTTGATAGATAATATTGCCGCTGCCGGTTGCGACGTTTACCTTAGGGCCGGTTACATTCACCATCTTCACAGCGCCTCCGCTGGAAGTCACATCCACATGGCCCAGGCTAAGATTGGTCAAATTGACGGGGCCTGCCACGCTTCGCACATGCAGATGCGAGCGAACCATGTTGGCTACTGTGATCTGGCCGGTATCGGAAGACAATGTGACATCGCCAGCCAAACCCTCGGCGGTGATGGGAGCCGTTGAGGTGCTGACGGACATGGCAACTCCGGCAGGCACTGTGAGTTCCATGTCAACTTTGGCTTCTTCGGCCGTAGGCTGCTGGCCATTGAGGGCGTGTGAACGAATTTCTACTCGGCGGTTATCAGGCGTGCTTTCGCGGTCAACTTCCATTTTGTTGGAATGCGGCGAGTAGATCATCACCACCTGGTGGCCGGGGCCGGTCTTAAGAGTTACCAGACCTGCGTCGTTAACCAGGTTGATGGTTCCGTTGGGAGCGACATCGAAACGGATCTCCTTGCGGCCGGTCTGCGGTTGCGACTGTGCATTAGCGACGGCGCCGGTTAGGACAACGGCAAAAACCAGGAAAACTCGACCGAGCCGCTCAATGCGGGTTCCGCTCGCAGCATTCGGTGCAACGGGCACAACACGGGTTTCAGTCATGGCAGGCATTCCCTTCATCTGGTTCTACTGCAATGATCGCGCAGCCGCCATCTGGTACAGCATCTCTTTTTGCGCGTGCGCTTCCACCAGTTCTTCCTGTGCCACGGCGTCCTGCGGATCAAGCTTTACGGCCTGCTCGGCATCGGAGATATAGGCATCGGCTTCACGCAAGCCGTCTTCATAAGCACGGCGTACACCGGGATCTTCCTGTGACATTTGCCCGATCACCTGCTGATCATCCGTGGCCAGTTGAGCTGGTTGGGTGCTGCTATTTTGCGCTGTGGACTGCGCTGCGGGCAAGCTTGGTTTGTAGTTCACCAGAACGGCGGCAAATACCGTGAGTGCCGCCAGCGCCATGAGCCATCCTATGGGCGTCCAGCTTTTCGATTGTGTCGGGGTCGGGTATGTCATTGTATGTCCCTGGCGGGACATTCGACCCTCCGGGAGCAGGCCCTCTTGGTGCAGAGACTGCTCAATGTTGTTCCAAACGCGCGGATTTGGATCGTGCATGGGCAAGAGAAGCTTGGCCTGCTCGGCAATGTACCTGAGGTCCCGCACCAGTTCGGCACAGGAAGGACACGACCTTAAATGGGCCTCTTCTTCTTCGTTCCCGCCGCTTTCGATAATGTAAGGCAGGACTTCCTGGAATTGCTGGCAATTCATTTCTTCTTCATCCTCTCCCAATCCCCCGCCACGGCTCTTGCAGCCGTCTTGGGTTTCCCGGCTCAGCCGCACTTCAGTGGCGGGCGGCCTTTTCGGCTCTGCTGAGCTTGAGCAGATCGCGCAGTTTCATGCGCGCCTTGTGCAGTTGTGATTTGCTGTTTCCTATGGAACAGCCCATCATTTCCGCAATTTCATTGTGCTCGTACCCTTCTACGTCGTGGAGCACAAAAATAATTCGGTAGCCTGGAGGGAGGCTTTCAATGGCCCGCTCCAGATTGACCCGGTCAATTGACCCGGCCAAAACTATGTCCCGCGCCCCAATGTCTTTCTTGGGGCCGTCATCATGCTGCGGTTCCAAAGCCTCGTCCAGGGATACTTCCGGAAGACCTTTTTTCCGCAGATGCATCAGCACCACGTTCACGGCCAACCGGTGCAGCCAGGTCGAAAACGCTGATTCGCCTCTGAAGGTGGCGATCTTGCGGTAGAGCTGCAGGAATGCTTCCTGCGTCAGGTCTTCCGCCTCAGCGGTGTTGCCGGTCATGCGCAGACACAGCGAATACACACGGCGTTTGTGCAGCCCGTACAGGGCCTCAAACGATTCCGCGTCACCACCTTTGGCCCGTTCAATTGCCTCTGCTTCTGACAGTCCGGATGCAGTGATTTTCTTTGCTTGTGTCAATTTGCCCTTATGAGGCCGCTGGTCAGTAAGATGCGGCTGAGTAGCTGCTATGTTGTACGTCAAGAAACGCTCCACCGGGCGCGAATGTCTAATGGAACCTCTTTCTGCAGCTTTGGTTGCCTGAAAGCAGCTATCGGCTCTTGGCCGTCGGCCATTGGCCCTTCAGTTTCGCTTTATCGCTGCAGCCTCTCCGATTCGGAGAACAGCAGCTCGCCTCCATTCGGCATTTCCGATCACGGTGATCTGCGGGATCACGGCGATTTCCGCGCGCATCCCCGGTATCTTCCTCCTTTTGTTGCAAACACAAGGCTTATCCGAAATCGACCCTTGCGTCATCCAACGTTTTCCACTGGGCAATCCAGAGTTTTCCACAGGGCCACACAAAATTTTCCACTGGGTGACCCAAGCGTTGCCTCACTGGTAGAGACAGAAATCCTTCTCAAACCCGATCAGCAGAGGGTTGCACAAGGGCCAGCCCTCGACCCCAAGCGTGTGATCGCAATGGCGATTCGTCATATTTTCGCCGAAATTGTACAAGCGTCTCGTTCCATCTTGCAAGGTGAAAGGTGAAAACGGAAACACCGGCTCACCCTCCTTTCGCGGCAGCGCTAAGTAAGGCATCTAAAAAGCCGTACCTGGGGAGGTGGAAAATGGATTTCAGCAAGTTGAAGAAAGACTTGGAAGACAAGGGAGTGGAGAAGACCAAGGAAGGGCTCGATAAGCTGAAGGGCCGTATGGGGAACTTTAACTCCGGCAACGTCAGCACGGCCGGCACCAACGCGGAGCAGCAAGGTGATTCAACTGGAGAGCTCGGCGGGCAAAACGCGGGCCAGATAGCCAGTTCCGGTCGCGAGAACACCATGCCGGTCATAGAATCCGGCAAGGCGCCGGTTCGCGAGCCGGAAGAGCCCCGGCGCGAAGAAGAAATCCGCGAGCCTGGGACTAAGCAACACGAGAAGGATGATGCTTCGGCACAGCGTGAGGAATCGGCCCGCGAAGCTGCCTTGGAAGAAAACCCTGCCAGTGATGACGCTGCCGATACCGAAGAAGCTGCGTAATCTGCTTTTTACAAACAGGATCATGAAAACAACGCCAGCGATCTTCCCGCGCAGCTGCGTGGGAGGTCGCTGATGTGTTTTTCGCCCCGAATCGTTACTGTCCTTTTTCTTGCCTTCCTGACTTCTGGATGACCTTTGTAACTTGTCCGGCAGTTTCAAGTGTGTGACTTTACAGGGTGGTATAGTCCGCCATTTTTCGGATTCCAAGGGCCCGGTCAAGAATGAGAATGCAAGCTCCTATCTCAACAGTTCGCGTTGTACTTCATCCCTTCTTCATCTTCTTTCTTCTACTCTGGGCGCTGCCGCTGGCAGCACAGCAAGCTGCTCCGGCCCAGCCCGAAGCGGCGCCAAACACGACTGCAACCGGCACTCAAATCACCACAGGTTCCGCTGAGGCGCGTTCTCTGTTTCAACAGGGACTGAGCAAGATGGAAACGCTGCACTGGGAAGCCGCTGTGAGCGACTGGCGCTCTGCCGGGCAGGCCGATCCGAATTTCGCGCTCGCCCATGCGTTCCTAGCCATGCTCTCGCGCGATCCGGTTGAGCAGGTGGCCGAGCGTGACAAAGCAATTGCAAGCCGAAGATTTGCCGGTCCCGAAGAACAACTCATTGTGGATTGGGTGGCAAATTCCAGCCAGAGCCACTGGGTGCCTGCGATCCAGGCCATGAATGAAGCGCTGGCGGAATATCCCAAAGACAAGTATCTGGCCTGGATGGCAGGGTTGTGGCTGACGAACCAGCGCCAGTCGGAGCGCGCCATACCGCTGTTCGAGCGCGCCAACCAGCTGGATCCGAAATTTGCTGATCCGCTGAATCAGGCCGCTTATTGTTACGCGCGTTTGTGGGACTTCAATAAGGCTTTCGACTATATGCAGCGCTATGCTGCATTGCTGCCTCATGAAGCCAACCCGCAAGACTCGATGGCGGAAATCTCCCGCATGGCGGGACGCTTCAACGATGCGCTGGAGCACTATCATGCGTCGCTGAAACTCGACCCATCTTTCATAGACTCGCAGGCCGGCCTGGGAGACACTTACGCGGTAATGGGCGAGGAAGAGAAGGCGCGCGCGGAGTATGACATTGCCATTGCGCGGGCGACCACGCGCGTGCAGAGCGTTAGCTACGAGCTCCAGCGAGCCACGACGTGGGCGCGCGAGCAGAATTTTTCCAAGGCTGATGCTGAGTTCCAGAAAATTGCGCAGAAAGCGCATGAGCAAGACCTGGGGACTCTGGAAGCGGAAGCCTGGCGCATGATGTCCGTGTATCAGAGCAACAATCGCAAAGCCATGCAGATGCTGAACAAGGCTGAAGCCGCGCTCGACCATCCGCACAAAATGTCTGCAGCGGCCCGCGAGCAGGAATTGGCGTTGATTCTGCGGACACGCACCGGACACGCCGTCCACAACGGCAGCATGAAAGACGCGCTGGCTTCGCTGAAACGATTGGAAGCTCTAGCCGGGGAAAATAACAGCGGCCGTGTGCAATTTGCGCTGAACGGCGCGCAGGGGGCGGTCCTGATGGCGCAGGGCAAGTTCGAGGAAGCCATCACGCACTTGCAGGAAGACGACAAAAATCCTTTCTCCATGCAGCGCCTGATCGTTGCCTACAAGAAGACCGGAGATGCCGACAAAGCAGCCCTTATCTCCTCGCGTTTGGCGAAATACTACGAGCCCACGATGGAGCAGGCCGTGGTGGTGCCTGCTTTCAGCAAGAGCATGGTGGCGATGAAAGATAAATAGCTTCTAGCTGCTGGCTTCTAGCGAAACCTGCAACGTGGATATCCGGGCATGAGCGCTGGTTGTGCCGCGCTGTTCCGGTCACGTGCGATCACCCGATCACCGGATCACCCGATCACCCGATTTGCTCCTTGCTCCTCGCCAGTAAAGTATCAATCCCACGCCAATAAATACGACGGTACAGAGAATCAGCAGCACGACAAACCTCAGCTTGCTCGGCGCTTCACCCGGCGGCACGCACGCAAGCCCCATGGACCCCGCGGTGATCACAAACCCAAGCAGCCCCACAAACCACACTCCAGCCTTGCCCCCGGGAACCAGCACCGCGCCCGGCGAGGCCCGGTCTGCGCGATACGAGAGCTTGATGACGGCGGCGTACATATAAAGAAACGGGATGAAGTAGAGAATCACGGCCATCGAGACCAGGAACTGGTAGGCGCCAATCACTGACTTGATCCCCATCTGAGTGAGCACGAGGATCACACCGGAAATTCCGGCCTGGATCAGGATGGAAATCCACGGGGTCTTCCATCGCGGGTGAATCTTGCCAAAGAATGAAGGCAGGTAGCGATCAATGCCGGCGACGAACGGGATTCTCGCCACTCCCGCCACGGTTGCGCCCACTCCTCCCGCATTGCCCACCGTCACTAGCAGCGCCGCGATCACACCAAACCATGCGATGCCGAGCAGCGCCGAGCCGCCGCTGATAGCCTGAAAGACTCCGTTGCGCACATCCACTTTATCTGCGGGTAACAGACCGAGAAGGCCTATGGTAGCCACGATATATATGACAGCGATCAGAGCAGCCGAAGCGTAAATGGCTCGCGGGAACGTCTTTCTCGGCTCGCGTACTTCTTCGCTCATAGCGCAGACCAACTCCATCCCAGTGAAGGCAAAAGCGATGCTCGACCAGAAATTCACCGTGTCCCAATCCCAGTGCGGCAGTGAATTCCTCCAGTCAAAATGGCTTGCGCTGCCGCGATGCAGTCCGAGGTAAAGGCCAATTCCCACCAGCATCAGTAGAGGAACATAGGTGGCCACGCCGCCGGCATTTTGCAGCCACTTGCCGATATCGAGGCCGATC
>DATNDP010000265.1:0-4938 GCA_035553195.1 Candidatus Acidiferrales bacterium
AGCGCTGACCTGTTCCGCAGTCAGCCGGAAAATGCTTCGTCCTGAGCCGCCCAGGGCTCCCTGCAAGGGCTGTATGTGCTCTACAGGAGAGCGGAAATGCTGCGCGAAAAGATGCTTCAGGACTTCCATTTGGGGATTTGCTGTCCAGCTACGTAACCGCGTCGTGCGGCAGCCTACAAGATAACATCGAATGCAGGGCTCCGACTCCACCCTTTACGCTCGAAAGTGTTAGTCACTTCCCTATGTGTGCTGAAGGAACTCTGCAATGCCGGCATGCCCGGCGTGTTCTGCCCAATCGGCTGGAGTACCCTGAAAAAGGATATCCCTGATATCCTTCCTTGCCCCACGCTCAACCAGCAACTCAACTACGGTGTGATGGCCTGCCCACGCCGCCTGGTGCAGAGGTGTGGAATGCGAATGGATGCCCAAAGGGTTATAGCGATTTGGGTCCTCTCCTGCATCGAGCAGAAGCCGTACAATTTCTTCCTTGCCAAACTGAGCGGCCAGTGCAAGGGCTATATGCCGTTCCTCAGGAGGTGCCTGTGAAATCAGTTCGCGAGCGGATTCAAGTCTGCCTGTCGCGGCAGCAGTGGCCAGACGCAGCGGAGCTCCGCGACGATGCAAGGCTTCAACTGCCGCAAATTCTCCATGGACCAGAGCAGGCAAGACAGCCCCGGCCACGCCCGCGCCATAGTCGCACAGCAGGTCAATTAAACGGATCTGGACGCCACACTCGCGCGCTACACGACCCGAGCATACAAGACCGAGGGCTGAATCAATTGCATTCTTTTCTATTTTTGCGCCCGCCTCCAGGATGGCCCGAGTGACTTCCACTATGTTGCCTGGCAGTTTGCCGTGGCGCACCGGGTTTTCTGCCACAAATTCCAGTAATGCTGGATTGCGGAAGTAGTTGCCGCCTTCAAAGATCACTTGCTGATGGACAAGCGCGGGGTGCTCTTGAAGGTGTCTGCGCAAACCATCAATATCAGCCGCATCGAGCAGGCCGACCGCATGCCGGAATATTGGATCCTGGATGCGATCATGATGTGGCGCCTGAGATTCCCTGGCGCGATCCTGCTCCTCTTCAATGCGTGTCTTTAATCTGGGCCAATTGGCATATCCATATTCGCGCGCAATGGTAAGCTGGGCGTCCGCCAGCACAAATTCGGCCCGGCCAATTTCACCATCACTCCACCTGTTAAAGCGCGGATGAAATTCTCTGATTCGCTGCAGAGCCGCAATATCTCGGGCACGGCGGGCTTTCATCAGGTCTTTTGCCTGATGCTTGAGCTGAGCAAGACTGGGATGGGACGGCAGGTGCTTAGTGGGCATACGAACTCCCTTTCGTTGCAACGCCCGGTGTCCGCATCAGCAGGCTGAAAGTTAGTTCGTGATGGATTTTGGTAAAGCTGGGTGCACTCTGTGCTTTCCGCGGACCGGATGCGTCCCTGACGCTGAGGCAATCTTATCACCGTTGGAACATTTTCTGAGCGATGCCCGTATTTCATGCCAGCAAGGAGGCTGCTTTGAACGAGTCACGTCGATCCGCGGTAAAGCTAATAGCGTATGCCGTTATAACCTTGGTACTTCTCTGGCTGCCCCAATCAGCGTCCGCTAAGCAGGAGAGCAAAAGCTCAAGCCAGCAAATCATCCTGCAAGGTGCACGGATCTATACGGAGCCCGGAGCGCCGCCGATCAAGAACGGCACAGTGGTCATTGAGGACGGGAAGATCGCAGCGATTGGATCCAGCGATGCTGTCCATTTCCATGCGCGAAACGGCGGAAAGATCATTCATTGTGAAGGCAAGACCATTGTTGCCGGCTTCTGGAACAGCCACGTTCACTTTACCGAGCCAAAGTGGGAAGGCGCCGCTTTACAGCCAGCCACTCAGCTAACGAGCGAGTTGCAGCAGATGCTGACTGGCTATGGATTTACCTCTGTCGTCGATACAGGCTCAAATCCTGCTGATACGGTATCGTTGAGGAAGCGCATTGAATCCGGAGAGGTTGCGGGGCCAAGAATCCTGACGGCTGCTTTCCCGCTTTACCCGCAAAATGGCATTCCCTACTATGTAATGGAAAATCTCCCTGCTGAACTGGTGAAGCTTCTGAAGCAGCCAGCAACGCCCGAACAAGCGGCGCGCGATGTGGATGATGACATTGCGCAGGGTGCCGACATCATTAAGCTATTTGTCGTTTCCTGGGTCAGCCGCAACGGCAAACATGTCCCGCTCCCAATGCGCCTCGACATCGTACAGGCTGCCGTGAGTGAGGCCCACCGCAAGGGAAAGCTGGTGTTTGCTCACCCTTCCACAATCGAAGGCGTTGAATTAGTGCTCAAAGGGCATGTCGATGTACTCGCCCATACAATTGAGGGCCCTGCAGACTGGACACCCGAGGTCGTGGCCAGACTCAAAGCGGCGAATGTGTCGCTGATCCCAACTCTGGCCCTGTTTAACAGTCCAACGGAGATTAACGAAGGAATTCTGCACGAGGTAAAGAGCTATTCCGATGCCGGTGGCACCATACTCTTCGGCACGGACATTGGCTATCTCACGAACTATGCTGACCTGACGCGAGAATTTGACCTGCTGAAACGTGCGGGACTGACGTTTTCGCAAATCCTGGCATCGCTCACCACCGCGCCCGCTGAGCGATTCGGGTTCGCAAAGATCACCGGCCACCTTGCCAAAGGCATGGACGCTGATCTGGTGGTCCTGAACGGCGATCCGAAAAAAGACATTATGGCTCTGTCAAAGGTGCGGATGACAATGCGAAAAGGCAAGATTCTCTATGAAACTGAAGTTCACTAAAGAACAGGAATACACAAATCACTTTTTCGGGATGAGCTGGATTTCAAATATGTTGGGCCACAGTTTGCCCGTGACGAACAGGCGCTTGCCTTGCGGATCATAAGCGATCCCGTTCAACACAGCATCAGGCGTTCTGCGGTACATGGGACTTAAAATGCCGCTCAGATCGACCCAGCCCACAACCTTTCCGGTCCGTGGAGAAATGCGAGCAATGCGGTCTGTCTGCCAGATGTTCGCGAAAAGCTCACCGTTGATGAATTCGAGTTCATTAAGTTCATTGACCGGTGAGGCGGCATCATGGACTTTGATACGACGTATTTCTTTGAGTGTCTCAGGGTTGAGCACACGAATCTCAGGAGTGCCATCGCTCATATAAAGCAAGTGGCCGTCGGTAGTCAGGCCCCAGCCCTCCCCGGGATAGGAAAATTTGCGCAGCAGATGAAAATCGTGTGCATCGTAAATAAAGCCCGTGCCTGCTTTCCACGTCAGTTGAAAGATCTTTCCGCCCAGCAATGCAATGCCTTCACCGAAGAGTTCTGGAGGCAAATCGACCCGCTGGAGGACTTCTCCAGTTTCAAGGCGGACTTTGCGTAACGATGATCGGCCGTTGAGCCCTGTTCCTTCGTAAAGATACCCGTCCTTGTAAACCAGACCCTGTGTATAGGCTTGCGGGTCGTGAGGGTAGACGTTAACGATTTTGTAGGTGTATTCAGGCACAGATACAGTGCTGGTCTTCTTTGCAGCCTGTGCTGCGAGTATCTCCCCAGCCAGAAGGACAAAACAGAAGAACCGTAACGGGATGACTTTAGTCAAATCCCACCTGCTCCCATAGCGGCGTAGCGACGGAAGAAGCTGTCCGGGTTCCACTCAGGCCGCTGCGGGCTGTCGGCAACGCGCAACATCAACGTGCGAATGATGTCCTCATACTTCGCCGCTGCTCCAAGGTCTACCGGTTGGTTCAGATCGTCAGAAGGAGCATGATACCTGTGCGTGAGCCAGTCTTTAAAGACCTGCTGTTGCGGAGAGCCGGGATCGAATCCCACTCCCATAGCCAGCGCCGGAATGCCTTTGCGAATGAAGTTGTACTGGTCGCTGCGGATGAACGCGTTGCGCTGCGGTTCAGGATCTGGTTGAGAGCGCACCCCGAGTGACTGCGCGGTTTCCTTTGCAAGATCGCCCAGGGAAGATTCCGCCAGCCCATAAATGGTAAGGACTTTAAGCGGTACGATGGGGAGGAACATGTCGATGTTAATATCAACGATCATGGAGCTGGGTTTCACCGTAGGATAGGCTGTGAAATAACGCGAACCCAGCAGTCCTTTCTCCTCTCCGGTCAAAAAGACGAATAATACCGAACGCCTCGGCTTGTCAGTTCCTTTTCGCAGTGCAGCCGCCACATCCAGAAGTACGGCGCTTCCCGCAGCATTGTCCATGGCTCCGTTGTAAATACGATCGCCATTGATCGGCTCACCCACACCGATGTGATCAACATGGGCCGATAACACGACATATTCATTTTGCAGTTTGGAATCAGTCCCCGGAAACTTGGCAATGACGTTAGATGATTCCAGCACCTTCCTGGTCACCTCAGCCTTGGCGCGAATGGAGAGCGCCAGTGGAAACCGGGGCAAAGGTTTCCGCGCTTTTGCCAGATCCAGAATTTCCTGGAGCTTGTGCCCGGAGCCTTCAAAAAGTTTTTCCGCCCGAGACGGATTGAAGATTACCGCCAGCTTCTCTCCGGCTGTTTCGTCAAACTCCGCTCCGCTCAGGCTCATGCTCGGATGAGTGCGGTTGACCGAGATGCGCTCCCAGGGTATGTCCATGGCGGCAGGATTCAGAATCACAACTGTGCCAACAGCGCCGGCTTTGCGCAGCGCCTTCCAGCGTTCCGCTGCAGATTGATAGTGCGAGGCGAGTGCGCCAGGAATATCAGCAGGCGCTCCGGAAATAATCACCGCTACTTTGCCCTTGAGATCAAGGCCGGCCAGATCGTCGTAGTTCTTCTCCGGGACAGAAAGGCCGTATCCGGCGAAGACCAGCGGAGCTTCCACCGAGGGCGCCAGATCGACGCGAGTGCTGAAAAATGCATCGTCACTGAACGAGAGTGGTTCCACCTGCCTGCCGT
>DATNDP010000266.1:0-8876 GCA_035553195.1 Candidatus Acidiferrales bacterium
GACGTTGCGACGATCCCGCGATCGCTGATCACCATGGATCGGCCGTAAGAACGGTCCTGAGCATAGACCTGAACCACCGTTACGGCACAAAGCAAAACAAGCAGAAGAATGCGCATGAACCTGACCTCACTCGGGTTCGGAGTACGAAGCGTGAGCATTATAGTGCACGGAGAATTACGAATGGCTTTTGTCTCTCTTCCAACTGAACCTCCGGCCGATGATGCCCTTAACAATAAGGTGGTCGGTGGAGCGCGTGGCGCCCCATCCTACTCCGAAATTAAGCTCCCAGTCGGGAGAGACATTCAGGTCAACGCTGGGAAAGAATTGCTGCTCCTGGTCGGCGACTGGATCAAAGCCGGTGATTGGCCCCACAGCTCCATAGTATTCAAGGCCTCCACTCACTACTTTGGAGAAGTCATAGGAGATCTTCACGTTGGGTGAAAACTCAAATCCCTGGCCGACATTTGGGCCATGCAACGCCTTATCGAGCGTTGGATTAAAGGAGAGATACCATTTGCCGATTTTTTTATCCACGATGGGCCGCATCTCCCAGGTCCAGGTATCTTCAGAAAATTTGGCCCGCTGATACCCGATTTCATTGGACAAGCTCACTCCGACCGGCCAGTGCCATTTCTCCGGGACGCGAACCCTGGGCCGGATGTGGTCTCCCACCCAGTCCCAGCCGTCGCCGGAACGCGCGCTGGTAAAAATGTAAAAGCCTGTCTCGAACCAGCCGTTCCATCCTTGCGTGATCTCAACCGTTTCATGGATCGCATGATTAGTGGGCGAAACTCCATTGACTGCCGTCTTAGAGCCCTCGGCGGTGAAGTTTGTATGGAACTCAACCATAGTTGCGCCCGGATCCACAGTATCCGCCCCGTACACCTGGATCTCATAGTTGTCCTGAGCGCGGAGCTGCAAGGTCGAGAAAGCCAGCGCGAGAAGAAAAATCCATTTCAACGGCATCGCATGTATTGAACCATAACAGCGCGCGGCGCTTTGCAAATTTATGAAAAGCCACAGACCGGAGGGCCATCGGAGCCACGCCGATTTTTCGCCACCAATAAAGAGGGCCGCTTCATCAGCGGCCCCCTTTATAACCTTTCCTTTTCCTTATTTCATTGCTTCTAGGCAGCTTTCATCGCCCTCTTGCGTTCCGCCCAGCGCTTCTTCATCATCTCTGAGATGCGCTTCTTGGCGGCGGGACTCAAGTGGCGACGTCCCCGCCTCCCGCGACCGAAATTTCCCCTTCGGCCGCGCATGGAACCTCTTAAAGCAGAGATTGCCTGCTCCAATCGGTCCCGTTCAGCTTCCAGTTCCGAAATGATTTGCTGCGTATCCATATAGCTCCTTCCGGGGAGTAATCCTAACGCGAAGCATATAACGCTGCAAATCTTTAATTAAATCCTGCTTACAAGCGGTATTTTTATAGTTTGCCGCGAATAGATGAAATTCTCAAATGACCACTAGCTACAAAAATCTATAGCATCGGCTCTCTTAAGTCGAAAATGGGATATTTTAAGTTTATCGGCGACGACGATTTATTTCCTTCGGCAGAATGCGCATTTTTGTACAGTGTTCTACTTCGGCGCCTACGGACTAACCTGTTCTAAGAAAACGCAGAAGTCGTTGCCACATTGAGGAGGGTTAGATCTGCAGGGTTGACTGGTTCAGTAATCCATAGCTTCAAGCAGTTACTGCTGCCGCTGGAGTGCCCATCCAATGGCTTCGTGCAACCGCTCTGTCAGGGAGCGCCTCTCCCAGTCCGCTAATGTAACTTCGCGGCTGGAAGCTGTGTCAGCCAGGAAGTCTTGCTTCAGTTGCGCTGCCACGGATTGATCGAGGACCGCAAGGTTTACTTCGTCATTGATTCCAAAGGAGCGGTTGTCCATGTTGGTTGAGCCAGTGACTGACCACAAATCATCGATGACCAATATTTTGGCGTGAATCATGGCGGGACGGTATTCATAAATCCGGGCTCCTGCCCGAAGCAAGTCGCCGTACAGCCGCCGGCTGGAACTTCGGGTGAGCGCATGGTCGCTTCTTTTACCCGGAAGCAGAATCTGGATCTGAACGCCTCGGCGGGCGGCGCGCGTGAGCTCGCGGACCATGCTGGAATCGGGCAGAAAATATGGCGTGGTGATCAGGATGTTCTTGCGCGCGGCAGAGACCAGCGCCTGAAACAGAATCCGGGCACGGGTGGAGCCTCCGGCTGAGGGCGCGCTGTTGATAACCATCGCCTTCGCATTGCCTGCATGTTCCGCTCCGGGGAAATACTCTTCTCCAAAGATGATTTCGCCGCTGGCTTCCAGCCAGTTCTCCGCGAAAGTCGCCTGCAGATTGGAAACAATATCGCCTTCAACCCGCATGACCGTATCGCGCCAGCGAGGCCGCTTTTTCTTGTCCACCAGCCAGTGATCGGCAATGCCGGCTCCGCCGATGAAGCCTACTCTGCCGTCCACAATGAGCAACTCACGATGGGTGCGGTTATTGATGTTAGCTATACTTCGCCAACTGAACGGATGGTAGAACCTTACTCGGCCACCGGCTTCAACCAGATCGCGGCAATAGCTTATGGACGTGAAAAAGCTACCTATCGCATCCAGAACTAAATTGACCTTCACGCCGGCTCGAGCCCGCTCCGCCAACGCTACGAGAAATTTTTGAGAAACTTCACCACGCTGGAAAATGTAAGCCTCCAGGTTGATGCTTCGTACTGCGCCTCGTATTGCATTCAACTCGGCCTCATAGAACCGTTCGCCGTTGGCGACCACAGTCAAATTGTTATGGTGGTTGATCTGGGCATCGGTCAGCGCTTCCAGCGTTTCCAGAAACTTGTCAGACTCAATCGCAGGCGCTTCAAAGCAGTCGACTTGATAGCGCATGACCGGAGCGAACAGTGCCATCAGCAGCAGAAATCCCTGCCAGGCTATGACTGCAACCGACAGCACAAAGAACCAGAGTGGGATATCCATGGGCTTCAGAGGCGTACAGGTATTTGGATGCCGGAGAAAAAGGCGATGCCTGACGGTCAACTCAGGAAATGAAAACTGCCACTCTTGCTCGCCTAGGATTGACACTCTGTGAGAGCTGCGGACAAAGGGTGAAGAAACCAAAACTATTGCCGCTACCGCTGATAAACGCAAACAGGCGCTGATCAGGAGAATTCACTCTGCCAGTTGTTCAGGTCATCAGTATCAGGCGTCAATCCGCGGCAGAAAATTTTGTCTCACGCGAGCCGCTCGATGATGGTAGCGTTCGCCATACCGCCGCCTTCGCACATGGTTTGCAGGCCATAACGGCTTCTGGAGCGTTCCATCTCATGCACCAGCGTGGCCATGAGGCGGGCGCCACTCGCGCCTAACGGATGGCCAAGCGCTACCGCGCCGCCGTTTACGTTCACGCGAGTCAGGTCAGCGCCGGTTTCTTTTTGCCAGGCCAGTACCACACTGGCGAAGGCTTCGTTGATTTCAATGCGGTCCATGTCTTCCACCTTGAGCTGTGCGCGCTCCAAAACGCGCCGCGTGGCGGGAACGGGCGCAGAGAGCATCAGCACAGGATCTTCTCCGGCAAGTGCGAAAGCAACAAACCGCGCCATAGGCCGCAGCCCCAGGCTCTCCGCTTTGTCACGCTCCATAATGAGGATGGCCGCAGCGCCATCCGTGATCTGCGAGGAATTGCCGGCCGTAATCACTCCGTCAGGTTTGAAAACTGTTTTAAGCGTAGCCATTTTTTCAAGAGTGGTATCAGGACGGATGCCTTCGTCGCGCGAGACCATGGCTTCGCCGTTGGCTGTCTGGGCGAGAGTTGGCAAAATCTCGCGGCAGAACCAGCCATTCTCCGTAGCGCGAGCCGCGCGACGGTGGCTTTCCAAGCTGAATTCATCCAGGCTGGTGCGGTCGAGTTTCCAGCGCTCCGCCATCATTTCCGCGCTGATGCCCTGATTGAAGCGGGCACCGTTATAGCGCCGCATCACTGCAGGCCCGAACGGCTTGCCCGGGCCAGACGCCGCTGAGGAACCCATGGGCACGCGGGTCATGCTCTCGACACCGCAGGCGATGACCACGTCATAGCTGCCCGCGATCACGCCCTGGGCCGCGAAGTGTATGGCCTGCTGGCTGGATCCGCATTGGCGATCCACGGTGGTGGCGGGCACCGATTCCGGAAACCCCGCCGCAAGCACGGCATTGCGCGTGACGTTTACACTTTGCTCGCCTACCTGCATTACGCAACCGCCAATCACGTCTTCGATCAGCCGGGGATCGAGCCTGTTGCGCTGCACCAGCCCGCCCAGCGTATGGGCCAGCAGGTCTACCGGATGCCATTCTTTGAGCATGCCATCGCGTCGCCCCATCGGCGTGCGTACCGCATCCACGATTACTGCTTCACGCGTGTTCATGTGAGCACCTTCGACGATTCATGGTAGCAGAGAGAGCAGTCAGCACTCAGCTCTCGCGTCGGGTTTACGCCCCGGCTGCTCTAATGGGTTCCCCTGTCTTTTACGGCACTTGCAGCGTGCTATTCTGCAACTTACGATCATGCGTACCTTTCTAGCCATTCTCTTCTTCCTGTTTGTTCTTCCCGTGGCCATCCTTTGGAGCATGTCATCCAGTCCCGTGGTCACGATCCCGGATTCGCTTACCGCAATCGGGCAGGCGACGCCCGTTTCTGTGCACGTGGTTGACCCGCACGGAGTGCGGGAGGTGTCGGTTTCAGTTGAGCAGAACGGGACTGAGTACAAGGTGGGCGACCTCAAGCAGCCGGCGCGGCGTTTTCACTGGCAGCGCAATGCGGCTGCCGGCGAATGGAATTTCACCGCCGGGGCCAAAGCCACACCGCAGCTGAAAGATGGTAAGGCACGCCTGATCGTGGAAGCCGTGTCCAACGATTTTCGCGCGAAGACGGCGCGGCTGGAGCGCGAGGTCATGGTGGTCACTCGTCCGCCCATGCTCAGCGTGGATTCCGACCAGCACTACCTTTATCTGGGCATGGCGGACCTGGTCACGTTCAATGTTTCCGGTTACACCACAGATTCCGGCGTGAAGGTTGGCAATGATAGGTTCCGCTCCTGGCCCATGCCCGGTGGCAAGCCGGGATATTTTTCGCTCTTCGCTTTTCCGTGGAACATGCCGCTTTCAACCGTGCCGCAGGTTTACGCCGCCAATCCCGGAAGCCAGGTGACCGGCTCCATGGTGTACCAGTTCCCGAAGAATGAGCAGCCGAAGTATCGCGTGCGCGACCTGCAAATCAGTGACGCCTTCATGCAGAAGGTGGTGAACGAATTGGACCCGAACGGCTCGGGCGACATGGTGGACCGCTTCGTCAAAATCAATAGGGAGATGCGCGTCGCCAACAATAAGACGCTGGCGGACCTGCGCTTTAAGTCAGAGCCTCGCTTCCTATGGTCGCAACCATTTCTGCAGCAGCCGAACACCAAAGTGGAAGCGAACTTTGCCGACACCCGCAATTACGTTTACCAGGGCAAGAAGATCGATCAGGAAACGCACCTGGGCTACGACCTTTCCAGCACGCAGCACGTGGGCGTAGTGGCCTCGAATGACGGCAAGGTGGTATATGCTGCGCCGCTCGGAATCTACGGAAACTGCATTGTGCTGGACCACGGCTACGGACTGCAGTCGGTCTACGGCCACATGAGCGAGATTGATGTGCACGAAGGCGACATGGTGAAGCGCGGCCAGGTCATGGGCAAGAGCGGCGCCACGGGAATGGCCGGAGGCGACCACATCCACTTCAGCATGTTGCTGGAAGGAGTGCAGATCGATCCCAAAGAGTGGTGGGACGCCCACTGGATCAAGGACCACATCGCGCGGCGTGTGGAGCTGGCTGGGTTCAGCAATTAATCTCAAAACAATTCCATTTCAGAGCTGTTACCACGGTGATCTTGGACCGGATTACCGCTACGGACAAAATCTCTCCTAATCACGTGTGCTCTTCCTCACAGCCGCGCAACGCTGCAGCTGTGGTACAAAGATGCACGCTGCAGGAGGGGAGAGAATGCAGAGACTCAGTGCTCAGTGGCTGCTGATGCTGTCCATTGTTGCTACGGCCGCGATGGCACAGCAGGTAACGGAGGAATGGATTTCATTCACCGCGCCGGACAAGTCATTTTCCGTGCTGTTTCCGGACCAGCCGAGGCTCACAGAATCGAAAGAAGAGCATGCCCACAACAATATCTGGATGTACGCCGTGCAGGGCCAGCGAGTCTTCCTCTCGGGCGATACAGACTACGATTTCAAATTCGATACCGAGTCAGAACTGAAGGCTGATCAAGACAATTTTCTCAAGGCAGTGCAGGCACGGCTGGTGACCAGCAGGCGGTTCGAATTCGAGCGCGGCCCGAATGACAAGCTGCAGGCGATTGAGTTCACCGGCGAAAGCACCGATTTCAACTTCAAGGGAATCGCCATTGTCGAGAAACAGCGCGCCTACATGTTCTGCGTGGGCGGCCGTGGCAATCTGGTGGCGAGCACTGACAAATTTCTAAACAGTGTGAAGCTGAGCCGGCTGTAAGAACTCCAGCGTTGATTCTCCAGAAATCAGCATAGAAAAAAAGCGCTCACAGCCACAAACTGGAGGGAGTTCAGCTTGATGCCAAAAGAGTGGCGAGGCGGCCACTGGATCAAAGATCAACAAACTCGTGCTTTGCCCTAGTTGCTGAACCGCGGCAGTTCTATGCGCCTGGCAATGTTAGTGGGATGCCTTCATCGTTGTTACACCCCCTTCCAACAATCGGAGGGAGTGTGCGATTGCTGATGAGTTATGGGTGCATCGCGACCTGGAGTCTGCGAGAAACGTGTGGCACAGCCGCCCTCGGCTGTGCCTGCTCAGGGAACGTTCGCGAGGGGTCAAAGATAAGCCGGCTCGAAGCTGCGCAATGTGTGGGATCCTGTCTCGAGATGCGCACGCTCGACACAGCATAATATTGTTCGCCTGTTTAACGCCAGCGGCATTCCATCCATGGCATAAGCAGCGCACAGCCGAGGGCGGCTGTGCCACACGATTTTGCTAACTTCGACGTTCTTGTCGGCAATATCAGCCCACCTGAGAGTCGCGCATAAACCCGCTCACACTACGCTTGTGCCCTCACCGATCACGGTGTTCCATTTCCGCACGCGCCACTGTTTCACCAGTCCATTCACAACGTAAGGATCGGTTTGCGCAAAGTGCTCGACCGCTTCCGACGATGCGCCGCGAAAAACGAGCACTGCGCCATCCACAGGATCGGCCAGCGCGCCGCCGAGCAGGAGTTCGCCGCGATCAAAAGCGGCGCGAGCATGCTTCAGATGAAGCTCGCGAAATTGCGCACGCCTTTCCACATAATCGTCAACCACGTCATAGAACAGGATGATATGCATGGATCGTCCCTCGCAACTGCAATTGTGCCTGAGGTGTGAACGGGGAGGAAAGTGCCGCAGCAAAAATAACACGGGTTTCAAGGCCGTGAGCCTTGAAACCCTGAAGAAGCACGGGGCCAATCGCCCTAGGTTTCCCATGCTTCCTTAAGTTAAGACCCGCCAGCGTTTCACGCGGAACATAAAACTCCGGAAGATCCCCTGTATCCAGCAGGTACTCTGTTCCCTTTCAATCCACATCTTGTCATACCCAATAACGCAGCTTTAACAGTGCGCACGCAAGATGCTTTTAGATGGAAGCATGTTGTTGTGAAATCGCCCAAAAACATCGCCCAAATCCAATGCTGAAAGGAATATTCAATGCAACGGAAATTACGGCAATTTGCCTGGATCCTGATTGTGGGGGTATCAGCCAGCCCTGTCTCCGCTCCGTATCTCTTCGCGGACGGGCCGCACGGCCATTCGGCGAGCCACCGGGACCGGGATCGGGACAGAGACAGAGACAGAGACAGAGATCGTGATCGAGACCGAAACAGGGATCGAGATCGTGATCGCGACCGTGACAGGGACCGGGTTGAGATGCGGCGCGACCGCGACCATGAACGTGAAGTGGAACGGGAGCGCGATCGTGAGAAGCGCGAACAGGAAAGAGAACGCGAGCACGAGCGCGAACACCACGACCGTCATGATCATGACCGGCATGACGGCTGACCACGGAAAACCCTGGGCCTGACCAGCCCGGCGAAATAACCAACCAACTAACGCAGAGCCACAGGCAATGCCTGTGTCTCTGCACTCCACCCCGTTGGGACGACGCGCGAACGGTTACGTCAAAGGACCAGGTCCACGTCTTTCCGCGCAAAAAGAAAAGAGGCAAAGATGAAACGGATCCTGTCACTGCTTTCGACGCTCGTGATCGTGCTTTTCGCAGCCGCGCCTGTCCCGCTGGCCGCGCAAGACGAGGGGAATCAAGACAGCGGAATCAGCAGGCGAACGGGACGGGCGCCTGAGCCTTTCAAGGGCTTCAACTCATATGAGGAATTTCACGGAAGCGTCACCTCGTCGGAGACTTTACTGAAACTCGACTCCTCTCTGGGATATGACTTCAATCAGTACGCCGGAGTGTTTGTTGGCGTGCCTCTGTATTTTGTTCACGACTCCGCCCCGGCGGCGGGTGAGAATTTGAGCGGCAGTGCGACGGGCGACGTCTATTTTGGAGTGGATCTTTATGCGCCGACTCCGGTGGTCAACTACAGCACTACATTTACCGTGTCGGCGCCCACAGGGAGTGTAAGCAAGGGGTTCAGTACCGGGCATCGCACGCTGGATTGGACGAATCGATTGCGCCGCAAAATTGGCCGCCTGGCTCCATTCCTTGCTGCCGGCATTAGCAACACCGTTCCTGATAGTGATTTGATTACGCGCACGTTCACTTCACTGGGAAATGTCATTCACCTTGAAGAAGGGGCTGAATACGATCTGACCCGGCGGGTATATGCGGGA
>DATNDP010000267.1:0-7431 GCA_035553195.1 Candidatus Acidiferrales bacterium
TTGTCCAAATCACTCGTCATCGTCGAATCGCCGGCCAAGGCGAAAACCATCAATAAGTACCTGGGCAGGGACTATTCGGTGGAAGCCTCGCTGGGCCACATCAAGGACTTGCCCAAGAGCAAGCTGGGAGTGGACATCGAGGGAGATTTCTCCACCGATTACGACATCATTCCCGGAAAAGAAAAAGTTGTCGCCAAGCTCAAAAAGCTGGCCAAAGATGCGGCCGCCATTTACCTGGCGCCTGATCCCGACCGCGAAGGCGAAGCCATCGCTGCCCATCTAGCCGAAGAACTGATCGACGGCGGCGGCAAGAAAAAGAAAAAGGGCGGCATTCCCGTCCATCGCGTCACGTTTAACGAGATCACCAAAAAGGCGGTACAGGAGGCTTTCCAGCATCCGCGCGATATCGACCGCAACCTGGTGGACGCGCAACAGACCCGCCGCGTGCTCGACCGCATTGTCGGATACCAGGTCTCGCCACTTCTGTGGGACAAGGTTCGTCGCGGGCTCTCCGCCGGACGAGTGCAAACTGTTGCTCTACGCCTGATTGTGGAACGCGAACGCGAGGTCAAGGCGTTCGAGAAGAAAGAATACTGGACCATTGATGCTCACCTTGCCCCCCCAAAGGGCGCAGCGTTTGACGCGCGGTTTATCGGGCGCGGAGATGAAAAAACCGAGATCCCGAACGAGGAAGAATCGAAAAACATTCTCGCCGCGCTGGAAAAAGCGGATTGGGCCGTCCGCAATGTCGAGAAGAAAGAGCGCCGCCGTAGTCCGGCGCCGCCTTTCACCACCAGCAAGCTCCAGCAGGATGGCTCGCGCAAGCTGCGCTTCAGCGTCAAACGCATGATGATGATTGCCCAGCGCCTCTATGAGGGTGTGGAACTGGGCGATGAAGGCTCGGTCGGCCTCATTACTTATATGCGTACTGATTCCGTGCGTGTTTCCAATGACGCGCTGGCGGAAGTTCGGCAGTACATTGACGGGAATTACGGCAAAGACTTTCTGCCGGATTCGCCGAACGTTTACAAATCCAAGAAAGAAGCCCAGGAAGCGCATGAAGCCATACGTCCCACTTCTGTGGCCCGGCATCCGGACGAGATCAAGAAGTATCTCGGCGAGGACGAATACAAGGTCTACAAGCTGATCTGGCAGCGCTTCGTCGCTTCGCAGATGACGCCCGCGGTTTTTGACCAGACGAGCGTGGACATTGAAGCCAAATCCGGAAATGAGTCGTTTACCTTCCGCGTCACCGGCTCCGTGCTCAAGTTTGAGGGATTCCTGAAGGTTTATGTCGAATCCAAGGAAGCAAAGGACGAAGAAGACGAGGAGCTCAAGCACAAGCTGCCAGCGCTGGAAGTGGGCCAGAGGCTCACGTTGCGCGAATTGAAGCCCGAGCAGCACTTCACCGAGCCTCCGCCACGCTATAACGAAGCGTCATTGGTGAAGGAACTGGAAGAGCGTGGCATTGGCCGTCCTTCAACCTACGCCACGATTTTGTCGACAATTCAAGAGCGCCAGTACGTAACCAAAACCGGCGGGAAGTTCATCCCCACGGAGATTGGGCTGGTCGTGACCGACCTGCTCGTCGCGAATTTTGCCGACATCTTTGATCCACAGTACACGGCGCGCCTCGAAGAGGAGTTGGACGAAATCGAAGAAGGCAAAGAGAAGTGGACTCAGGCGCTGGCCGACTTCTACAAGAAATTTGAGAAAGACCTCCGCTATGCCCAGAAGCACATGGAAAACATCAAGAGGATGGAGAAGCCCACAGAAGAAAAGTGCGAGCGGTGCGGCTCTCCACTGGTGCTCAAGTGGGGCAAGCACGGCTCATTCTATGCCTGCAGCGCATATAAGAAGGATGATCCGAACAGTTGCACCTTTACAAAGGAAAATCCCATCAACCTGCCCGAACTCGACACGGCGGAGATGCCGGAGACGGGCCAGGATGAGTACTGCGAAAACTGCGGCCGAGTGATGGTGCTCAAGCGCGGACGGTTCGGCCAGTTCATGGCCTGCACAGGATATCCGGATTGCAAGACCACGCGTCGTCTCGACCAGGGCAAGCGCGTGCCGGATGTGCCTCTGGAAGAGACATGTCCGCAATGTGGGCGCAACATGGTGCTGCGCCATGGGCGCTATGGTGAATTCATCTCCTGCAGCGGTTATCCCGAGTGCAAGTACATCAAGCAGAATTTCATCGGCGTGAAGTGCCCCAAGTGCAAGGATGGCGAGCTGGTGGAAAAGAAGGCGCGCCGTCGCGGTAACACGTTCTACGGCTGCTCCAACTACCCAAAATGCGATTTCACCTCCGCCTATAAGCCGGTCGCGGAGCAATGCCCTGAGTGCGGCAGCCCGTACCTGCTGGAAAAGCACTTGAAGTCGGGTTCATTCCTCATATGTCCGAACAACACCAAACGATCAGCGGAGGAAGAAGAAGCGCCCAAGCCGAAACGAGGCAAGAAGGCCAAAGCCGCCGAGATGGAAGAAGCGCCGACAGCGGTGAAGTGCGACTACTCGCGGCCCATTCCCTCGCCTGCAGTCGTAGCGTAAGAGGCCCGTTTGCCAGCTCAGTAAAGACTCCTAGATCTGCCGGTGAGAGTCTAAGGGCGCAATTTGCGCAGTTGCGCCCGGCTGTGACACACTCGCAATACTGAATGAGTGTGACCACCAGCCCCGCACAACCCCGCACAGAAAATATTGGCCGCTCGGCCTTTCTGGTGGCAGCAGGCATCTTCCTGAGCCGCACTTTTGGCCTGGTTCGGGAGAGCGTGTTCTCTTATTATTTCGGCCTCTCGCCCGCGGCCGATGCGTTTCGCGCCGCCTTGCGCATTCCCAACATCCTGCAAAACCTGTTTGGCGAGGGCGTGCTGTCCGCCTCGTTCATCCCTGTATATGCCAAGCTGCTGGCGCAGGGTGAGGAAGAAGAATCAGGCCGCGTGGCGGGAGCGGTGTTTTCGCTGCTGGCCCTTGTCACGTCTGTGCTGGTGCTGCTTGGAGTGCTGGCCACACCGTGGTTGATTGACCTGATCGCTCCCGGCTTCCACGATGCGCGGCGCCCGCTTACCATCCAACTGGTGCGGATCTTCTTTCCCGGCGTGGGACTGCTGGTGCTTTCGGCTTGGTGTCTCGGGATCCTCAACAGCCATCGCAAGTTTTTCTTGTCCTACGTATCGCCGGTCATGTGGAACATTGCCATCATTACCAGCCTGGTGGTGTTCGGGCGCAGATCAGGGCTGGCGCAGCTTGCGGCGTATGCGGCATGGGCGTCGGTTGTAGGAAGCGCCCTGCAGTTCCTGGTGCAGCTACCGGTGGTCCTGCGGCTTGCTCCCCGGCTGAAGTTTTTCTTCAATTCGCTGGGCGAAAACATTCGCACCGTGGTCAGGAACTTTGTCCCGGTGTTCATCAGCCGAGGCGTCATCCAATTGAGCGCGTACGTGGACAATCTGCTGGCCAGCTTTCTGCCCACCAGTGCCGTGGCGGCGCTTTCCTACGCGCAGATCCTTTATCTTCTGCCCGTGAGCCTGTTCGGCATGTCCATCTCTGTGGCGGAATTGCCGGGCATGTCGAGTGCGCTGGGAAGCGAGCGCGAGGTCGCGGAGACGCTGCGGCGACGGATCATCTCCAGTACCAGGCGAATCGGATTTTTCGTCGTGCCTTCCGCGATGGCGTTTTTTGCGCTCGGCAATGTGGTTGCGGCGGCCATCTTCCAGCGAGGACGGTTCACCGGCAGAGACACCGACTACGTCTGGGGCATTCTGGCCGGCTCCGCGGTGGGCCTGGTGGCAGCCACAGTCGGCCGACTGTACTCTTCAGCCTACTATGCGTTGCGGGATACCCGCACGCCCATGCGCTATGCCATTATGCGAATCGTGCTGACGAGCGTGCTGGGGTGCTTTTGCGCGCTGCCGGCGGGGCATCCGGTGCTAACCAGATTACTCGGTGTCGATCCACGTTGGGGTGCAATCGGCTTGGCGGCGTCGGCCGGATTTGCAGCATGGCTGGAATTTCTGTTGCTGCGCCGTGGCATGAACCGGAAAATCGGCGAAATCGAATCGCCGGTGGCCTATTTCATGCGGCTATGGTTCGCGGCCGGGGTGGCCGCCATGCTGGCATGGGCGGTCCAGATCCTGCTGCATCCGCACCGGCCGCTGCTCGCCGCAGTCGAGGTCCTGCTGCCCTACGGCGTGGCCTACCTGCTTCTGACGGTAGCGCTGGGCATTGATGAGGCCCGGAGTCTGCAGCGCCGGCTGCTCGCGCTTAGAGGATAGAGCCGCGCTGGAGCGAACACGCGAGCAGCATACGAACACAGGCGCACGTAGAGAGAAGAGATGTCGGTGGCGAAAATAAAATTTACGACTAACAGGAACAAAAGAACTCAAATCCTTTTTTGAAAATGATCTACGCTGCTGGAATTAGGAATTGAGCGCCAGCTTTGAATCGGCGTAGAGGATTTCGCACGGCAAATCTGCCGGGACCAGCGCAGCGCGCCGGGAAACGCTGCAGATTACTTCTCGACCACCCGCATGTTCTCCCAGTCATATTCCAGCTTGTGGCCGCAGTCGAGGCAGACCACATAATGCCGTGAAGGCGCGGCGGGAGTATCCCACTGCGAGTTGACGGCGCGCCGGATGGGAACGGGTGACGATGCCGCGAACGGCTGGGAAATCTTGCGGTGGGAGCAGCGGATTGAGAGCAACTGGAGGATCTTGTTAACCATGAGAGCTTCTGGATTGCTGCAGGGTGCTCCGGCGAAGGAGCACCCTGTCAAAAAGTGCAATGGTGGCGTTGCGTCAACAGCGCGCAATACCGGCCAGGATTAGGCGCTAGCGGCAGTCAATCTGGTCTGTTCTTCTGCCTTGCTCGAAGTGGTGGTGGCTGCGCCGTTCATTTCCTTGGTGTTGGCCTTGCGGATGTCAATGGAGCCCTTGAAGTAGGCGCCATCCTCAATGCTGATGCGCTGGCAAATTACGTCGCCGGCCAGGGATCCTTCGTTGCGGATGTCGACGCGGTCGCTGGCGGTGATGTTGCCCTTTACTTTGCCGAGCACCACAAGCTCTTTGGCATTGATGTTGGCCTGGATCTGTCCGTTGCGCCCGACGGTAACGCGGTTTCCGGGAAGATTGATGGCGCCTTCCACGCGGCCGTCGATGTACAGCGACTCGGAGCCGGTGACTTCGCCCTTGATCACAAGAGACTTGCCGATGGTGGCCTGCTCCTGGCTATTGACTACGGCGTTGCGAGGCGCGGCGGCCGGCGTCGGCTCGCTGGAAAATGTGGGTGTCGTGCTCATAACTGGTTTCTCCGGTTCCGGGGTTGTGGTGGGTTTGTTCGTGCTCGGATTTGGATTCGGGCTAGTGGTGCTAGCAGGCTTCCACATTCAAGTAATTCCTTTCGCGTTTGGTTGTTGCAGCGCGCAGGCACTACTCCGCCTGCTGATGATTCAAAACTCGCACTCTGGGGGACAACCAAAGGGGCCATGGCACGTTTGTTACCAATTCGTGGCTGTCCGCGACAATTCCAAAATTGCTGGATTGGCGCTGCTTTCCTGCGGTCTGTCCGCGCCCATGCGCTCAGACACACCGCAATGACAGGTGTAATTATTCCTTCTACTCTGGGAATTCTTATATCGGGCATGCCCCTTAGTTAAAAAATCCATTCGCGCTTAGGATAGGTTAGAGGGATTAAGCGATGTCACGCGAGCAATACTCCGGACAGTGCGAGAGCTGCGGGCAGGCCTTCTATTGGTATCCGATTCACAACGGCTTCAACAATTCCTTTTACGCCTATTGTTCGAGGTGTGGAACTACTGCGATTCTGGATTTCTGGGGAACGCCGCTGACCCGCCACCCCGCCGTCGCGAAACTCGTCGCAGGTGAGATTCCGAACGAAATAGAGGATCTACTTCAGCCCTGTTCCTGCGGGGCTCGTTTCCGCGCCGGTTCCAAGCCACGTTGCCAGCACTGCGGTCATGAGCTGCTCCCGAGAGCTGGCCCAAATGGCGAAGCTGCAAACGAGCCCCAAAGAACCCGCCAGGACTGGCCTCTCACGTGGAATCCAGCCCAGATCTACTGTGTCATCATCAATGACAAAGTGGCTTACAACCCATTCAAGCATCTGAATTCGCAATGATCACTGAGCAGGAAATCCTTCGCTACATTTCCAAGCAGCCGCGGCACATGGCCGGCTATAAGCAGATTCTGCACGACCTCGGAATACGCGGGAAAGATCGCCGGCCTGTGGAACAACTCCTGCGCGATATGACGCGCCACAAAAAGCTGGTCGCGATCGGCAAAGAGCGGTGGGGATTGCCGACATCGACGTCCTCGCAGGATCTGGTCGTGGGCAAGCTGCACATGCACCGCGACGGCTACGGCTTCGTCACCCCTGACCCCGACTCGCTTCCCGCCCGGGCGCGCGGCAAGCTGCTGGGCGATATCTTCATCCCGCCTCCTGAAATCGGGAATGCCATGCACGGCGATCAGGTCCTGGTCGAGCTCGGACGCATACGCCCCGACGGCAAGGGCGAAGGCCGCATTCTCCGCGTAACCGAGCGGGAACAGGAAACTGTTGTCGGCATTTTCCATTACGGCGACCGCCACAACTACGTGAAACCTTTTGACGAGAAGATCGGGATGGAGATCATCATCCCCCATGGGATGGAGTACCCCAAAGCGGAAGACGAGTTTCCGCCATCGCCGGAGGATAGGGATCTTAAACATCCTTCCGCATCCCTAGATAAAGCTGTGGCACAGCCGCCCTCGGCTGTGCATGGACATGAGGGTAAGGGAACTTTGGGTAAAGAGCACGGTCGCACTCATGAGGCTCGTGTGTCACAGACACTCTTGTCTGTGCCTAAACGTGGTCCTCTCAAGGAATTTCAGGAGGATGCTTATCAGGATAGTGCTGGTCTTACTGCACAGCCGGAGGCGGCTGTGCCACACAAACCTCGTGGGGGTCAGGGGCAACCGCACGAAGTACATGATAGAACCCAGGGCTCAGATAAGGCTCCCTCCTCTCACCATCCCCGCCTCCACACTCCGCACCGTGTGCTAGGGAAGGAAGCACTTCGCAAAAGCGACTGGGACGATCTGGAAAACGTCGTTGTCGAAATCGAGATCATCCAGTTCCCTTCTGCCACGCACGAGCCGCGCGGCCGAGTATTGGAGATTCTGGGCTATGAAGATGACTTCGGCGTCGATGTGGAAATCATGATCCGCAAACACCACATCCGGCACGTATTTCCGCCGGAAGTGCTCGAAGAGGCGCAGGAAATCAGCCCGGTGGTTCCGGGCTCAGAGATCGCCCGCCGCCGCGATTACCGCGAACTGCCGATCGTGACTATCGACGGAGAGACCGCTCGTGACTTCGATGATGCAGTGTTCGTGAGGCGGCTGGCCCACGGCCACTATGAGCTGCAGGTCCACATTG
>DATNDP010000268.1:0-3814 GCA_035553195.1 Candidatus Acidiferrales bacterium
GAATGTCGGTCCGACATCGGAAACATCGTGCCGCCCATCGCCAGGCAACACAACCGTCCAGGTGAGGTCGCGTGCCGAACCGGCAGCGCTGGAGACCGGCATGATTTCAGGTTCATCGTGACCGGTACAGCCTTGCGAATACGTCACCTCAAATTGACCGCCAATATACAGAGGATGATGAGCGAGACAAGCTTTCGTTGTCTGCGCCTGCAGAGTCAGGGCAAAAGCAGCAAAGGCGGCAAGAACGAGGAAATACTTATTCATGGAAACCTCCGGAGTGAGGCATGATGGCGGTCCCTGGGCTTGCGGCCGCCCCAAAACGGCCAGGAGTTTACCACATCGTGATACGAGTCTGCAGTCGGTCTTACCGCCTCAGCAAGGCAATCTCGGCGGGAGTCAAGTCGCGCCACTCGCCCGGCGCGAGCGCATCCAGTCGCAAGCTGCCAATAGCAATTCGTACCAGGCGCAGGGTTGAATGCCCAACCGCTGCTGTCATCCTTCGCACCTGACGATTGCGGCCCTCGTGTAACGTGATTTCTATCCAGGCGGTAGGAACGGTTTTTCTGAAGCGAATCGGCGGATATCGCGGTGGAAGCTCCGGTTCGACGTCGAGCAGGTGAACACGCGCTGGCCTGGTTTGGTAGCCCTGGATGGTCACACCCTGTCGCAAGCGGCGCAGTGCTTCTTCGCAGGGGACGCGCTCCACCTGCACCCAGTAGGTTCGGGGGTGCTCGAAGCGTGGATCGCTCAAACGGTGCTGCAAGGGGCCATCATCGGTCAGCAGCAGAAGACCTTCACTATCGTGATCCAGGCGGCCGACTGGATATACATTTTTCACTGGAACGAACTTGCGCAGTGTTTCGCGTTCGCCGGAAAACTGGCTCAGCACGCCATAAGGCTTGTTGAACAGAATGTAACGAAAAGGCACTCCTGCAGATTATCCGGAGTAAAGGATGAAAATGGAAGCCGCGATGGGCGCTTTCAGCAGATGGAGATGCCCCGGTACGGGACTGCGCTGCCCTGCCGGGTTTTACCGCTTCCTGCGCCCATGCGACCCATCCTGCCGAATTCGTCGTATGACCATGGTCATGGACTTGGCACGCTCTGCCGCGCCACCGTGCTGCGTACACGGCAACTGGCCGAGGGCCGCGCATCCATGCCCTCACTCCATGATTGCGAAATACGGCCGGATCTTGCAGCTCATCGCGTCAGGAAATAGCCAGCAGGAAATAACCTGCGCCAGCCCAAAACGCGAAGATCGCCGCTGTAAGACCAATTCGAAACCAGAAACTATCCAGAACGTAATTGCTTCTATTACCAAACATAATTAACAATCCTTAATGAAAGGCCTTTCAGCATTTCCAATGACGAGCTCTATTCTTCCAGCGCAGAAATCACCGCTTTTAAATAGACGCTGATCCTGCGGATTTGAAAGCACGCGAGTTACCACAAAGACATACCCTTGCAAGTCCTTGATTCGACGCGGCACCAGGTAAACAAGCGATGGGGAGGATTAGGCAAGCAACTGTTCACATTCGGCAGGTGGTGTTCGTTGCCGAACAGTTAACCGGTTCCAAGCAGCTTTCGGCCAGAATTAGCGTACTAGCACAGTCGTGTTCCACCGCCCTCAATCTGCGCCCCCATGGTGCTTGAAGTAAAATGGCCGAGTGGCGTCTCCCACTCAGTTGCAGGCCAGGAACGCTCCCGGGCCCAGTCTCACTTCATTTCTTACCGATACACGCGAGTTCCGCAAAGATCCTCTGGGAAGTTTCCTTCGTTACACGCTCCGGTTCGGCGATGTTGTCCGCTATCGAGGGCTCTGGATCACGCACCAGATCACGAACCCGGAACACATCCAGCACGTGCTTCAGACCAACGCTTCAAACTATCGCAAGGGACGCGATTACCGCATCCTGAAACTTTCGCTCGGCGAGGGTCTGCTGACCAGTGAAGGCGCTCTCTGGCAACGGCAGCGCAGAATGACGCAGCCGGCCTTTCAGAGTAACCAGATCGCTCAATTCATGCGCATCATGCAGCAGCAATCGGAGGCCATGTTGGAACAATGGCCAGAACGCGCGCGTCGCGGTGATGCCTTTGACGTCCTGCCTGAGCTGATGCGTCTCACCCTCAATATCGTGAGCCATGCCTTGTTTACGACAAGTCTCGATTCCGACCTCGACTGCATTCAGCAGGCTTTGACTGTTGGCCGGAACTACTCGGTAGAGCGCGCCTGGTCCATTGTGCGGATCCCGCAGTGGTTCCCCACGCCCGGCAATCGCCGGCACCAGGCTTCCCTGGCCGGATTTCATGCGGTGGTTGACCGGATCATCACGGAACGACGCCGTTCCGCCGAGCCTGTGCATGACCTGCTCACATTACTGATGCAGGCTCAGGACGAAAGCGGCGCATCTATGCCGGCGAAACAGTTGCGTGACGAAGTGGCCACGCTGCTCACCGCCGGTCATGAGACCACAACGTTGGTACTGGCATGGGTGCTCTACTTGATCTCGACCCGTCCGGAAATTGTTGAGCAGATCACGGCTGAGCTCGCGTTCCTTAACGGCCGTGCGCCGGGGTACGAAGATCTCTCGCGCCTGCGCTACCTGCGCATGGTTGTGGAAGAAACTATGCGCTTGTATCCGCCTGTCTGGGTACTCTCGCGGACGGCTGTATCGGATGATGTGATCGGTGAGTTCCACATTCCAGCGGGATCGGAGATCCTGATCTTTCCGTACGTCACTCATCGCCATCCTCACTGGTGGGACCAGCCGGAAAACTTCTGTCCGGAGAGGTTCCTGCCCCAGAATGCTGCAAGCCGGCGGCGCGGCACTTATCTGCCGTTCGGCGCCGGGCCGCGCACCTGCGTCGGCTTGAATTTCGCCATGACAGAGATTTTGGTGGTTTTGGCTTTATTGCTCCAGCGCTTCCGCGTAGAGTTGGCAGTGAATCCAGCGGCAATCACGGCAGAGCCCTCCGTCACATTGCGTCCAAATCCGGGCGTGCCTATACGACTGCACGCCGTGTGACACTGCTGCGAAATCAAAATGCTATTCGCATCGGCTGCCGCGAATGTGGCATTCTGTTTCCATGAAGAACAAGAACAGGCGTGAACTGGAAAAATACTGGGCAGAACAGGCCGCCAAAAAAGCCAAGGTAGCCAAGAAGAAGCAAGCGGGCGAAGCCGAGAAAACGGAAAACACATCAACGAATTCCTCCGAATCGACTGACGAGAAGTAGCGGATTGGGAAGCCCGCAATTCTGTGCAGGATCGACGTTTCTGAGGATTCCTCTTATACTCTCTGCCGCTATGAGATCCTGCTTTTCTGTGCTTCTCGTTTCGCTGTTTATGGTGTCTATGGTATGCGCGCAATCAACTTTTACGGTAGGCACGGCTGCGGCAGCGCCAGGTCAGAAGGCCTTTGGCACTATCGATGTGCCCGCGCACAATGATCCCGCCACATCGATTCCTGTGGCCGTATTTCATGGCACAAAGCCCGGTCCCGTGCTGGCTCTGGTCTCGGGTTTGCATGGCACAGAATATGCGTCCATTATCGCTCTCGAAAAACTAATTCAATCTCTTGATCCGGCGCAGATTTCAGGGACGGTCATCATTGTTCCGCTGGTGAACATCCCCTCATTCGAGCAGAAGGTGCCGCACGTCAATCCCGTGGACGGCAAGAGCATGAACCGGTTTTATCCCGGCAATCCCAACGGCACGCAGACTGATCGAGTATCCTGGGCGATCACAAAGCAGGTGGTAAAACGGTGCGATTACCTGATCGACTACCACGGAGGCGATCTCGACGAAAATCTG
>DATNDP010000269.1:0-4656 GCA_035553195.1 Candidatus Acidiferrales bacterium
CGCCTCAACAATCTGCCTTTCACCATCGTCGGTGTGACAGAAAAGGATTTCGAGGGGTTTGTGCCCGCGAGTCGCCCGGATGTATGGCTGCCGCTCGCTGCGAGGGCGCGTCTGGTTCCGCGATGGACGCCTGAGTTTGAAGATGCGGGAGCGTGGTGGCTTGCTATTGTGGGCCGTCTGAAGCCCGGTGTTCCGGCAACACAGGCGCAGGCTGCGCTCAACCTGCTGTTCCGCAACGAAACAGAAAATGGTGGTAAACCACTTTTCAAACCGGAGGACGACGCTTGGCTTGAACTCGCGCCGGCCCAGCAAGCATTAGGACAGCGCGGCCGGGCCGCGCAGCCACTGTTTATCCTGATGGGCGCTGTGGCTCTGGTTCTCTTGATTGCCTGCGCCAATATCGGCGGGCTATTGCTGGCGCGCGCTACAGGACGGACGCGGGAGATGGCCGTGCGGCTCACGCTGGGCGCGAAGCGCTCGCGCCTGGTTTCACAATTGCTGATGGAGAGTCTCATGCTCTCGCTGGCCGGCGGCGCTTTGGGAATCCTGATTGGGAGATGGGGAGCGCGGCTTTGGCTACTGCTTTCTCACCACTCGGACTCGCCACGTTCTCTGACTCCGCAGCTTGATGGCCGCGTGCTCGCTTTCACGCTGGCGGTCTCCGTTGCCACCGCCATCCTCTTCGGGCTGGCTCCCATTTTGCGCAGCCTGCGTGTGGACCTTACCCCGGCATTGAAGTCCGGCAGTGGCGCCATTGATATTTCCGATTCGCGCCGCCGCTGGTACAGCATGGGCAACGCGCTGGTGGTCGTGCAGGTGATGCTGGCAATCGTCACTCTGGTGAGTGCGGGGTTGCTGGTGCGAACTCTCAGGAACCTCAAGAGCGTTGATCTGGGATTTGATCCGACCAACGTGCTTGTCTTCTCCTTAAACCCGCAGCAGGCAGGTTATAAACCCGCGCAACTCGACGGTCTCTACCGTGATTTGCAACAACGCTTCGCCGCGCTGCCCGGCGTGCAGTCGGTTACATATTCGTGGACCAGCCTACTGGGGAACAGCGAGTGGGACACGGATTTTCATCCGCCGGGTACGGCCGACAGCACCAAGGCTGATGCCGACGTCTTTCCGGTCGGGCCGAATTTCTTTCATGTGATGCGGCTCCCCTTGAAACTCGGGCGCGACTTCCAGGAGCCTGATTTTGCCATTCAAGCGGCGCGAGCTGCGCTGGCTCCGGGTAAAGGCGCGGACCCGAAAGCGCCTCCGCTCCCGGTGATAGTGAATGAGACGTTCGTGAAGCGCTTCCTTCCGGGAAGGAACCCGCTGGGACAGCACATAGAGGAAAGCCTGCCGGAGGAAGCGGGCAAGCCCCGCGGGCCAGGCTGGGTGATCGTGGGAGTGGCCGGAGATGCAAAGTATTACGATCTCCGCAGCGATATTGCGCCCACCATGTACATGCCATGGGTCGGGAATGCCGGGTTCTCCATCCGCTCCTCGGGCGATCCGAAGCAGCTTGTGAGCGCCATTCGCGACATTCTTACGCACCGCGATTCCAACCTGGCCATGTATCGGGTCGCCACCGAATCTGAACAGATCGATCAGCAGGTATTCATGGAAAAGCTGCTGGCCCAGCTCTCCAGCTTCTTTGCTGCCCTCGCGCTGGTCCTTGCGTGCGCGGGGATCTATGGCCTCCTATCCTATGAGGTGACTCGGCGTACGCGCGAAATTGGCATAAGAATGGCGGTTGGCGCGCAGAGCCGGCATGTGCTGAGCATGGTGGTGCGCCACGGAGTGCTGCTCGCGCTGATTGGCGCCGTCATCGGGTGCGGCGCCTCATTCGGAGTATCACGGCTGCTGCAGAGCCAGTTATACGGCGTCCACGCAGGAGATCCGGCTACGCTGATCGGAGTCGCATTGATTCTGCTGCTGGTCAGCCTTGTCGCGTGCTGGCTGCCGGCGCGTCGGGCGACAAAGGTGGATCCTCTAGTAGCGCTCAGATACGAGTAAGCTCCGGGAGCGTTATATGTCAGTCTTCATGAGATTGCGGCAGTTGTTTCGGGGTAAACGAAACGATGACGACCTGCGGGACGAATTGGCGTTCCACATCGAAGCGGAGACGCAGAAGAAGATTGCCGAGGGAATGCCGTCTGACGAAGCCCATCGCCAGGCGCTGATCGCTTTTGGCGGCGTGCAGCAGACAAGAGAATCCGTCCATCGAGTCCATTGGAGTCATCTGCCGGCAACATTTCTCCAGGATGTGCGCTTCGGTTGGCGCATGCTGCGACGCGTCCCCGGCTTCACGGCGGTTGCGGTGATCACGCTGGCGCTGGGCATCGGAGCTAATACGGCGGTGTTCAGTTTGGCGGAAGCGCTGTTACTGCGTCCGCTGCCGTTTCCTCAACTCGAACGGCTTGTCACGGTGTTTGTACGTTACGGCAACAGCTCAGCGGGAAGAAACATGAGCCCGGCGGACTTCCGCGACTACCAGCAGCGGACGCATAGCTTAGAAAATCTCTCCGCTTATTCGTCCGCCGATTTCAACATCAGCGGCGGACCGACGCCTGAGAGAGTCAGCGGTGCAAGAGTTTCCGCGAACTTCTTTTCGACGATTCGGCTCAATCCGATTGCGGGCCGCACGTTTTCAGCAGACGAAGAACTGGCAGGCCGGGCGAATGTGGCGGTTCTAAGCTATGGGCTTTGGGTGCGCCGGTTCGGAGCTGAGACGCACGTGATCGGCAGTGACTTCCAGTTGAATGGAAAGCCGTACACCATCATCGGCGTGATGGACAAGAAGCTTATCTTCCCCGGCGGAGCTGAACTGTGGATACCGATCGAGTGGACTAGTAACGAAACCACCGACCGGAGCAAGGCTCAGCTTGAGGTTTTCGGACGGCTCAAGCCCGGCGTCACCGTGGAGCAGGCGCAGCAGGAGATGGAAGCCGAAGCCCAGGCCCTCGCCGCGCAGTATCCCACAACAAACAAAGACGTGGGCGTGCAGTTGCGGCCTTTGCGGCTGGTGGTGAACGGGACCTTGATGCTGCCGATGGCTGAGCTGCTCTTTATCTCGGCCTTGCTGGTGCTGTTGCTGGCCTGCGCGAACGTGGCCAACCTTCAGCTCTCGCGCAGCACGGTGCGCAGCCGCGAAATGGCGGTACGCGCCGCTCTAGGAGCGCGGCGAGGGCGGCTCATGGGGCAGCTTTTGGCGGAAAATTTGTTGTTGGGCGGCCTGGGCGCCGTGGCCGCATTCGTGATGGCCCGATGGATGATTGCTTACCAGGTGGCGAGCGCACCGCCCGTCATGCTGCGAATCGTTGCCGGACTGAACGAGATGCGAGTGGACCATCGTGCTTTATTGGTCATAGTGGCTATAGCGCTGTTCACCGTGTTGGCGTCCGGCCTGGTTCCCGCGATTCAAGCCAGCAAGCCCGATGTGACGCACGGGTTGAAGGATGGCGTAAAAAGTTCCTCGGGACGCTCTCAGCATCGCTTGCGGAGCGGGCTGGTTGCCGCCCAGGTTGCCATGGCTCTGGCCCTGCTGGGAGGCACCATCCTGACGCTGCGCGGCTTCCAGAGCATGGCTTCAGCCTCGCGTTCCTTTGCTCCCGAGCAGGTTCTTACCTTCGCTGTCACACTGCCTGCGTCGCACTATCCGGACCAGCAGCGGAAAGCGGAACTCTATAGCGCGGCGCTGGAGAAGCTCGCAGCCATGCCAGGAACGCAGGCGGCCGCCGTGTTTACCACGACTCCGCTGAGCAACAATGGAGTTGTGTGGACACGATTCCGCACCGAGCGCCAGCAGGAACTCAAGCCCGAAGATCTGCCGGGTGGAATTCTTCAGAGCATCAGCTCGGATTACTTTGATGTTTTGCGAATTCCGCTGCTCCGAGGGCGCAGGTTTACACGCGCAGACGTAACCGGTGCCGTTCCGGTGACAGTCATCAACGAGCGGCTGGCGCGGCGCTTCTTCCCCGGAAGCGATGCCATAGGAAAGCGCCTGAAGATTGAAGACGCGCAGGGGAGCAGATGGATGGAGATTGTGGGCGTCGCCGGAGATGTGCGCTACGACTGGACCGATGAAGCTCCTGAATACACCCTCTACCGCCCGTTCACGCAGGCGCCGATGGTGAGCACGCTCTTCGCGATACGCACAACAGCTGATCCGCTCTCGCTCGTGCCACATGTGCGCAAGAGCGTTGCTCAACTCGATGGCGAACTGCCGGTCTACGAAGTGGAAAGCTTGAAACAGGCGATAGCCGATGGAATTGCGGGTCTGCAGGGCGTCGGCAACTTTATTGCTGCCTTTGGACTGCTTGCTCTGGTCCTGGCCGGAGTTGGTGTCTATGGCGTCATGGCTTGTTCCGTAGCTGAGCGACGGCAGGAAGTTGGGATCCGCATGGCCCTGGGAGCCGACAGAACCAGAGTGATGAGATTGGTCTTGAAACGAGGGGCACTCCTGACGCTGATCGGCATTGCTGCCGGCATTCCCCTGGCGGTGGCTCTGGTGCGCTCTCTGGGCAGCATCTACGTCTTATACGGAGTCAAAGCGGCTGAGAGTATGCTGCTCTTGTCGTGCGCTGCGATTCTTACCCTGATTTCGCTCTTGGCATGCGCCGTTCCGGCCAGGCGGGCGACCCAGGTTGAGCCCATGACGGCGCTTCG
>DATNDP010000270.1:0-11083 GCA_035553195.1 Candidatus Acidiferrales bacterium
CGCCGTCGTAATGGAATCCGCACTCCGTGGGGTTGGAAGCAGTCAGGTCGAGCAGCTTCTCCCCGCTGGCGCGAAAGCGCGCTACGGCTTCGGCCAGCCGGTTGCTTTTGAGATTCCAGTTGGTGCGGTCTGCGAACATCAGGAGTTAACGATCTTTGATCACACGACGAGTGCTTCACGTTCAGACGGCCAAGTACTGCGACCGTGAGCAGCTTATCTGTGCGCCAGCCCGTACTCTGACGTATAGCTCAGCCTGATTTCTCCACACTTGTGCTTCTGGTCGTCATACACCATGCAACTGTCGTAAGGACGCGAGTACACGTGCAGGCTGACGGCGCGCTGCTTGAACTCGGCCGGATTGTAGACTCGGTGAACCGGCTCGGCCGGATCCACCGCGCACGGATTCATCGCGTTCATCTCAACGATGTCGGTTGGCTCGAGGTCGCAGCTCCCCGCCGCAACGTCCTGCCGCAGCACGCGGTAGTTCTGCACCAGCAGTCGGCCCATGGGCGCTGCCATCCAGCAGTTCTGGTCTTTGTGATTGTGAATGGAACTTCCCTGCCCGACCTCCCAGCAGATGGCCATCAACTCAAAGAGTGGCGTCTTGTCGATGAGATTTCGTGTGTAGTGCTGCCGGTCCCAGACCAGGTAGCGCTCAATGGATTCGGGATCAACTGGGTTGTCGCGGAGAATCTGGCGGATGTGTGCAACGTTGGAAAAATCTCCTTCGCCGCAACATCGCAGGCGGGCGGCAAGTTCTTGAACAACAATACCTGGCACAGTGGCTTCCTCCACACAATGGATTCGTGAAATCCATTTTACCTTTTCATGGCGGAATGCCGCAGCCCGCCTTCGCGCGAGAAAAACCGGCGGCCGGGGTGACCGCCGGGAAAAGCCCTTTCTTAAATCCGTCTTCGTACGCCTTGCGGAGGCTCCTACGAAAGCAGGCATTCCTCAGTGTGAGGCGCCTACCTCCTTCACGGCGCCCAGCTCCTTGACAATGTTACTGACGAACGCCTTGGCGTCGCCGAACAGCATGAGCGTGTTGTCCATGTAGTAGAGCGGATTGTCGATTCCCGCAAAGCCCGGATTCATGCTGCGCTTGATCACCATGACTGTGTGCGATTTTTCCACATCCAGCACAGGCATGCCGTAAATCGGACTGCTTTTATCTGTTTTTGCCGCGGGGTTGGTAACGTCATTCGCGCCGATAATCAGCGCTACGTCCACCTGGGGGAAGTCGCCGTTGATCTCGTCCATCTCTTTCAGATGGTCGTAAGGAACATCCGCCTCGGCCAGGAGCACGTTCATATGCCCGGGCATGCGTCCTGCGACCGGGTGGATCGCAAATTGCACATCCACGCCACGTTTCGTGAGCGTGTCATACAGTTCGCGTACTTTATGCTGGGCTTGGGCCACCGCCATGCCGTAGCCGGGAACCACAACCACCCTGCTGGCCGCTTCCAAAATCGATGCCGCTTCTTCTGCGGTTGCGCTGCGCACGACTCGATCTTCTTTCTCTTTCGCTCCACCCGCCTGCACCTGTCCGAAGGCCCCGAACATCACGTTGGTAAACGAGCGGTTCATGGCCTTGCACATGATGACCGAAAGGATGAAACCGGAAGAGCCGTCGAGCGCGCCGGCTACGACCAGCACCTTGCTGTTCAGCACGAACCCCAACAGAGCTGCGGAGAATCCGGCGTATGAGTTCAACAGCGAGATCACCGTCGGCATGTCCGCGCCGCCGATTGGCGTCACCAGCATGATTCCGAAGATCAGCGCGATTCCGACCATCGCAGGGAACAATGCCGCCTGTGCCGGATTAACCACCAGGGCGATTGCCAGCACCAAAGCCGCAGCCAGGATCGACAAGCTGACAATGTTCTGTCCGCGATAGACAATCGGCCGCTGGGGAAGAATTTCCTGCAGCTTCCCGGCTGCGATCAAGCTGCCGGTGAAAGTCAGCGACCCGATAATCACTTCCAGCGCAATCTCGCCCATCTCAAACCGGGTCAACTGCGCCGTGTTCACGTAATATTCGGCGATGCCGATCATGGCCGCCGATGCCGCGCCAAAGGCGTGGCTCAAGGCAGTTCGCTGCGGCACCGCCGTCATCTTCACCATGCCAAGGGGGATGCCCACGCCGGCGCCGATGATCAGGCAGATTACAATCCACTTGTACTGGACCAGTTCCGGGTTGTAGAGGGTTGCGCCAACCGCCAGGGCAGCGCCAATTTCTCCGCCGATTACGCCCCAGCGCGCCGTTCTCGGAGAACTCAGCCACTTCAGCGACAAAATGAAGAGCACAACGGCAACGATGTAGGCAAAATCCAGGTATTGTTGCAGCGCAAAAGCGTTGGTCATTTTTTGGCCCTGCCCGTCTTGAACATGCGCAACATGCGGTCAGTGATTAAGAATCCGCCAACCATATTGCTGAAGGACGCGGCCACAGCGATCGCTCCCAGCGCTGTAGTCAAAGGCGTTTCATGGCGCCCGGCAATAATGATCGCCGCCACCACCACGATGGCATCGAGGGCGTTGGTCAGAGACATGAGAGGCGTGTGCAGAAGCGGCGAGACCCGCTTGATCAGTTCAAACCCCACAAATCCCGCCAGTATAAAAACGTACAGATTGGAAATGAAATCCGCCGGCACTTTTCCTCCTTTAGCTCGATTGCTGCGCTACCAGCGCGGGCAGCCCCAGGCTTTCCCGCACGCGTGCATTTACCAGTTCCCCGCCTTGCGTCAACAGCGTATCCCGAATAATGTCGTCGCTCTCCGGCGGACGTACCTTCCCATCCTTGATCAGGTTCTGGAGAAACGTTGTCAGGTTCTTGGCATACATCTGGCTGGCATGATACGGCGCGCCGCTGGCCAGATTGATGGGCCCCAGAATTGTCACACCGTGCGCCTGGATTCGCTCTCCCGCCTGCGTCAGTTCGCAGTTCCCGCCGCGCTCCGCCGCCAAATCCAGGATGACTGATCCAGGAGGCATGCGCTTGACCATCGCTTCCGTTACGAGCACCGGCGCCTTCTTGCCTGGAACCGCCGCGGTTGTAATCACCGCGTCACTCTCCGCGATTACGTTCCCCAGCAACTCGCGCTGCCTGGCATAAAATGCCTCGTCCTGGGCCTTCGCGTAACCCCCGGCGTCTTGCGCGTTTGCGGTTTCAAGCGGCAGTTCGACAAACCTTCCACCCAGGCTTTGTATCTGCTCCTTGACTGCGGGGCGCACGTCATAAGCGGAAACAACTGCCCCCAGCCGCTTCGATGTGGCAATGGCCTGCAGTCCGGCAACACCGGCGCCGATCACAAGAACCCGCGATGGGGTAATAGTTCCCGCGGCCGTCGTCATCATGGGAAAAATTCGCGGCAACTCATCAGCAACCGTTGTCACGGCTTTATAGCCAGCGATGGACGCCATGGACGATAAGGCGTCCATGCTCTGCGCGCGCGTGGTGCGTGGCATCAGTTCCACGGCATATGAGCTCACGCCGGTCTTCGCTACCTGCTGCACGGAATCCGGCGAGCCCAGCGGACGCAGGAACCCAATCAGCACCTGCGCTCGTCGCATCAGCGGAAGGTCATCCGCTCCGGTCTTGTCATTGGCGCCGTGGCACAGCACCTGCACGACGATATCCGACTGCGCAAACACCGCGCCGCGGTCGGGCAGGATCTTGGCGCCCTTTTCCTGATATTGCGCGTCCGGATATCCTGCACTCTCGCCAGCGCCGGCCTGCAACACCACTTCGAGGCCCGCTTTCGCCAGCATAGGAACCACTGCAGGCGTAAGGGCCACCCGGCGCTCTCCTGGATAAGTTTCTTTAGGAACTCCAACGATCACAGGCCTGTTCTCCTTCGGCTTTCTTGCTGCCTCATTCAGCTTACGCTTCTCACATTTTCGGATTTTCCGATCAGCGTCTCAGTGCCGCCAAGTCCGGCTCCGGCAACTTGGGGACGAACGCCACGCGAGCCCTCCGCTTAAAGGAGTCAGCTCATGCTCCGGAAACGGTGCGCAACATTATTCCCTAACGGAAGAGTTTAAGAAAGTAGTTAGTTGCCGAAATTATGGGCTGAGTCTGTGAGGACTATCACACGCGCCCGAATGCAGAGCTGCGCAAGGAAAGAATCAAGCATTTCGCATGAAGGCAACCTGAATATCCAGTCAATACTCACACTCCGTTGAGGGAGGCACAGATGCTCAGCGATCTGCTCTCGCGCTGGCCAGTCGTTCGACAGATCAAAACAGGCGGAGATGGTACCGGCCCTGAAGCGATGTCTGGCCGGACTCGTACGCTTGAACCCAGAATCAAAACGGATGGAATTAAAGTGGCTCGCTCCATCTGTCCGTATTGTGGCGTCGGCTGCGGACAGTTGGTCTTTCACAAAGACAATAAGCTGGTTTCCATTGAAGGCGATCCCGAGTCGCCGGTCTCGCGCGGGCGACTCTGCCCCAAGGGATCAGATACGTTCCAGCTTCACACTCATCCGGGGCGCCTGACAAAAGTCAAGTATCGCAGGCCTTTCTCCCGCGAGTGGGAAGAAATTCCACTGGATAGGGCAATGAACATGATCGCCGATCGCGTTTGGGAAACACGCGAACGCACCTTCGTTGAGAAGCAGGACGGCGCATCTGTAATGCACACGCTCGGCATCGCTCATTTAGGCGGTGCAACGCTCGATGTCGAAGAGAACTACCTTATCCGGAAACTCTTCACGGGCGGCCTGGGTATGAGCTGCATCAGCAACCAGGCCCGAATATGACACAGTTCTACGGTGCCCGGTCTGGGCACTTCATTCGGTCGCGGGGGCGCTACCACCGCCCAGCAGGACCTGAGCAACGCTGATGCGATCCTCATCATGGGATCGAACATGGCGGAAAATCATCCCGTTGGATTCCAGTGGGTGATCGAAGCACGGGAGAAGAATGGCGCAAAGATACTTCACGTTGATCCCCGTTTTACCCGCACCTCCGCTATGGCTGACATCTGGGCTCCTTTGCGTGCGGGGACGGATGTACTCTTTCTGGGCGCACTGATCAACTATGTTCTGACCAATGACAGGATATTCCGCGACTACGTGGTCGCTTACACAAACGCTCCCACCATTTTGCGTGAAGATTTTCGTGATACGGAGGACCTCGGCGGGTATTTCTCCGGTTGGGATGCGGAAAAGAAGCAATACGACCCAACTTCGTGGCTTTATGAAGGTTCACCCGAGAAAGGGGCGTTATTTGCCGGTCCCCTGGCCGGTCATGAGGAACATGGCGGCGGACACGGAAAAGACCGGGGCGGTGAAGCAGGGGAGCTGAAGGAACATGAATCCGATCCCACGCTACAGCACCCGAGGTGTGTGTATCAGGTGCTAAAGCGGCACTTCAGCCGCTACACCCCGGAAATGGTGGAGCAATACTGCGGTATTTCCAAAGATGTATTTTTCAGGATCGCTGAAACGTACTGCTCAGCTTCCGGCGCGGAAAAAACTGGAACTATCTGCTATGCCGTGGGATGGACGCAGCATTCCAATGGCGTCCAGATCATTCGCGCTGCTGCGATTCTGCAACTGCTGCTGGGCAATGTCGGCCGTCCCGGCGGTGGAGTGTTGGCGCTGCGCGGTCACGCCTCCATTCAGGGATCAACTGATGTTGCCACTCTTTATGACATTCTGCCGGGCTATCTGCCTACGCCGATGTTCAACAAGGATGCCAACAGCCTCAAAGATTACATAACCAAACACCGGGCAAGCTCAGGATGGTGGGCCAACTTCGATAAATACATTGTGAGCTTTCTCAAGTCGTATTACGGCGATGCCGCCACAGCGCAGAATGACTACTGCTTTGACTGGCTTCCGCGCGTAACCGGCGATCATTCGCATTTCGGTTTCTGGCTGGACATGATGGATGGCAAACTCGACGGGCTATTCATCATGGGGCAGAACCCGGCCGTGGGTGCGCCGAATGGACGGCTGGAGCGCAAGGCCCTCGCCAAACTGAAATGGCTGGTGGTCCGGGAGATGGTGGAAACCGAACCTGCATCCTTTTGGTACAACTCACCGGAAGTGAAGCGGGGTGAGCTGAATCCGGACAGCATCGCCACGGAAGTATTCTTAATGCCGGCCGCGGGAGTTCCCGAAAAGAATGGCACTTTTGTCAACACGCAAAGGCTGTTGCAATTTCACAATCAGGGGGCCGAGCCCCCCGGCGATTCACGCAGTGAGACCTGGTTCATGTATCACCTGGGCCGCCTGTTGAAAGCCAAAGCCGCAAAGGACCCCAGCCCGCGCAGTGCGCCGCTCAACGCGCTCACATGGAACTATTCAACGCACGGTCCACACTCTGAACCCAGCGCCGAGGAAGTGCTGATGGAAATCAACGGCTGGACTGTAGCCGACCACAAGCTGGTTGCAGGCTACAGAGACTTGAAGGCAGATGGGTCAACGGCCTGTGGCGCATGGATCTATTCAGGGTGTTTTCCTGCTGTGGACAAGAACAGGGCGAATGAGCGCAAGCCTCAGGACTTGTATGGTCACGGCTGGGGCTATGCATGGCCATCCGACCGTCGCATCATTTATAACCGTGCCTCAGCGCGACCTGACGGAAAGCCGTGGAGCGAGCGCAAGAAGCTGATCTGGTGGGATGCCGCCAAAAAGGAATGGACAGGACTCGATAACCCAGATTTCACCAAAGACAAACCGCCGGATTACAAACCTTCTGCCGATGCCGAAGGAGATGCAGCACTGGCGGGCGATAAACCTTTCATCCTGCATCCTGACGGAGTCGGCTGGATTTATGTGAGCAGCGGATTGAAAGACGGCCCTCTGCCCGCGCACTACGAGCCGCTGGAGTCGCCATTCTCAAATCCGCTGTATCCGAACCGGGATACCGATCCGGCTGCGCTTCGTCGCGAGCGTCCCGACAATCCATACGCCAATCTGGCCGATCCCAGGTTCCCTTACATCCTTACGACCTATCGGTTAACCGAACACCACACTGCAGGCGGCATGACGCGCACTCTCAGCCACCTTGCGGAGTTGCAACCTGAGCTGTTCTGCGAGGTGTCGCCGGAAATGGCGGCTGAACTCGGGCTTCAACATGGGGACTTTGCCACTATCACGACTATGCGTTCCATTATTGAAGCACGGGTCCTGGTCACTGGCCGGATCAAGCCGGTTCGCATCGCCGGCCGGACCGTTCATCAGGTAGGCCTTCCTTACCATTTCGGCACCAATGGTTTGGTCAAGGGCGACATGGTCAATGACTTGTTGCCTATCTCTGAAGAGCCGAACGTGCGCATTATGGAAACCAAGGCCCTGCTGTGTGATGTCCGGCCAGGGCGACGCCCCCGCGGCAAGCGGGCTCTTGAGGAGCTGAGAGCGAAAAGGGAGCAAGCGGCATGAGCACAGCACCTATCATCCACGACGCGGGCAGGCCGAATGGCCATGCCAACGGCCACGATGGCCGGATCACGGCCTTTTTCACTGACTCCACTCTGTGCATCGGCTGCAAAGCCTGCGAGGTCGCCTGCAAAGAGTGGAACCAAGTGTCGGAAGACGGCTACAACTGGAGCAGCTTTTCGTATGACAACACCATGGCGGTCGGCCACTCCACGTGGCGGCACGTAAAGTTCGTTGAGAACCCCACCACCATCGGAGTAGGCGGAAATGCGCCCGGACAGTTGCCGGGCTGGGGCTTCTCCTCTGACGTTTGCAAGCACTGCGAGGAAGCCGGATGTCTGGAAGCGTGCCCAACCGGCGCCATCGTGCGCATGGAGTTCGGCGCCGTTTTCGTTCAGCCCGATGTCTGCAATGGCTGCGCGTATTGTGTAGTGAGTTGCCCCTTCGGCGTCGTGGAAAAAAACGAGGAGGACGGACGCGCCTTCAAATGCACCTTCTGCTCTGATCGGCAGAAGGCAGGCCTCAAGCCCGCTTGTGCGCAAGCTTGTCCGACCGAATCCATCAAGTTCGGCGAAATCAATGAACTGCGGGCAGAAGCAACAAACCGTATGCAGGCATTGAAAGATCGAGGCGTGGATGACGCAGTCATTTATGACCCTGTAGACACCAGCGTTAAAGGCATCCACGCCTTCTTCCTGCTTCGCGGTGATCCCAGGGCTTACAATCTTCCGCCGCAACCGGAAATCCCAACTATTTATCAGAAAAAAGCATGGAAGTCGGCAGCCGTGGCCGCCGGCGCCATGTTGGGCGCCACTCTGTTGGCGTTCCTGGGAGAGAATCGATGAGCCGCGTTCCCCTTCCCGAAATCCCGGATCGTATCCCTGATCAGCAAAGTGAAGAACGGCTTGCCCAACTTCGGCGTGAAGCGGCGCAACGCGGCACAGTCGGCGGAACAGGCGTGGTGCCAGTTGGCGCTCCCTTTCCGAAAGCCAGCGCAGAAACCGGCTATTACGGCATCCCCATGCTCAAAGAGCCGCAGTGGACCAAGGAAGTGCCGGTCTATTTCTTCGTTGGCGGAGCTGCCGGAGCCGCGGCCGTTGTGGCCAGCGCAGCCAACCTGCTTACACGCGACCGCACTCTGGTTCGCGATGCACGCTGGGTGGCGGCAGTGGGCGGATTCCTTTCTCCCGCCCTTTTGATTTCTGACCTGGGAGTGCCTTCGCGCTTTCTAAATATGCTGCGCGTTTTCAAGCTGCAGAGCCCGATGAATGTAGGCGCCTGGACTCTGGTCGCCTTTTCCAGCTTCTCCTCTGCCGCAGCCTTCGCCAACCTTGCACGTGAGAGGGTGGCTGATGTAATGCCCGTCCGCATGATCGAAGGACTATCCGGCCTGTTGTCATCCGCAACTGGGATGTTGCTTTCCACCTACACAGGCGTGCTCATTGGGGCTACGGCAATTCCGGTCTGGAACAGCCATGTCGCAACTCTCCCGCACCATTTTGCCGCCTCTGGGGTGAACTCCGCGGTTTCAATTCTGGAGCTTTTGGGCCATGACGATAGCCGAGCTTTGAATCTGCTGGGCATAGCCGCTTCTGGTTTTGAGGTCTATGAAGGAATTGAAGTGGAAACCAGACGCGATGAAGTCAGCGAACCGCTGCACAAAGGTCTCAGCGGCCTGATCGTTCGCACCGGCGGGATACTTTCAGGGCCCGTCCCCCTGGCGCTGCGAGTGGGATCGTTAATTACAGGAAACCGAAATCTTCGCCGTGCCGCCTCGTGGTCTAGTTTGGTGGGATCTCTGCTCACACGTTTTGGCTGGATCCAGGCGGGGCATGCATCGGCAAGAGACTATCGCATTCCCCTCAAACTATCCCGGAACGCGGGCGAGATTAGAAAATCGAGCCACGAACTGGCAGCTTAGTGTTTCAGCTCAACCAGTGCAATCTGGATCAATGCGGGAGGTAAGCCTTCTCCAGCGGTAGCCGGCCGTCAATCTTCAGGACCTTGACCCGGCTATCCACCGCTCGCACATCCACCATCCCCACAGCTCCGGGCATGCTGGAAACAAGCTGCAATACCTCTTCATCGGAATCCGTGAGCGCAAAGTGTGTTTTGTGTGTCTCGACGAAGGTTCTCGCGCTGGCGTTCGGCACACCGCTAATCCGCTGAAGTATTTCAAAAGATACGGCGGAGTTCTTGTTCAGGACTACCAGGATCTGCGCTCCGTCTGGCCATCTTTTGGCCTCAGCCTTGAAGATTTTGCCCAGCTCAGGCGAGGTGAGCGATTTTGTAGGGTTCTGCTGGTGTACCACCACGGCAATGTGATGGCCGTACGCCGGAAGCCACAGCGACGTCACGAAAAGGGCCAGATATGCAAGCCTATGTAACCTCATGGTGTACTCCAGGGCGCTGCTTGCAACGCCACTTCTGCACCCAGAGGGTGCTCAACCTATAATCGATCCCGGAAGAGCCATGGAATGCGCAGTCAAAAAAGCTGCAAAGAAAAATGAGCCCACCAACTTGTGATGAGCTCGGCAAACTGTGAGATCGTTGCTGCGCTCCAAATTCGAGAGCGATGTTAGCGGAAGGCCCGCCGCAGGCAAAGAGTACGTCCGTAATGAAATCGCGGTGTCACTTGGAATCAGGATCAAAATCCAGTTTCACCACCAGCGTGGACTCCGTATCTGCTGTGGAGTAGCGCCATTTCCGGACTGCTTCAACTGCCGCCTGTGCCAGCACCGGATTTCCGCCAAGCACTTTCACTTTCTTTACATGGCCGTCCGCGTTGACGATCACTTCAAGGCGGACCGCGCCTTTGATGTTGACTCGCTTCGCCAGCTCCGGATATTCGGGCATGACTTTAGTTTTCAACTGCCGTTTGTTGTCCGTTGGATGAGAATCTGCGGCCCGGATGGCAACGCCCGCAGCCACCACCAGCAGACCGCAAACCAAAATCTTGCGCATCACTGCTGCAATGCGATTCATGGGGAGTCTCCTAAATACCTGCTTCACAACTGCAACTTCAACAACACCTTGGCTTTACACAAGATGCTAGCCTGATGCGCGCTCCTGTGGCAGAGTACGGAAGTAACCTGTTTGGCGAATCGGGAACAGTCTTCAAATCTCGGCAACGAAGGTGGGGCGGGCAAAATGTGCGGACGGTACCGGCTTACAGCCAAAGAGCGCTATATCCGCGATCATTTCGGGCTGGAAGATGATCCGCAATGGGAGCCGCGGTGGAACATTGCGCCGTCCCAACAGGTCGCAATAGTGAGACAAAAGCCAAAGCAGCCGGGCCGAACCTTCTCCCAGGTGCGATGGGGGTTGATTCCGTTCTGGGCGAAAAATTCCTCGTTTTCGGCGAGCACGATCAATGCCGCCAGCGAAACCGCGGCGGATAAGCCCGCGTTCAAGGAGGCCTTGCGTCAGCGACGGTGCCTCATTCCAGCCGATGGCTTTTACGAATGGCAAGCCCAGGGGCCGAGGCAAAAGCAGCCGTTCAGTATTGGGTTGACGGATGGTTCACTGTTCGCTTTTGCGGGGCTGTGGGAGAGGTGGAGAGACCCGGCCAGAGGTTCCACGCTTGAGACCTGCACCATTCTCACGACCAAAGCTAACGCCCTCCTGAGCGATGTCCACCATCGCATGCCGGTCATTCTCCCGCCCGAGCATTATGAGCTGTGGCTCGATCC
>DATNDP010000271.1:0-6309 GCA_035553195.1 Candidatus Acidiferrales bacterium
GGTGGAATTGGCTTGCTGGGAATAATTCCGAGCGGTCCCAGCAACTCCAGCCGCGCTTCTGCATTTCCAACTGCAATCTTGCTGCCCAAAAGCTGATCGAACACCGGGCAGCTTCCATTCACCTGCAACTGAGGCCCGCACTCGGCAGGAGAAAAAGAGTTCGGATCGTACCCGTGGACCAACGAAGAGTAGCCTACGAAAACATCCTGCAGGCGATTGTCGTCGGCGTCGCCGCCGTAGCGGCCGTAAGTCAAAACGCGACCGGCGACTGAGAGCGGGCGCGCTACGCGGAAATAGCGGCGGTAGTCTGCGAGTAGCGTTGAAAAATTCAATGTGCCGCCCGCACCGTCGAGTTCCACCCGGTATCTCTGGCCCATAACCGGTGTGGTTCCGCCAAATACTGATGTGTCATACACGAATGCGGCGCTGGCCGTGGCCAGGTTGAGGGCCGATGGAGCTGGAATGTTGTTCCGCTGTTGCGCCAACAAAGATCCATCTGGTGCGAAGACGAAGGTATCTGCTTCCTCCGCAAAGCCCACGTTGTTGTATCCGGCGGAAAACTCCACGCGCGCCGCACGATTGAACGGATATGATGCCAACGCGGCGATCTCCCGATTGAGCTGCCAGAATGTAGTGTTCTGTTCCACCAGCACGGGGACACCATTCACGGTAGTGGTTCCGGTGGAAAATCCTCCTGTGATATAGGGAACTTGCCCGCCCACAAATCCCCAGTTCCACCGCGAGTGCTGGTTAACCCATTGAGCCACGCCTGCCAGATTGCGATAAGAAGAGCCAGTCGATCCCAAACTGCTGCTCTGGAGCGAAACCATCAAACTGCGCTCATTCAGAATGTCACTAAAGTAAAGCCCGGTTCCTCCAGATACGAGCGTGCCAAAGCTGCTATAACCCACGCCCAAGTTCGGCGGAGCCACATAATCGAGCTGCAACTTCGGATGGTAGTCGGTGCGGGTGAAGCCGGCCGGCTGAGGAAGTCCGATCTCGGTATTCTTCACCAGCCCCGCTACCGTGCTCTGCAGGTTCTTTGGTGCGGGAGGCAGCACACCAGCCATTCGATTCGCCAACGCAGAATTCAAAGCATGACCCGCCAGCGCGTTCGGCGAGTCGAGGGAATAAATGTTGTAATCATTCTTCACGAACGCGCTATAAACAATGCGCCCTGTCTTTCCCGCCACAGAGAATGCCGGACTTGTCGGTGTGATCCCGGCGATGCCGGTCTGTATATCGGTTACCTGATAGAACTGCCGATCAGACAACCCTAGGCGGTAAATATTCGCAATGCCATCGCGATCGGAAACGAAATAAATGCTCTTGCCATCAGCCGACCATTGTGGATTGATCTGCCGTGCCGACGGAAACGACGGCAGTTGCTCGATCTTTCCCGTATCCGTGTGATATATCGCCAGCTCCAGATGGCCATAATCGAGATCCGAAAGCTGCGTATGGAAACGGTCTGTCACAAACGCAATGCTCAGGCCATCGGGCGACCATTCCGGTTGCAGATCGGCAAACTCATCATTGGTGAGACGTGTCAGCTTCTTGCCGTTTCGGTCATAAATAAAAAGATCATTCAGGCCGCCAACCATCGCGGAAAACGCAATCTTCTGTCCATCCGGCGACCACGTGGGTGTGTAAACTTCGCCGAGATTCGGTAAACGAATATGCTGCGCCGTCTGTTGCTTTTGCATGTCGCGAATCGCAATTTCCGGTCGGCCATTTACGATCTCCCCATACGCCAGGTAGCGTCCATCGCGACTCCACGCTCCCGCTGAGTTGATGAACTCCAGGCTATCCAAATGAGCGCTCACGGCTGTGGAAGTAAGCTTCTTCGTAATCTCACCGGTCTCCCCGTTGGCCAGGTAAAGGTCAATGGAGAACAGCCCCTTTTCGGAGAAGAACACCATCTGCTTCCCATCGGGACTCAAAACGGGGCTCGAGTTCAGAGTGCTGCCTCCGCCGTGTACATCTTTGGAGATAAGCAGCCGTCCTTGCTCTGCGGGCGCAGTGGTTTCTTCCAGCACTGGACCAAAATGGGTTTGCAGCGCGTGCTGCCATTCATTCGTAAGGTCCACATCGGATTTCTGCAACACCGTCTTGAACGCAGACTTGTAGTCGCCGGAGCGACCTGCCAGGCGTAACAGCTTTCCAACTACATCATCGCCATAAGTTCCGCCGATGTAAGCCCATAATGCCTGCCCCCAGCGATACGGGAAATACTTGGGATTGTTCAGGTCCTTAATCTTCGGCAATTTGTTTTGCGCCACGGCATCACGCATCCACATGGCCGTATTGGGATCAGACGGACCAAGCGAGAGGTATTCCGCCATGCCTTCAATGAACCACAGCGGCAGCCGCTGCAGGCCACTGTTTTCAAGGCCTGTCTGGACGCCCATCGGCATGGCAATGTCGTATTGAAATGCGTGAACCAGTTCGTGTCCCAGGACGTGATCGGTATCCGCAAGCGGACCTGCCAAGGGAATCACCACTCGACGCCGCAATGGCTCCGTGACGCCGCCCGTTGCTTCGCCGATGTCTCCCGGAATCACGTTCGTGCTGCGAAAGTCCGGCGCGTCGGCATACATGATCACCGGTTGCCGCGATGAAAGATCGTGGTTGAAGATCTGCGACAACCTCGCATACCAGCGCTCCGCCATGCGCCCGACTTCGCCGGCCATTGGGGCCTCTTCGGGGTAGTAGTAAATGTCGAAGTGTTGCGTTTTAAGGACCTTGAAATCCAGAGTCTTGTAACGCACCTTGTTCTGGCCAAAATACTGCGCTGAAGCCGCCAGGCTCGCCAGCAAAACCAGCAGCGCGAGGATCGCATAAGGTCGTACGACAGCGGTTCGCATTGCATGAATCCCAGAGTGATGATCTAAGAAAGTAGGATTCAGCATTGACAAGGATGGTTTTCATTCAGACGAGGAACCGAGCTTGAGCACGGTACCGCCAAGACGGATGTTAGTCTGCAGTAATCCTTCCGCTGGGGGGCCCCCCTCCCCCGGTCACTAGGATTCTAAAGGAGATATAGCGTTCGATCCCGGCGATGATCCCCGTCTGAAGGACTACAAAGCGGGGTGAGATTGCCGTCGCGCGACCCGGTCCCCGTCGCGACATGTTTACTTTCTCCCAATACCCAGTGCGGCGTTTTCTGGACCGCCGCATATCCAAATTGTCAAAGAACTAGTTCCCCGGAAAAATCCGCGGTCGCCTCCTGGGAAGCTTCCCAACCAGGAGCAGAACACCTCGCCTAATCTGCTCCTGATCGGGCAACATATTATACGCTAAAGTTTCGCCGTCACCAATCGGAAAGTTACCTCGGGTAACGCGCTTATCAATTCTTAACAATCAAAGTTTCTCTCCTGCTGCATACTTCGGCCACCGATTTTCAGAACGCACCTGAAAACATAGCTGCTTCTTTCCGTTCATTCACGGTTGTACACGGATCATTCAAGGTCTCAGGCTAATTCCCCCTCGGTCGCAAAGGCAGGTTCGCTGGATGATGTAAGGCATTTTTTCCAGGCGGGCTGCAAGCCAGTAGTCCTGAGATTTGCGGCCGGTAACAACCGGTTCAAGGACCCTATACCGAATCCACGGATCAATTTATTTAGGAGGCCTGAATGGCTCGGCAATCGAATCTAGCTTGGCAAGTTTCCACGACAGCTTTGGCTGTGCTGTTGGCTGCGGGCGTCGCACTGGCCCGTGGCAATGACAAACCTAAAAACCAGACAAAGGAAAACGCACCTGCCGCGAGGCAGCCTCAGAACAACGGCAACAGTGCTCATGGCAATTCGGGGAGACCTTCAGGCGGCAATGCCGGCAGACCTTCAATGGGCAACGCGGGCAGGCCGTCAGGAAATTCAGGCGGCAACCGCATGGGCGGTTCACCCAATGTGGGACGGCCTAACTCCAATGCCTCCGGCCGTCCTAACGTCAGCAACAACAGCGGCAGGCCCGGAATGTCAGCTTCAGGACGTCCAAACGGAAACAACATGGGGATTCCGCGGAGCGGCAATCCGGGAGGATCAACCGGCAGGAGCTCCATGTCCGGCTCTGGCGGACGCAATGCCGGTCCTGCTGGATCGAACGCAGGTGTTGGGCCGCGCGGCAGAGACGGATATGGGGCCGGGAACAATGCTGGCAGGAACGGCCACGGACCAGAGAAGGGCAATACCATGGTTGGAGCCCGCTCCGACGGCCGCGGCGAAAGAGGCTACGGGCGAGGTCCTGATCGCGGACGCGAGGGCTCCATTCATCATGAGCCTGTTCGCCATGTTTCAGACGAACACGGCCGCAGAGTGGCCCGCGATGAACACAATCGTGTTCGCGAGATTCATATGCGCGACAGCCACGGGCGCGAGATGGCCATTCACCGCGACCTGCATGGCCGCGCACGCTTTGAGACCAGGCGCCCGGATGGCCGCAGAGTAGTCGGCTTCGGCCGTGGCCGCGGCTTCACTGAGCGCCGTTATTATGCTCGCGGGGGACGCGTTTATTACCAGCGCACTTACGTCTATGGCGGGCGCCGTTATGCTGTGGCCTATCGCTACTATCCCTATCATGGCGTCTACTACTACGGCTATGCGCCCGTTTATTACTATCATCCTGTCTTTTATGGCTGGGCCTACAATCCCTGGGCTGTTCCGGTGGTTTATCGCTGGGGCTGGTACGGCGATCCCTGGTATGGATACTACGGGCCCTATTTCACACCCTATCCGGCATATGCCACCGCCTCTCTGTGGCTGACGGATTACCTGCTTGCGGAGAACCTGCGCGCCGCCTATGAAGCCAACGCTGCAGCCGCGCAGGCCAATGCCAACGCAGCGCAGGCCAACGCCGCAGTTGCTCAGGATGGCGCGCAAGCTCAGGGCGGCGGCCAGGTTGCGCTCTCTCCGGAAGTAAAGCAAATGATCGCCGACGAAGTGAAGCGCCAGCTTGATGCTGAGCGTGCGGCTGCCGCAACGCAAGGTCAGCAGTCCACCGGGGGATCGGACTCCGGCAATGCTGCGTCGGCCGAAGACGTTCCCGCCGCGCTCGATCCAAATCAACGAGTGTTTATCGTCGCCAGCAATCTTGATCTTGCCGGTGATTCTGGTGAGTGCATGGTGAGCGCCGGTGATGTGCTCATGCGTATGGGCACGGAGCCTGATCAGAACAACCGCATTGCTGTGAACGTTGTGAGCAGCAAGGCCGGTGATTGTCCTGCCAACACGAACTCAGATGTGGAAGTGACTGCATTGCAGGAGATGCACAACCAGTTCCGCGAAAAACTGGATGCCGGCCTCAAGAATCTGGCTGAAAACCAGGGCAAGAACGGGTTGCCCAAAGCTCCGGATACAAGCACCGTCGGAGGCGAGGTTCCTCCTCCGCAGGCTGACAACGATGCTGCCACTGAGTTGCAGGACCAGCAGAAGGATGCTGAACAGGCTGAACAGGACACGCAAAAAACCGCCCCCGGCGGCGCAGGCGGAGAAGGAGGCAGGTGAGGGAACAGGTAAGCCACCGCGATTCCCAACTTGAGGATCTGAACATGAGAACGGGATTGAAATATTCTTTCTTCGCACTTGCGCTTGCCCTGCTGTCGCAGAGCTTGCCCTTGGTGCATGCCCAGACCGCCCCGGCTGCTCCTTCCCTTCAGGAGCAGTTGGAGGCGCAATATCCCCTCGCGAAACTGACCTCTGCAGGCGGCTGCACGGTGACAAACCCGGAGACTGCCATGGCCTTGCAGCAGGGAGGCATCGGAGCTCTGCCGCAAAAGACTTCGTCAGCCGCATGCGCCGCCCACTATCGCAATGGCCGCATTACCAAGACTGGATTCAAGTGCAATTACTGGCTGGAAATGACCAAGCAAGCCCTGGTAGCTCTGCAAAAAGGCGACAAAGTTTTTCCAACGAAAATTGAAACCGCAAAGGACGACATCAAGATCTCATTTGGATATTGCTCTGGAGACCCCGGCCAGGCCGCGCTTTACACCGGCCAGGTAGTGGTCGAGTTTCCCAAGGATTCCTTGAAGGGCCTCAGCGTGACCCAGGTGGAAGACAAACTCGCGGAGGTGTTTACCCCCGATAGCGGCGACCAGCAGCAGGCCCAAGGCGGCCCCGGACCGGCGCAGCAGGCTGAAGAACAGGCCCAGCCTGCGGGCAACGGGACAGCCTCTTCCGCTTGCAATGTGCAGGTGGGGCAAACTGTTGATCAGGTGCTGGCTGCGTGCGGGCAACCCTCGAACCAGCTGAAGGGCGCCGGCGCCAAGCAGCTTTTCTTCTACAAAGATCCAAAACTTAAGGTCACCATCGT
>DATNDP010000272.1:0-23212 GCA_035553195.1 Candidatus Acidiferrales bacterium
ACGCAGCTCAACTGCTCGCCCTGCACATCTACGCCCTGCCAGAAGGACGCGGTCGCGAACAGCACGGCATTGGGAGTCAGTCGAAATTCCTCGAGCAGCGCGCTTTTAGGCGCCGATCCCTGCAGCAGCATGGGATAGGGCAGCTCGCCCAGCAGGCGATCGTGAATGTCATTCATCTGCGCATAGCTGGTGAACAGGCAAAAGGCGCGGCCTTCAGTAATTTCCAGCAGTCGCCGGATCTTTTCCGCCACGGAGCGCGAAAACGCCGTGGAGCGCGGGTCCGGCATGTCCGGCGGCACGTAAAGAATGGCCTGGCGTTTGTAGTCGAAATGCGATGCCACCACCATCTCGCGGGCGTGCTCCAGGCCCACGCGCTGGCGCATGTACTGGAAATTGCCGCTTTGCGGTCCGCCCGCGACGGCCAGCGTCGCCGAAGTGAGCACGGTTGTCTCGACGTGCTCGAACAGCGTCTGCTTAAGTATTTGCGAGACGTCGATGGGTGTCGCCTGAAGGATTACGTGGCTCATTCCGCCGCGGGATTTGCGTCCTTCGCCGCGCCAGTCGATCCAGAAAACTGTGTTCTTGTCTTCTGATTCCATAATGAAAGCCAGTTGCGCTTTCAGCTCCTGGGTGCGCCGCGCAAATGAGAAGACTTCGTCAGGCTTTTTCTGCAGGATCTCCAGTTCGGAGAAGACCTGGCTGAGCGACTTCATCAAGGCCTCGTAATCATCGCTGTTTTTCACCAGGAACTGCTCGCGGTGGCTGAATGCAAAGCGGCCCTCCCCCTGCGGCAACAGGCCGAAAAAGAACCGAGCGCGCTCACGCAACTTTGCCAGCGCCTGCAAGAGCCCGGGCGACATTGATTGCTTCTGTTGCAGTGTGCTCTCAATGTCGCGTGCCAGCTCTTCAAAGCGCAGATTGCTCACGCTCACGCCAAAATAGCTGCTGGCCACGTCTTCGAGTTCGTGGGCTTCATCGAAAATCACGGCAGCAAATTCCGGCAAGATGCCGGCATCGGGTCCACCTGTCTGGCGCAACGCCAAATCAGCGAAAAAGAGATGGTGGTTCACGATGATGATGTCGCTCTCTGCGGCGCGACGATGCATCTCGGTGATGAAGCAGCGCTCCCACTGCTTGCATTTTGTCCCGGTGCAGCGGTCGGCGCGAGCGTCCAGTTTCTGCCAAAGCAGCGTGTTCTCACGCAGGCCCGTGAGTTCCGCGCGATCGCCGGTTTCGGTTTTCTGCTCCCAGGCAGCTATCTGCCGGTATTCTTCAATTTCTTCCAGGCCGCTGAGCACCGGCTGCTCGGTCAGGTCGTAGAGCTTCTGCCGGCACAGGTAGTTGTTGCGGCCTTTCATGTAGCACACGCGCAGCGGTCCCAGGTGCTGCTCGAGGAAGGGAATGTCCTTGAAGAAAAGTTGTTCCTGCAAGTTTTTGGTGCCGGTGGAGATGACCACCCGTTTGCCGCTGCGGATGACCGGCAGCAGATAGGCGAGAGTCTTGCCCGTTCCGGTTCCCGCCTCAACGATCAAGTGGCGATGCTCTTCAAGAGCTTTTTCCACTTCCTGGGCCATCTGCAACTGACCGCGGCGGAACTCGTAATTGGGATGGGCTTGGCTCAGCAGTCCACCCGGCGCAAAGAACTGGTGAAGGGTAGGCTGCCGGCGATCTTGCGCGATTTCAGGGTGCGGGGCAGAGGCCATGGCGAGCGTGCTTTAATAATAGCTTGCAATGCGGCTTTTGGCCCTTGGTATTTGGCTCAGGCAGAAGAGAAATTCCTGCGCGCCAACAGCCAACAGCTAAGAGCCAAGAGCCAAGAGCCTTTTGATCCATGCCGCAATCCTCAAATAGCAAGGTTCCCACCCTCGCCATCGTTGGCCGCCCCAACGTGGGTAAGTCCACGCTCTTCAACCGGCTGATCGGGATGAGGCGGGCCATTGTGGGTGATGAGCCCGGCATTACCCGCGACCGTATCTATGGCGAGACTGCTTGGCAGGGGCAGAAGCTGCGCGTAATCGATACCGGCGGCATCATTCCGGATGACAAACAGTTGATTCCTGCCGAGATTTTCCGCCAGGCACGGGTTGCGCTGGATGAGGCCGACGCAATTGCCATGGTGGTGGATGCGCGAAGCGAATTAGCCGCGCCGGACATGGAACTGGCCCGCCTGCTACAGCGGACCGGCAAGCCGCTGTTTTTGGCGGTCAACAAGGTAGATTCTCCAAAGCAGGAAGCCGAGGCGGAAAACTTCCGCACATTGGGAATTCAAAGGCTCTTCCCTGTTTCCGCCGAACACGGTACCGGTACGGCTGAATTGCTTGAAGCTGTGCTCCACGTTGTGCCGCAGCAGTCGGCGGCGGAGGCTTCCTCAACAACTCTGGACGAAGAGCCACAATTCGCTCGTGAAGCTCATGAACAAGAGCCGGCGCAACGCGAAGATCTTCAACGTGAAACCAAGGTGGCCATTATCGGTCATCCTAATGTTGGCAAATCTACTTTGCTCAATGCCCTGACCGGCAGTTCGCGCGCAATTGTCTCGCCTGTGGCGGGGACAACACGCGATGCCGTGGACGAGATCCTGGAGAAAAACGGCCAGCATTACCGCTTTATTGATACGGCGGGGATACGGCGTAAGGGCAAAACGCACTTGATGGCCGAAAAACTATCAGTCGTGATGGCGCGCAAGCACCTCGAAGCGGCGGATGTCGCGCTGCTGGTTATTGACGCCATTGAAGGCGTCAGCGCGCTGGATGCAACCATTGGCGGCTACGCCCATGAGAGCGGGCGGTCCGTGATTATCGTGGTCAATAAATGGGACCTGGTGACCACGGCGCGGCAGGACGGCCGCCCTGCGGCCGATGCGCAGATTTATGAGCAGCAGGTTCGCCGCGCCCTGAAGTTCCTGGATTATGCTCCGCTAGTCTTTGTTTCCGCTTCTGAGCGCAGCAATCTGGAGAAGCTTTTCAGGACTCTGGAACTGGTTGCCGGCGAGCGGCGCAAGAGGATCAGCACAGCGCAGATGAACCGCTTCGTCGAAAATGTAGATTTTGAGAGGGCGTCGGTTCCTCACCGGCAGAAGGTCCGAATCTATTACATGACGCAGGCGCAGGTCTCGCCGCCTACCTTCATTCTGTTCACTGATAAGGACGTCAAACTGCACTTCTCTTACGAACGCTTCCTGGAGAATCAGATCCGCAAGGCGTTTGGCTTTGTGGGCTCGCCCATCTGGATCAAGAACCGCCCGCGGCGGAAAGTGGAGCTAGGGCCGAGGAAAGAAAAAAAGCGGCGGTGATGATCTTTGATTGTTCCGCTATGCTGCTGCAAGTGCCAGGGTGGAGCACGCCTTTAGGCGTGCGGTAGGACAGCAAGAGAATGCGCGGCTTGAGCCTCTGGGGTAAATTCATGCGTCCTTTATTAACGGCACACAAAGGACTGCATTCAACCATCCCTCGATCGCCTCCAGCGCTGTCTCGCACACCATCTTGTGTCTGACTTTTTTATCCCGCACCCTGCGACGCGTTGTTTCATCCAGTTGCGGCAGGAGGTCGAATGTGATGTTTGCAGGTTGAAATGTTTTCGCCTCGGCATGACAGAGGTAATGAACCAGCGATCCCAGCGCCGTCGCGCGCGGAGGCGGAAGCGCTTCGAGCCCCTGCGCGATGCGTCCCACGTGAACTCCCGCCAGCATGCCCATGGCGATCGACTCCGTGTATCCCTCCACCCCAGAGATCTGACCGGCAAAGAATACGTTCGGCTGCTGCTTCAAATTCAGCAACTCAGCCAGCAGCGAGGGAGCATTGATGTATGTGTTGCGATGGATCTGCCCATATCGCAGAAATTTTGCGTTTTCGAGTCCCGGAATCAGCCGAAGCACCCGCGCCTGTTCGGCGAACCTGAGGTGGTTCTGGAAGCCGACAAGATTATAGGAATCGGCGCGCAGGTTTTCGCGGCGCAACTGCACCACGGCATAGGGCCATTTTCCGGTCCGCGGATCTTCAAGGCCCACCGGCTTCATCGGCCCAAAGCGCAGCGTATCGCGGCCTCGTCGGGCGATCTCCTCGATGGGCAGACAGCCTTCAAAGTAATTGAGCTTTTCCCAGTCATGCCCTTCCACTGATTGCGCTGCAATCAGGGCATCGTAGAACCGGTCATATTCTTCCTTTGTAAAAGGACAATTGATGTAATCAGCCGTGCCTTTCCCGTAGCGGGCAGCGAAGTAGACACGCGACTGGTCGATGGAGTCCGCCTCGACGATAGGGCTGATGGAATCGTAGAAGGAGAGATGATCGCTTCCGGAGAGCCGGGCAATCTCCCGCGACAGAGCATCGGAAGTCAGCGGGCCTGTGGCCACCACTGTGATGCCATTCTCTTCATCAATGCCTGTCACCTCTTCGCAAATAATCCTGATTCGCGGCTCGGCTGAGATCGCTTCCGTGACCCGCGCGGCAAATGCGTCGCGGTCTACAGCCAGGGCGTGACCGGCTGGGACAGCGGTCTCGCCGGCAATTTTGATCAGCAGCGACCCGCAGCGGCGCGTCTCTTCCTTCAGCAGCCAGGGTGCGGTGTTCTCGCTTTCTGATTTCAGAGAATTGGAGCAGACCAGCTCGGCAAACTTGTCTGTCTGGTGCGCCGGGGTGGATTTTGCAGGGCGCATCTCATACAGCTCAACTTCCAGTCCCATGCGCGCGCATTGCCAGGCGGCTTCACACCCCGCAAGGCCTGCGCCGATGATTCTGATTCGCTCCTGCTTCATTTGCGGCCTTTTATCTCTTCGATGCCGGCCAGGCGCGAAAGCGCGGGTTCCATCAGCCGCATGGTCTCCCATTCATCCATGATTGTGGCCCCGAGCGAATCGTAGAACTTGAGCGCCGGTTCGTTCCACTCGAGCACCTGCCAGCGCATGCCGTAGCAGTTCTCTTCCACAGCGATCTGCGCCAGCTTCTTCAACAACGCTTTGCCAATTCCCTTGCCGCGCATCTCCGGCAAGACGAACAGATCTTCCAGATACAAGCCTGGCTGGCCCAACCAAGTCGAGTAATTGAAGAAGAAGAGTGCGAACCCGGCTGGCGCGCCGTCCCACTCGGCAATGAGGCAGCGGTACTTCGGCTCCGGACCAAAGCCGTCGCGCAGCAGGTCCTGTTCGGTGGCGACCACCGCGTTGGGCTCACGTTCGTACTCGGCCAGCCGGTGGATAAACTGGAGCATCAGCGATACATCAGCGGAGGTGGCGGTGCGAATTGACAGCATAGTTGGATGAAAGCTCACGCTGATTTTCGCTGATTCGCGCTGATCCAGGCAAGAATTGGGGCAATACGTGACGAATTGTTATCTGCCCCAATCTGCGTTCATCTGCGGCAGAACTCACGCGCTCGCCTTTAATTGCGCCAGCGCGGCATCTTCCTCCGCATAGTTGAACGGCATCACCAGTGGCGCCGCAGGCTGATGTGCTCGTTCCCACTCAATCGTCCTCCGCATGGCTTCCTCGCTGCCGATGGGCTCGCGATATCCGAGTTCCCGCCGTATGCGCTCTGACGATGCCGCCAGGTGCTGGGCCGTATTGCCCGCCTGTAGCAGGTGTTTCGGCGTCTGCTCATGCGGCAGCACAATAAACTCACCCTTCCAGCCCACAGCATCAGCAATTTTCTTTGACCACTCCAGCTCGCTGAAGCTCTCTTCCTCGCAGATGTTGTAAACGCGTCCCGCAGCTTGTTCTGACGTAGCCGCGAGCGCAATCGCCGCGCCCACGTTGTTTACGAATCCTCGCGGAGAGCGAAACGCCGCAAAGCCGTCAGAAAATATGATCTGCTTCCGCCCGTCATCCATGCGCTTCAGCACAGCATGGAAACGATGTAGCGGATCGCCCGGGCCGTAAACCATCGGAAGACGCAGCACCGTGCCATAAAGATCGCAGTCCTCCAACACCGCCTGCTCTACCGGAATTTTGTCGTACTGGTCGTCCGCCCACGGATAAATCTCTTTCACCTTCTTCATGGCTTCGGCGGAGTAGGTGTTCTGCTGCGTGCGGACCGCAGAGTCTTCTGTTAATGGCAGCTCCTGCAACGGCCCCGGCTCGGTTCCATGAATCACCCCCATCGCGCGATACACATCCATGCTGCTGATGGCGACAGCCCGGTTTGTGATTCCGCGAAAAGTTCTCGTCAGCTCCTTCGCCTGGGGGCCTGAACTCAAGATGAAGTCAACCACCACGTCAAAGCCGCTGCGCTCGAACTCCGCTCGATGCTCCTTGAGCCGGTGATGGTCTCCGATGATCTCGTCTGCGCCCTGCGGCGCTGCCGTCTTGCCTCGATGAAAAACGGTTACGCTGTGCCCGCCGCGTTGAAGATAAAAAGCTGTGGAAGGGCCCATGAAGCCCGTGCCGCCTATAAGAAGCACTTTCATTGAAAACTCCTGCGCAGAGCGCGCCCGGCGATTGCTGGATCAGAGACTTTGGATAAACGCTTCCAAATCGGAACGCTTTACGTAAGTGGCGTTTCCGATCTTAAAGGCTTTGAGCTTGCCGGCTTCGACGCTTTGCTCAATGAACGTGCGTGGCAATCCTGCCAACTGCGCCGCTTCTTTCAAGGTGAGCGCCAGTTGCTCAGCGATACTTACTCGGTGGTTCTGTTTTTCTTGATCATCATTCTTCTTTTCCGGCCATGGCTCCACATCGACCATGGGAGTCACATTGCCGATCGTTAGCCCAGAATCTGCCGGAGGCCGGGTGATGGCCGAGGTGAAGCCCACTGAGTATCTTGATTGCTGAAGCTGCCGATACCGTTTCAAATCTGCTGCTGCAAACCAGGCGGTTCTGCCGCGCCGGCTGGGCTGATATTGGACCGCCAGGTCGCCGCGCCGTACCGCCCGCTCAAGACCCCGAGTGGAAATGCCCAGCATCTGGGCAGCCTCGCGTTTCGATTTCAATTCCACGCCTTCAGGCTAACATACCCTCGACAGACGCGACAATAGTCGTCAGAAAGAATGTCGCATGTTGTCGCACAATTAGCTGACATCTTCAGAGCGAGAAGCAGGTCTGTGAGGACTTGGTAGGGAAGTTAGGAGGCGGGGGTGATTTCCGGTGAGGTCTCGGTTTCGCTGGTTTCAGCTTCCGTTTCCAGGCCGCGGCGCCGCTTTTTGGGCTGTTCGGGTGGGGGTGGCGGTTCGTGCGCGGGATCGTAATAGAGAATCCGCCCGCAGGAACTGCAGGTGATTACCTGCTCGTTGGTTTTTACGTCCTGCCATATCTGTGGACGCAGGACAACATAGCACGTCTGGCATTTGGATTCGCGGGCTTCGGCAATGGCTGATTTGCGCTGCCGCATCACGCGATCGTAATGAGCAAGCGGGCTATCGCTAACCTCACGGCGCAGAGCATCGCGCTGCTGGCTGAGTCCGGCGAGCAGCTTCTCGTCCTCGGCTGTTCGCGTGCGGGCTTCAATCTTTTCCTTCTCCACCGCAGCAGTTTCGGCCTTCAGGTCGGCCTCGGCAGTTTTCAGGTTCTTTTCATCCGCTTCCAGAGAGATCATCAGCTCCAGGATCTTGTCTTCACAGCCTGAGATCTGCTTTTCCGCAAACTCCACCTCGTGCATCAGGGCGCGGTATTCGTCATTGGTCTTAACGCTGGAGGACTGCGCGCGGTATTTGATGATCTTCTCTTGAAAAGATTGGATATCAGCTTCGTGCTTGCGACGCGAGGATTCGTTGCCCCTGATGGCGGCTTTCGCCTTCTCAACTGCGGCCTTGTCGTCGGATAGCTTGGCTTCGATAATGGCCACCTTCTTAGGAAGCGCGGCCACCTCGTCCGTCAACCGCGCGATTTCGCGGTCGACTTTCTCGAGTTCGATCAGCTTCTCCAGATCACGATTCATGAGGGAACGACTAGCTCAATTCTAACACGCATAAACAGCGGCCCGGCTTGTAGGGGCGCATGATTAGGTTGTTCCACTGATTGCAGCGGCTTCTTGCCACCAATAGAGTCGAGAGACGGATGGTCGTGGAAGTCACAAGATTGCTGCTGGGCGTGCTGATCGCGGTCTTCCACCGGCCGCTGGCCACCAAGATCATGGAACAGGAACGGACGCTGGACATGTTCTTCCGCCAGCGCGGCTTCCGCTTCCCCGCCCCTCCAAGTGATTCGACTGCCCAGAACCTCTATTTTTTCATCGGCATCTTTATCTGCCTGTTTGAAGCCGGGAAAATCTGGCTGACCATGAACTACTAGCCGCCGGTGCCCTTGCGTCTAATGGCCCGCAAGAGGACCTCCTGATAAGCCCTTCTACGCTGCTATACTTGAGAGAATAACTATGCTTGCGTTTAAACGCATTCTCCTCAAGCTTTCCGGCGAGGCCCTGGCCGGAGACAAAGGATTCGGGGTTGATACCGCTCGAATTCACTCTATTGCCGCCGAAATCAGAGAGGTAAACGAACTAGGCGTGGAGATCGCGCTAGTTGTTGGAGGCGGGAATTTCTTCCGAGGCGTGGCCGAGCAGGCCCGCGACATGGACCGAGTTTCCGCCGATCACATGGGCATGCTCGCCACGGTAATCAACTCCCTCGCCCTCCAGGATGCGCTGGAAAAGCAGGGCGTCTTTACGCGCGTGATGTCTGCGTTGGAGATGAACCAGGTGGCTGAGCCGTTCATCCGTCGCCGGGCTTTGCGTCACCTGGAAAAGGGGCGCGTGGTGATCTTCGCCGGCGGCACAGGCAATCCCTACTTCTCAACCGATACTGCTGCTTCTCTCCGCGCCATGGAGATAAAGGCGGACGTAATCATGAAGGCGACGAAGGTGGATGGCATCTATACCGCCGATCCCAAACTGGTTTCCGACGTGACCAAGTTTGACACCATCACCTATCTCGACGTTCTCAAGCGCGGCCTGCGGTTCATGGATGCCACTGCGATTTCGCTCTGCCAGGAGAACAACCTGCCCATTGTGATCTTCAATTTAACGGTGCGCGGCAACATTAAACGCGTGGTGCAGGGTGAAAAAGTGGGATCGCTGGTTTCGGCCTGATCTACATCATCCGTCCAATCAGCTTGAGAAAGATTCCCAGCAGCAACAAGCAGAAACCTGCAACAAAGAGCCGCGCCATCCAGCTTCGCTCCTTGCCCTTACCGATAAGCGACAAGAAGAAAGCGACGATCCAAAAAAGCAGGGCAATTTTCACGATCATTGCCCGGCATTATAGCGTTGGATTGCGGCTCTCTGGTTGAGGTGCTTGCAAAAAGTAGCGTCAAGTCCGGCGAAGCGCAGCAATTTCTAATTGCTTAGGGAATAGGGCCGAGGCCGGCTTGCGCGCCGAGGGCCGCTGTCACAGGAGCATCGAAGACATGCTCAGCAGCAACCAACTTAAGCGGTTTGGAGCGAAAGCGACATCACTCAATGACCCAGCTCTTGCCGCCGTCCTGGCTATTCCAAACTTGGCCGGACGAACTCTTGACCAGCAGGTTCTGCCCCGCAACTTCAATGCTGGTGATGGCGCCTGTGGCGGCTGCGCCCAAGGTCACTCTCTCCCAGGTCGCTCCACCATCAGGTGAATGCACCAGCGCGGCATCGCTGCCTCCCGCCCATATCTCAGAGCCATTGGCGCTCACAACCGAAAACCTCAGATTTTCGCTGCGGGGATTTTCCTCAGTCCAGTGGCTGAGGTCGCTCGATCTCAGAAGTTTGCCTTGTACGACCTTCCATTGATATTGCGATCCGCCCAAGGGCTTAACTCCGGAAGCCCCCAAAGCACGACTACTGAAGGCTTGCGACCCGGCCAGGCTTCCTTCCATGGCTGCCTCGGGTTTGGCGGCTACAGCATCATTGCTGCCTTGGCCGACAGGCATTCCCGGCTGAAACATCGCGCTTTTTCCCAGGCTGCTCGGGGGAATGGGAGGCGCCAGCCTTCTGGTCAGCGGCCGCTTGCCAAGATCTACAATCTTCCCGAGCAGAGTAGTGCTTCTGCCATTCACGGTTTCGCTAGAGTACAAGGTGAGAACGCCACGGTTGGCTCCAGCCGGATTGGCGGGAATCTGGAACGCGGAGCTGCCTGGAAAGCTGTTGCCGGCGACCACTGCCGGAGCAGCGAAAGTCATATTGGCTTGGGCAGGAGCAGGCGCTTGGGGCAGATCACGGTACAAAGTGGGGATCCGCGCCTCGTAAGAATTTGCCAGGAAAGTCTTATTGATGTAATCCCTGCGCAGGTCTGCAATTACGACAGGAACATTGGTCGGCGTCGTCGTCCGCTTCCTTGCGGCGGGAAGAGCCGCACGGTCGGAGTGCGCGGAATCCTGGTTGCTTATTGAAGCCGTTTGAACAGGTGAATTGGATGCTGCCGGCGCAGGCTGCCCGCTGGCGGTAAGTGGCGCTTGAGGCGTTGCAGCCACGCGCGCTGCTGAGGGCGTGTTCTCATTCGTCGCGGGAGGAGCGTTTAGATTGGCCTGCTGCGCCGGTTGCTGTACCTGCCGCGCTTCGCGGTTGTGGGAGCCGGGAGACATATGCAGGAGCAGAGCAACACCGAGAATGGTTGCTGCAAGCGAGCCTGCCAGTCCAAAAGCCGGAGATGTGAACCAGCGCCTGAGGGGCGAAATCCCGGTCACTGTAGAGCCAGGTGTCTGTACCTCAGCAGAGACAGTTGGCATTACCTCGGGCAGTGCCAGCGAGATTACCTCGCGGCACTGGCTGCAAATGGAAAGATGTTGCAGCACCTGATCGCGCTCGCCTGAGGAGAGCAACTCCTCCATATAGGCGTTCAAGGTGTCCGGGTCAGGATGCTGCGGATTGCGATCCTCCGTCGCCCGCAGTCTCTGGCGCAGTAATGTCGACAACTCAGGCATGGCTAATCAGAACCTTTATCTTGTTGGAACGCAGCGGGCCGATTTTCTTGCAGCTTTCTGGCCACATCCAGTTGCACATAACGCACATCGGTTTCCAGCGCTTCTTCGGCCTGGGCGCGTTTCATGCCGCGCGCCATCAAGCCCGCAAGTACCTGTTTTCTAAGACCCTTCAGCAGCTTTTCCAGCCGGCGGCTGATGGTTGACTCGTGCACTCGCAGCACTCGTCCAATCTCGGTAAGCGTACGGTCATCCAGAAAATAGGATGCAAGAACCAGCCGGTCTTCCGCCGAAAGCATTCCCAGGGCTTCATCCACTGCGGCAGAAAGCCGGGAATCGGCAGGACCCGGCGGGTTCGGGTCGGCTGCGGAAAACTGTACTCCGTCTTCCTCCTGCTCATCAAGACTCACCAGGCGCTTTTTCTTGCGATAACGGTTCACGAACTCCTGGGCCACAACGGTGCGAAGCCAGCCCTCAAGGGAGCCCCGGCCCATATAAAAGTCCAGCCGCGAGACGCGCACCCCGCCGCGCTCCGAGGTGCCAAACAGATCGCCATAGATGGAATCCGCAAGTTCGCGCCCGCTCGCATCTTCCTTGGTGATTCCGCGGGCGATGTCATACAGCTTTTCGCGGTAGCGAATTAGAAAGGCCTGCCATGCGGCGTCATCGCCTCGGGCGCATCCGCGAGCCAGGACGAGTTCTTCAAGCCTTAGCTCTTTCCAGAAGCGGAGCTTCTCTGGCATTGATGCCGTGGGAATGTATTTGGCGGCGACTCTTTCAAGGACCTGCTGAAAATCCTGGAACTCCAGCCCGTATTTTTGCGCACTGCATCCGGCAAACAGATCACGCAAAGTTTGGTTTAGCGATTCCACCGGACTGGGCCGAGAGCTCATGATGCGGATAGTACCAATTTTACCCGCAAGAAGGCCGCATTTTTCCATTCTCAAGAGGAATTCTGGGGGATGCGGGTTGGGAAGAGGATTGCATGAAAAACCTGATTTTCTGGAAAACTTTTCTGTTCGCCCCGGTGTTGTTCCTGGGCGCCATGGCAGACCCCGGGCTCCCTGCGGATACGGCTCCTGCGCCTGACGGGTACAATCTTTTATCGCCTATCTCGCATGGCGATCTCACCATCTTTCCGGTGGTCTCGGCCAAATCGCACGATACCAGCGGCTTCATCACTCTGGATGAGGGCATTCGCTCTGGTGATGTTGTGGTAACCGAAGTCGGTGCTGTTCCCGGCATGATCCGGCGTCGCAGGCCCTTGCCGCCGCAATATCTTCGCGGCGCGGAGGTGAACCGCCTTGTGCTGGTGAACAACTCCAAACGTCCGCTGATTCTGCTCGCCGGCGAGGTGGTTACAGGCGGAAAACAAGACCGCGTCGTAGCCAAAGACCGCATTGTTCCTGCCGAAAGCGATCCCGTGGATCTCTCAGTCTTTTGCGTGGAGCCGGGACGATGGGTCGCCAGCTCAACAAAATTCGATACACACGCATCTGTGATGGCGCAGCCGAGCGTACGTAAAAGAGCAATGGTAGATGCGAACCAGCAGAAGGTGTGGGACGAAGTAGCGTCGGCCAGATCTGCTTTCGCGATGAGAGCAGCACCTTCGCCGTCAGTGAACGGACACGAGCAGGTCTTGACCGGAGGCGGCCCAGTTGAGCTGAACAGTACGACTTCGTACGCCAAGACCATCGAGAACTCCGCCGTCAAACAGCAGATGGACTCAATCACTGGGCCCATGCAGAAGTCGTATGAGAGCGTTATCCAACAACTGCGGAACCAGAATGCTGTTGGCGTGGTAGTAGCTGTGAAAGGGCGCATTGTTTGGGCCGACATTTTTGCCAGCAATGCTCTGCTGGGTAAGTACTGGCCCAAGCTGCTGGAGTCGTACGCTGCGGAATCGCTCACGGCTTCGGGCTCAAGCGGCGACGCCAGCATGAAAGACGCTTACCACTTCCTCAACAATTGGGAAGCGCGGCACGAGTCGGGGGACAGCGAACCGGGCTTGTACCGGCAGCGGGAACTTGTAGGCGATCGCTTCCGTGCATTTGAGCTGACATCATTGCTGGCGGGAACAAACTTTGATGTTCATCTCAGCAAGATGGCGGAATAAACAAGGTCGAGTTAAGTTTTATTGTGTGGCGTAACTTTTCGGCCGAGACAGAGTCAGAACTAATGTATGGTGAACGGAGCAGAAAGTCCGGTGACGCGGCTGGTTGCCTTAAAGCAGCTGGAAAAATTACTTTCGTTCCGTTACCTCGGTTCAGCAGAAACGCATTTTTTCTGCAACAAAGCCGGGACAGAACGTGTCTAATTGTATAACCAGGCAGTAAGGGTCGGAGGTGACCTATGGGAGAGAAATTCTCAGTAGCGGAAGTGGCGGCGCTCCGCAGCGAACTCCTGCAGGGCGGGCTTGATTCATTCCAGACAGCGGAACTCCTCAAATTGTTTTTGGCCGGGCGAGGTTACGGCGTTTCTCCGGAATCAGCCCTGGACGCAGCAGGACGCATTGAAGGTGCGGGTTGCGATGTGGAATCGCTGCATAAGGAACTTGAGACTTTGGCCTTGGTGATGTAACCGCATCACAAGATCAAGAAAGAAACGCCGGGCGAACCTGCCCGGCGTTAAGCTTTGCTCAATGTCTTGAACTGGTCTGAGATTCCTCGAAGCGAAGAAGCGCCCTCGCTGAAGGAAAACTTCAGAACTCATACATGGCTGCTTTTCCTTTGATCATGACTTCGGTAATCCGAGGTTTTCCGCCTTCGGTTACCACCGTCGCCGCAGTTGCTTGCGCCTTGGCGCTCAGAGGACGCACGCGACATCTGACCTCACCGGCCTTGATCAGGTCGGTATCTGTGTACCAGCCCGTATAAGCGCGGGTCAGACGCAACTTCTGTGATTGCTTCACTTGCATAAAGCGGATGGAGTCCTGCCCGTGTGAGGCGTGATGCTGAACAACGTATGTGTCCGGCTGCAAGGTGAGAGTTCCGGCCTGGGTCGCCTGCGTGAGCGTGATTTCATCATGATCGCTGCCGGCGATGATCGATTGTTTTTGGCTGCCGTGAGCGGAATCAACCAACAGCACTGCGCAACCAAAGACTACGAGTAGAAAACTTCTTTTTCGCATTGTGAAAAGTACCAACTTGGCAGAATGCTCTCTCTACTCGTAATGAAGCGCTTCCACGGGATCAAGTTGCGCTGCGCGGTTCGCGGGCACGGTTCCAAAGATGACTCCCACCAGCATAGCCACCGCCAGAGCGATGATGGCGGAAAGGCCGGAAATGGGAATTCTGTATTCGGTGAGGAAGCGCGCGGAAAAAGGAATGGCCAGGCCGATCAGCGTTCCCACAACTCCGCCGGCGAGCGAGATCAGCACTGCCTCGGCCAGAAATTGAAGCAGGATTTCACGCCGAGTGGCGCCAATGGCTTTGCGTATCCCGATCTCACGGATACGCGTGCGCACATTGGCCAGCATGATATTCATGATCCCGACGCCGCTGACCAGCAGCACCATGAGCGCTACAGCGAGCAACACGAGCGTGAGCGCGTTGGCTGTTCTTGCTGCTACCTGCAAAAATCCGGTCAGATTCTCCACTCGATAGACGGACTGCGGACGGTGGCGTGATTGCAGCACCTGCTTGATCATCTCAGTAGCGCGAGGAACATCACCGGCGTCGGCGGTGGAGAAAAAGAGCTGTTTCACAGCATCGTTTCCTGTGAAGTAGCGGCCAACGCTGTAAGAAATCAAGATCGTGTCGCCCGCAATTTCAGATTGTCCCAGAGTATCAATGCGTTCGCGAAAGGTTCCGGTGATTACAAAAGGAAGACCGCTGATCTTGATTTCCTTTCCCACGGCAGCGCTGACGCTGCCGTACACCGTCTGCGCGAACTGCTGCGTAACCACAGCGACTTTGGCGCGGGACATCGCATCATCTTCATCGAAGAAGCGGCCGGCCAGGACTTGAAGGTTGCGTACGGTCTCATATTGCGGCGAAACGCCAAGCACAAGGATGTCGCGTTCTTTGCCGCTTCCAACGCTAATCCGGTCGTGCAGCTCCAGCATGGGAGACGCCGCCTGGATGCCGGGCACCTGCTGCTGGACTGCCTTCATGTCGTCGACCGTAAGGTAGTCGCCGCCTCCGCCAAGGTTGACGCCCGCGCTGCTGCCGCCTTCATAGTAGGCGTAGATCAGGTTGGCTCCAATGGACTGGATCTGATTCATTACGTACTGCTTGCCCGTCAGCCCAATCGTGACAACAAGGATAAGAGACGCAGTCCCAATCACCATTCCTATGGCGGTGAGAATAAATCTCACTTTGCTGGAGCGGAATGAGTCGACGGCAATGGCAAGGATCTCGCTAAAGACCATTGTCTCGCGCGCCGTTTTTGCCAGAGGGCTTGCAGCCATGAGGATATTGTACGAGTTGGATTCCCGCCGAGGAAATATTCACAGCGATGGTTTGCCGGCGAGACGATATTACGCGATCTTCCTATGTTTTCGAGTCTCCAGCCTCACCTTGTCTTCGGTCATTTTCAAGGTGTAGTTCTTGGAGCAAGCCGAACACAGCCAGAAGTGCTCAATGCGCTTCTTCTCGCGAACAGGAAAACCGAAGAACCTGCCCCCATCCAGACGCATGAGCAGCTTGGAGCAGCCGGGATTGGCGCACTTGGAAATCATTGCCAGGGCCGATGACAGCTTCCCAACAAGTGTTGGACGTGGTTACGCCCGAATTAGTCGCCCAGAGAAGGTGAGTTCGAGGCACGCCTTTACGCACCTGAGGAAAAAATAACTGCTTTCAATGGAGGTTGCCTCCCGTTTTCAATCACATGCGGTGGCATGCCAGATGCGCGATAACACGGTGACTCGAATTGAAGTGGAGATCACATGGCCGAAGATACGACCATAAAAAGGCAGCCACCGGCAATCCCAACCGGGCACTTGGCGCCTGTTTCCGGGCTCTATCGCGTGGAACACGCTGATTGTTCGAAGGTGATTTGGATTCGTCGTGGAGAGCGGTTTCCGCTCTGTCCCGCGTGTGGCGATGAAACAAGCTTTACCTTGTGCGAGCAGGTCCAACATGTCTCGGAAGACCCGGATTTCCAGTAACTCGCCAGGGCAACCCTCGACCCGCTAGGTGGAATCGAACTTCGCAACAGCAGCTTCGAAGAGTGCATGACGGCCGATAGTGCGCTTTTTGAAACCGGCGCTTCAAAGCGCCAATGGCAAGGTTGTTTTTAAGGGTGGTAACGAACCAAGTGGCAACTCGGACCTACAAACCTGGTGATCGCGTTCCCGCCAGCGGAATTTATCGCGTGGAACATAATCAGCATCGCTTAATGCATTCAGCAACTCTTGTAGGTCACTCTCGGTTTCCTGTTTGCCGCCAGTGCGGCCATTCTGTACGCTTTCACCTGCTCCGGACAGTAAATACCTCGCAGGTTCTTCCTTTCCGCTCGAACACTTACCTCGAAGAGTACAATCTGGCACTGATGCCCACTGGCTGAGGCGGCGAGAAAGCGCATTCGATCTCCGCAATCTCCTTTCTTTATTCATGAGTCGGTTCCCACTCTGCTTTTGTGCATTCCCGCCTTCTGTTACGATTACCGGCTTCCTTTCAAGAGGTGAGTCATTATGCAAAGAGCCGGCTTGTCTGTTGTTCTCCTTTTTACTGTTACCTCATTGGTTTCCGCGCAATCTCGCGCGAATCTGAAGCCGCCCGTGGCAGCTCAGTCCATCCGCTGTGGCGCGCTCATTGAAACTGATAGTGGTCAAGTGCGTCACAACGTTGTGATCGTGATTCAAGGAGACCGCATCACGCAGGTGGAGGAAAATGGCCAACCTGCTCCGGACAGCGCGGTCATCAATCTTTCTGATCACACCTGCCTTCCCGGCCTGGTGGATGCGCACACGCACACGCTGTTGCAGGGCGATATCACCGCGGAAGATTACGATGCGCAGTTGCTGAAAGAGTCGACAGCCTATCGCGCCATTCTCGCCACGCGGAATGCGAAGCGCGCGCTGAACTACGGCTTCACCAGCATTCGCGATCTGGAAACCGAAGGCGCGGGCTATGCCGATGTTGATCTCAAGAAGGCCATCAACAACGGGGTGATTCCCGGCCCGCGAATGACGGTGGTCGGCCGCGCCATGGATGTGACCGGCGCTTATCCGCTGCAGGGTTACAACTGGGAAATCCAGGTTCCGCATGGCGTGCAACTGGTGGACGGGCCTGACGAGGCGCGCAAGGCGGTACGCGAGCAGATCAGCTTTGGCTCAGACTGGATCAAAGTCTATTCTGACCGCAGTTATTTCCTGCGGCCAGACGGGGTACTGGATGACATCCCGACGTTCACGCTGGATGAGTTGCGCGCAATCGTAGATGAAGCGCATCGCGAGCGCCACAAGGTGGCTTCCCATGCAATGGCGCTCAACGGCGTACACAATTCGATTGAGGCAGGCGTGGATTCAATTGAGCATGGCGTGTACATCTCTGATGCCGACCTGAAAACCATGGCGCAGAAAGGCATCTATTACATCCCCACAATTTTCGTGGCTGAATATGTCGCGCAGGGCCGCGCTAACGCCGGCGCTAAAGTCTGGCTCGACATGATCAAGGTCCATGCAGACACGTTCAATCGCGCGCTGAAGGCGGGAGTGAAGATCGTGTTTGGAACTGATGTGGGCGGCTTCGACTGGAGCATAGATCCAGCAGTCGAATTTCCCTTGATGGTGAAATATGGCATGACGCCCATTCAGGCCATTCGCGCTGCCACCTCAACGGCGGCCGAACTCCTGGGCGAGCAAAAAGATATAGGCAGTGTCTCACCGGGAAAATTTGCCGATATCGTGGCTGTGAAGGGAGATCCGATGAAGGATATCGCGGTGCTCGAGAAGGTTGACTTTGTTATGAAAGGCGGAGAAATCGTCAAGTCCCCGGCCCATTAAAGACCAACCCAGTGATGCCGAGGTGAATCTATTTAGGTCAATGGTACTGTGGATTCTTCTGGTTCTCGGGTGGGGTGCTGTCGTATTTCTCGGGGTCACGCTGTTCCGGGTAGCTGATCACGTGGAGAAGAAGGTGCGCAGATTCTCTGCCCGGCCTCGCCAGCGCGGAGATCAGGCAGCCTGATCTTAGCTGAATCGTACGGGGGGCGTTTCTGAATCTGGCACTCTGGCCTGAATTGCTGGACACCTTGCTTGATTTTTCTCTCGCTATAACGCGGAGACGCGGCCATACCGCGTCTCTAAGTTGAATAGCAGAACAAGTCGTGCGCATTCGCATTCCCCCCTCGTTCGCTTCTACCCGTTAATTATGAGGATTCGGTCTTCTTAAAATCTGAGCACGATTCCGCCGCCAACCAGAATGTTATTCCGGACCTTAATGCCAAGCGCGTTCAGATCGGGACGCCCGGTATAGAAATCGCGTACTTCCACGCGGAAGGCAAGCGGCAGCAGCGGTGGGTGGAAATCCGCGCCAACTCCGGCTTGCGCAGCGCCTTTGGTTACTCCATGCGTGTTCACAGCGGTGCCGTCCTGAGTAGTTGAACCTGGATTGAAATGGACAATGCCGCCGCCCGCCGAGATCCATGGGCTGAATGGGGCTTCCGGTATCAGCTTGAGCCGCAGCGCCGGCGTGACGAAAAACGAGCTGTAGCTCTTGAGCGCTGCTACGTTTGAGGTGGTGAGATCTGTGGATGGGGTGAACATAACCGGAATCTCAAGATGCAGCGCCAGAGCCGGCACATGGGCGAGTTGCGCCGCGTAATTTGCTTCAAATGCGAAGCTGGTGGCGAAGTTCGTCTGGTTTGTGCCGCTGCCGACGCTCGGAGTTACTTTTGCTCCCGCCACCAGTGCCAGTTCATTCTTCTGGGCAAAGGCGTTCAGGCACAGTCCTGTGAACAGGGTAAGGACGATAACAGTTTTGCGCATATTTTTTTCCGTACACTCCCTCTCCGGGTTAGACCCGCCTTGCGCTGCTCTGGATGCCCTAAGATATTGAAACCAAAGGCGGTGTACTGCCCTGGACGGAGTACATAACCTCCGCGTTCGGGGGCGCAGAGGCACTGCGGGGGCGCTTATTTTGTGCTCACCATCCATATAGGCGTGACAAGCTGCCCGAATGGCGAAGTGCTGACAGGGACAAGTGTGCCGTCTGCCGCATTAATGCCAAAGGAAGCTATCGATCTGCCTCCCTGATTGGCAACGAAAAGAAAGGTATTGGTTGCGTCCACCAGGAGGAACCCTGGCTGGGTGGCAACGACGGTGCCGGTGCCCTGCGTTGGGAATGGCGATCCCGCATCCTCCGTAAGAACACCTGAGTTCGCGGTATAGGCGGAGACATTGTTGGATCCTGAGTTGGAGACATAGACAAATGTCCCAGCTCCGTTTACCGCAACCTCCACAGGTTGCGTACCGGCGGCGAAGGGCGAGCCTGCCACCTCGGAGAGCGCTCCGGAAGCATCAATGCTCAGGCTGTGCACGTTGTTGTTTGCCGAATCGGCGACGTACATAAACTGGCCTTTGGGGTCCGTGGTCATTCCGGAAAGGGTGCTGTTCGCGGCGGCGGTGAAGCCGCCTGCTGCCGGAGTAAGAGCGCCGTCGCTGCCGATGGAGAAAACCGAAATCGCATTTGCAGTGGTGCTGCCCGCAGTTCCCGCGATGATGTAAAGGAACGAGCCGGGAGAGATCAACATCCCTTGCGGATTAGTCAAACCTGTTGAAAAAGCGGGGCCTGTCGAGGTGAGGATTCCACGAACCGGATCAATGGCATAAATTGATATCGTTGCATCGCCTTGATTCAGTACGTAGAGAAACTGCCCACCGGGATTCACGCTGAGAGCTATGGGCGAAGGACCGGTTGAAATCGGCGTCAGCGCAGTCCCCACCGGAGTGAGAAATCCCGAAGTATGATCCAGGCTAAAACCGGAAACAGTGTTGGAGGTCAGATTGGCGACGTAAAGGAAGTTGGTTGACGGGTGCAGAGCGATTGCAACCGGGCGCGGATTCGTCGCGAAAGAGGGTACTGCCGTGGACAGGATCTCCCCGGAAGCCTGGATATGAAATCCCTCAACCGCGTTGGAGCCCTGCCCAACCAGATATAGAAGCGCAACATTGGCCGATGGCTTGGGGAGAGGGTCTCCGCACCCCAGAACGGCGATCACAACCGCGCAAGTTACAAAACGAATTATTGCCTTCATTCTCTTTATCGCTGCCTCGTGAAAAGCGTGAAAAACTTGGGTGAACCTGCGCCAGGGGACAAAAGTTTTCTCTTCTACCTGCATCCTGGCTGAATACGTTTGATTTGTGTTCCAGTCTAGCTGTTTCAACGTTTTCCATCCAGTGGCGCCGCACTGATGCAAGAACGACCAAGCAGTTGCGAGCTTGCATCGTTTCGCCCTGCCCACCCAGCGGGTGAAATCTTGCCGGTGTGCAATAAACTCGTAGGGATGAATTCCGGCACACCATTTTTCGAGCGCGGAGTGGAGCCGCCGGTGCGAGGCTTTATTCACCAGCCCGACGGCGAGGCTCAAGCTGGGCTGGTGCTGACTCACGGCGCGGGAGCAAACTGCGAGTCGAAATTGCTGCTGGCGCTGGCGGAAGCATTTGCTGACGCGAAGTTTATAGTTCTGCGATGCGATCTTCCCTTTCGGCAGGCACGCCCGCACGGGCCCCCATCTCCCGGGAGCGCAGAGCGTGATCGCGAGGGATTGAAACGCGGGGTAGAGGTGTTGCGGAAAATGACCTCAGGTCCCATCTTCCTGGGCGGCCATTCCTATGGCGGAAGGCAGGCAAGCATGCTGGCGGCTGAGGAACCTGGCATAACGGAGGCACTGATGCTGCTTTCTTACCCTCTGCATCCGCCGCGCCGTGCCGAGCAACTGCGCACCGCGCACTGGCCCAGGCTGAGCACGCCCGTGATGTTTGTGCATGGTTCGCGTGATCCCTTCGCGACGTTGGAAGAGCTCAAGTCGGCGCTGGCGCTGCTGCCGGGGCGCCATACCCTGCTCGAGATCGACAGCGTCGGGCATGAACTGCTGGGGCGCAAAGCCAACCCGAACTTCGGGACTGAGATTGTGGCGGCGTTTACAACGTTTGTGGATGCGCTTCAATTTGGAAGTGCGCCACTGTAATCGCATCGCTCTCGACAGTACGAAGAGCGCCACGCACTCAGGCCAGAATCGCATTGCTTCAACCCGTGCACCCATGTCGGCGAGGAGTCATCCTGAGCCGGAGCCCTCGTTGGACTGCCTTGTACTCGGTGACTGGTTTCGGCGAAGGCGAAGGATCAGCTCCGCTGCTGCCGCGCGGTAGCCGATATGGATGCCGAAGCTCATCCTCATTAACATGATCTATGGCAATGATTTCATCGAGGCAGAGCAGAATTCTGGCTGCCGCGACACGGCAGCGGAGCCGATCCTTCACCCGCGCCTGAAAGGCGCGTGCGTTTGTGTGCATGGCTTGCGCGGGTTCAGGACGGGAGCTTCGAAAGGGGAGAAATTTCGAATTCAGGCTGGTTCCTTGAGATGAGAGAGACTCACAGGCGAAGGCGCCTCCACCGCGGTACGCGCACAGCGCGCTTCCGGGGCGTGCCACACAGGTCTGGCAATCACGGAATTCACTGAGTGACCCCGAATTACTGGTTTGCTTGAGCATCGGCGCTGCTTGCGGCATCAGATAATTGAAACAAAGCTGGTTCGGCTGCGACCATGGAATGGTACTTTGGCGATGTCTGGCTGGTGCGTCTTCTGTTTCTGCGCGCATTGGCGGCGCTCTATCTGCTCGCCTTCATCGCAGTGCTGCGCCAGTTCAAACCTCTGCTGGGCGAGCGCGGACTTCTTCCCGTTCCTGCGTTCGTAAAGCGCATCACCTTCGACGAGGCTCCCAGCCTTTTCTGCTGGCGCTATTCAGATCGTTTGGTGGATGCGGTCGGCTGGACGGGAGTAGTGCTGTCCGCCGCCGCGTTGATAGGTCTTCTCGATCGGGGGCCGGTATGGCTTTCGATCGCGGTCTGGCTGCTTCTGTGGTTCCTTTATCTTTCCATCATCAATGTGGGGCAGAAGTTTTATGGGTTCGGATGGGAATCCATGATGCTGGAAGCAGGATTCTTCGCCGCATTCATGGGCCCGGCGTGGGTCAAAGCACCGCTCATCCCGGTGCTGATATTGCGCTGGATGTTGTTTCGCACCGAGCTGGGGGCGGGGCTGATCAAACTGCGGCACGACCAGTGCTGGCGTGACCTGACCTGTCTTTACTACCACTATGAAACGCAGCCATTGCCCAACCCTCTGAGCTGGTACTTTCACCATTTGCCGAAATCCGTGCACCGCTTTTCGGTGCTCTTCAGCCACTTTGTCCAGGTGATTGTTCCCTTTGGATTGTTTGCGCCGCAGCCGGTGGCGGCCGTCGCCGGTGGCCTGCTGATCTTTCACCAATTGCTGCTGATCGTCAGCGGCAATTACTCGTGGCTGAACTGGCTCACTGTGGTGCTGGGCGTCACCGCGTTCAGCGATTCCATTCTTTCCGTGCTGGGCATCTCCGTCCCGCCGGCGCAGGCCGACCCGGTGTGGTTTCAGGTGCTCCTCTACGTGATCGCAGCGGGAGCGGTGGCGCTCAGTTTTAAGCCGGCGCTCAACCTCTTCTCCAGCAACCAGCTCATGAATTACAGCTACAACCGCTTCCACCTGATCAACACCTATGGCGCGTTCGGCAGCGTGACGCGCACGCGCTATGAAATCGTCCTGGAGGGAACGGACGAGCCGATCCTCAATGAGCGAACGCAATGGCACGCTTACGAATTCAAGGCTAAGCCGGGCGATCCGCGGCGCATGCCGCCCCAGCTTGCGCCGTATCACCTGCGGCTGGACTGGCTGATGTGGTTCCTGCCCTTCTCGGTGATGGTGACCGGCAGCGGCGCGCTGGTGCCGGGATATGAAGTGTGGTTCATGCGCTTTGTCCAGAAATTGCTTCAGGACGATGCCGCCGCGCTGACCCTGATCAAACACAATCCTTTTCGCGGCAAGCGGCCGGCATTCATCCGCGCGCTCTATTACGAATACCACTTCACCAGTCGGCAGGAGAAACGCGAGACTGGCGCGTGGTGGACGCGGCGGTTGATCGACGAGTATTTGCCGCCGGTGTCGCTGGCGCATTTGCGGCAGGTGTAGGCGATCCAAGTCGAGCGACTGCCGCCCGCGGCAAACAGACTCCAGCGTGGGCCAAGCAGTCGGCTTGTGCTGGTAAACTGGATGTAACCTCACGCGGAGGGATGTGTGAGCGGTTGAAACAGGCGGTCTTGAAAACCGCTATACGGGAAACCGTATCGGGGGTTCGAATCCCTCTCCCTCCGCCAGACCTTATTCTTGTCCGAGTCCCTTTCTTACTTCTCCTTTAAA
>DATNDP010000273.1:0-6384 GCA_035553195.1 Candidatus Acidiferrales bacterium
AACGTTCTGGGCAACTGCCTGGCGACAGCCGTGGTCGCACGCTGGGAACACTCACTGGGAACGGAAACTCCGTCGCCTACAGTGGTCGACGCCGTTGCAGAATGATGACCGTTACACGCCGAGGTCTCCGTCTTTCCGATCACCCGATGTCCCGATCACCAGATCACCCGATTTGCTTGGGGGTACCCTCCCCCGTCAACCCCGAATCTAAAGGACTTACAGGTCGTCACCCCGGAGTTGATCCCTTTTTTGGCGTAGCTAAGGGCTCAGTGCCAAGCGCTAATGGCTGAATTGTCAAAGAACAAGACTGCCCAAATTCCAAAGCAGCCAAAATCTACACACATTACCACGATCTTCGCGGCGAAACAATTACGAAGTTGGATATTAACTCTCTTGCAAATACGCTTCCCATCGAAGTTTCCCTAGCGACGGATCCATGACGGGGCATGTTCTTTCCGAAAAATGACCATCCCATCCAATACCTTGTCCCAATGAGCGGGTTCCAGGCTGGTTCCCAGCGGGCGAGCGGCCACGGACCCGTACCTCCCAAGCTGCTTTCGCGAGAGATATACGCTGTCGGATTTGGCATATGCAAATGCCTGCCCTTCGAGTGAGGAAGCAGGAGCCGCACTCAAGGCTCGAACCGGCTGATGAACGAACGCATACTCACCGGAATATGCAGAGAAGCCGAGCGAAAACGTTCGCCGCTTGAAATCCCGTTTGATATAAGACCCCAACGGTACCCTGCCCCTGAATCCGTTGATGCCCGTCAGATCTTTAGCCACGTGCACCGTCGCGGCCCACACAATCACCTTGCTGTGCGGCGGCAATTGGGAAAACAGCCATTCAAAGTTCAGGTACATTGATCGCTCGCGATCATTGATCCACTTCAGTTCTTCACCGTTCTTTGTAAAATCGTCTTCGGTGAAGTCGCGCGCAAGGTTCCGCCTGAGGCTGTCCACCATCATCTTGTCTCCTCCCGCGCCAGTGTTCTTTTTCTCTCCCGGCTGGGAGAGGCCACCCTCAATTTCATTGAGACAGCCAAGAACTTGTTCCTTGTCGGATGGGCTGTAAGGAGCCTCGGGGGTGTATTGCCAGGAGAGGCGTCGCTGCAGGATGCCAAGGCACCGCGACCGCTCGCCGCCGTGAAGATACTTCACCAGATCGGATGCCATACCACGCGATGCGTAGGTGCCTGCTCCGATCTGGTCGTCAAGGCCGCCTAGGGTGAGGCTGCGTGAATTCACCTTTGCTCTCAGGAACGGAACCAGCAATTGAACCTCATCGTTGGCCCACAATCCACCGATAGCAGCAGAGATCATCCCGTCTGTAACGTTTCCGCCGGCTTTCAGCGCGTTTTCGATCTCAATGTAGTCATATGTGCCGCTTTCCATAAAGAGAGCGTCGTAATGGCAATCGTCCACAAGCCTGCGGACGAGTTGGACTTTGAACTCCAGCGTTTTTCCAAAACCGTGGACCGGAGGTTCACCGAGCAGCGCAACCTGCTTGCCGCATAACGCACGCACCACCGGATCAACGCCGGCAATTTCTTTTTTCGAGACAACTGCTTGCCCGGCTGCGCGTACCGTTGCGGCACTCAGAAAGAGCAGGAAAATCGCCATGGAAGCGAATACATCCGCTCGTCGCATAACCAGAAAACCGAAACACACTTGGGCTGATTCAGAACGATCGCGAGGCATCGACGCACATTCTAGATCAGCAGCCAAGAGCCGCCGAGCTTTGCTTCCTGGAATTGAAGTCGATCTGCGTCGATCAGGTTGATCTGCGGCAAGTTCTTTTCGTCCTTCTCCGTGACTCCGTGGTAGGTGTTGCTTTTTCGTGTATCCTCCAAATCCTTCCGCAATCGGATATGTAATGAGGAGGCGCCGTGCCCGAGACTTTACTCGTTCCGGAGGCAATCACCGGCAGCGAGCAGGTCAGTCATTTCCGCGATCCGCTCCACGCGGTAGCGGAATTTTAGCGCGGGCACCCACAAACCCTCGACAGCTCTTGGGCTGCTTTCTACAAGTCCAGGCACACGCGTCCGCCCGCGCGGCTCCGCTTTGCCGCTTAGGCTGGCAGCAAGTCCATTCGCCAGGTGCGCATTGGAGGGCGGCATAACCACCGCTAATCGCGTTGTATTGCAGGCCGAGCGCCACGATACGCTTGTCAACCTCTGACGCAGCAGCACCGGCGCGAGCCCGGCTGTCCGCTGACCTGACCACCTTTAGCGCCGACTGTACAGAGACGGCCCGTGCCCGCAAGCGGCCGAATAGCCGGTTCCCAAACGGTCTCCCCCGATACCGCCGCCGCAGCCTCAGCGCAAGTCTTTCAATTGCCACCACGGTTTTGCTCATGTGGCTGGCGGCGCCACGCCACGCCGGCACAGTCTTCGCATTCGCTGCCTGAGGTGACCTTACCGCCTTCTGCAGAGCGGCAGATTGCTGGCCGAGGACGCTGAGTTGGCGGTCGAGCAAGTGAAAGGTGGCGAATGGTTCAGCGGCGGCAACCCTCTTTGCTGTTCGCCGCTGCTCCATTAGCCTGGACGCGAAGGCGCCGCACAGGAAGAGCGCCATGAAAACCAGGAGCACATAAACGCAATTCCGATTCCAGACGCGTTTCATGCTTTATCCCACGCGTGCCACTTGGGAAACAACATACTCGAATGGGAAGCGGTCGCCCGGACACTTTGTCGGAGCAACATCGCTATGGCGCAGGATATGCTGCAATGGGATGTTGTATTGCTGACGCAACTTCCTGCAGAGTTCAATCAGGGACTTCATCTGCTTCTGAGTGGGCTTGGCCAATCCCTTTGATCCGCGCGGATTATCTGCACTGCTGAAATCACCGGCGACTGAGATTCCCAGGTAGGAGTTATATCCGGGCGCGTGTGCGCCTTCACAGCGCTCGGGGCGGCCCTGCTGGACCTTCCCGTCGGGCAGCACCAGATAGTGATACGCCACATGGTATTCGCGGCCGAAGCAGAGCACGTTGAACCCGCGTGTCTGGTGGTATTGATCCACTTCGCCTTCGCTCGCTGGAACTTTGCCCTTCCCTGGGATCGTCGCCGTGTGATGGATGATGATGCCGGTCGGCACGATGATATTGAAAAACGAAACCAGCGCCGCCGAGTAATGTTTGGACTCTTGCTCCGACCACTGCTGGTCGTGTTCTGCCCGGATACGGCCTCCCAGGGCCACACCTTTCAGATTCGCCCCGGCGCGCACGTAAGCCACGGCGTCTGATCGAAGCTCGACAGGTGCCACAACGGAGCTATGCTGCACCAGCGGTCCCGGCGCCACAGACCGCAAATCGAGATGACCGGTTCTCAGCGCCTTGGGCGCTGAGCTGTTTAGCAGAAAGACGAGTAGATCTGTTTGCTCCGATTGCCGACTGCCTGCGAATGTCACCGCACCAGCCCTGTCCCATTCCTGTACATCTCGCCGGCAACTGGCAATACCGCGGAGACCGGAGCGATTTACGTGTTCATCACTCGATGGAAATACCAGCAGGCACTGCGTATGGTTCAAGACAGCGTCGGGAATCGCATTCGCCGGCGTCTGTGCAAGGGCATCCAGAACTGCTTCAGCACGCCTTAGCGGCGGGGTGCTGCTTGTGGCTCGATTCGTGGTGCCCCGGTTGCACGCGCTCCAGAGAACCAGAACCAGCGGGAGCGCGATGACAATACGACTGCGGATCGAGGTCAGAGTGCCCCTCCTTTCACTTACTGACCATCTTGGTTGAATGGGGGTTGCCTTCGCTGGACTTAAGCGGCGCGCAACTCGACAAATAGCAGAGCACCTGGCGTGAGTAACCCAAACGTTTCAGGCAGGGCGTTGCCGGCCATGGCTGTATACTACTCGATAAACCTAGAGCAGTAGCCGCAGCCCAGCACGCCTCTGCGACCGCTTACTCAACCCAGCGTCTCACGAGGACTCCCATGCCGGAAAATCTTCAGGAAATCGCATCAGCCCCAACCAAAGCGACATCGCCCGACACCTTTTTCAAGCTGCAAATCAGGGCTTGGACCCGGTTCGATCCCAGAAAAGCAGAGCTGATCGACATTGCTCGCGCCGTCGAGGCGGGCACCGCGTTTGTTTCCGCGATCGAAGTCTCGCGGGTAGCAGTAGGAATCAATGACGTAGATGATCCGGACGTCCGCGAGCAGTTTGAAACTGTTGCCGCCGCTGAGCGGATTCTGCGAAGAGTAGAAGAGTTGCCGGAGCCCGTACGTGACAAGCTCCGCATCGCACTCGCAAATAACGAGCCTGGCGAGCGCGTCGCCAGCTGACTTACGGGTTCTGCATGGTTTTCAACGCCGCAACGGTTAACGGCACAGTGAATTCTGAGTCCTTGTATCTTGGCGCTCGATACGCCGAGATTCTGGATTTCCTATGCTCGCCGCCTGCTGACCACGGCAACGTCAAAGTGCTGGTCTCTGAGCCAGGTCTCGGCAAAACAGTAATGCTGCGCGCCGCGATCGAGCAAAGCAAGGCAGAAGCCAGAACAGCATTCGTGTTCTGGACTTTGTTTAAGGCCAAAGACTTCATCACCCATTTGTTGTTTGAAATGGGAGCAAGGGGGGCGCCTCCCTCGGACCTGAGCGCGGCGCAGCGAGAGTTTGAAAACCTGTTGCGACGCACTGCGGCGCAAGGAAAACGGTTCGTGCTCGCGATTGACGAGGCACATCACCTCAGCCCAGCTAGTCTCCAACGCCTCTCCGCTCTCCTCGATCGCGACACCGCCGCTCCGCCACAAATGGCCGTTTTGCTCGGTGGGCTGCCCAGCCTCCATGATGTGCTTGCCGCCCCGGAAGCGAGCGGGATACGCGAGCGAATAGCAGGCGCGAAGACGATTGAGCCATTGAACGCGGAGGAAACGGCCGAGTACATCAATGCCCGCATGAGGGCCCTGGGTGTCGGTTCGCTTTCCCCGGAACAGTTATGCCATATCGTATCCAGCAGCGGCGGAGTGGCGCGGACCATTGACAAACTGTGTCATGAACTTCTGCTGCAGAACGAAAGATGGCGACGGCCCGCGAACAAGGCACCTCGTGAAGACACACAGGTGAATGAGGATCTCAATTCTGCTGAGCTAGCCATAGCGCGAATCGCCGCGTGGGTGTCAGAGCATCCTGGAACGTGGTCTGGAACGGTAGCCGAACTTGCCGCCGCCACTTTTGTTTCCCCGGATGGAATCTCTGATGCGGTCGAGAATCGCTTGCATGACTTAAGCAGGGCAGGCATTGCCGCTGCTGTCCACCGCTCTCCCGGTAAGCCGAGAATGATTACGCTCTCCCGGATTGAGCGAGAGCAAGAGCCGGAGTCGCACGTTGCCCTTCCAGAGCTGCGCGAACGCGACGTGAGTCCACAACTCCAGGAGACACCCCAGGAAGCGGGAGATCCACCGGCCCTCAATCACGTGGGTCCAGGCGAGATTTGGCTGTATCCGCCTATTGAGAAACCGACTGCAGCAAAACGCTGGCTTACATGGGCTTTAAGAGCCGCAGTCGTCGTCGCAGTGTTCCTGGGAATAGCAGCAGGACTTCGCTATCTCCGGTCCAGCAACTCCGCCGGTCAAGCTTCGTCTGGCTCCCAGCGTGTCTCGGAACCCCAGCGGTCTTCGGAAGCGGATCGAGGGACAGGATTGCAGAGCCGCGCGAAAACACGCGATGCGGGTTCTCAAACGGCGCCGGCCCAGCGCTACAGCAAGGGCAATGGTGTGCCGCGGGATGATAAGGCTGCCATGGCTGTATACGAAAAAGCGGCTACCCAGGGTGATCCTGTTGCACAGCAGCAGTGGGGGCTCGCCCTTGCTTCGGGAAGCGGCGGCGTGGCGGTCGATCCTGTCGCCGCATATGCGTGGCTGGTGATGGCTCGGAATGGCGGCCAGGCAGTGGATCAAGCAACGCTTGATTCGCTCACTCGCAGGTTGACACCGGCCGAAATACTCGACGTGCGATACAAGCTCGGGCTGATGTACGAGCACGGGATCGGCTGCGTTCCCGATGTAGTCTCGGCCGACGAGTGGTTTCTATTGGGAGCGGCTGCTGGGGACGCTCGCGGCCGCGCCGAGAGTGCCACACTGGAACGACGCATGTCGCCCGGACAGATCTCACAGGCGCACGCCCGATCGGATGGCTGGCTCCAGCGTCACGCAATCAAAGTCGTAAGCAATGCTGCCCCTCGGTGAATCGCAGCCACAACCGACTACCCCCCATGCTTTGCCACGAGTGAGCGCCCACTAAGGAATTCCGGTTCAAGAGTTTCTTCCAATTAAGAAACTGCCGGCCGCGCGCCGCCGCCTTGACCTGATCATCCTGAGCGAGTCCGAGCGAGGCAGAACCGACCATTGTTTCCTGCAAGTGACTTCTGATCTGCGTTC
>DATNDP010000274.1:0-13914 GCA_035553195.1 Candidatus Acidiferrales bacterium
TGGTGAAGTCGCAGGAACAGCAATTGAGATCCCGCTACGCAGCCGGGTTCAGGTGCACGTGATCAAGGGACAGAAGATTAACTGGCCGCGCTTTGAGAACGATCGATATATCATGACCGTGGGCGCCTACCGCCCGCTGGACGACGCGCTGCGCATCGCGTTCACCGAACTGGTGAGCTGGATCCACAACGACTACGGCCTCTCAGAAATGGACGCGTATGAGCTTCTATCCAAGGTGGCGGAAATCCGGCTGAGTGAAATGGTGGATCCGAATTACGTGGTGGTGGCGAAGATCAAAAAGAGCTTTTTGCCCAAACCGGTGAAGTAAGGAAGTTGAATATGAACGGCTACAGACGGTTAAGATAAGCCAGTATCTCAGGGCCGTCCCATGCTTGAGGCCCGATGAATTTGCGCCGGATGATGCCGGAGCGGTCAATCACATACGTTTCAGGCGGGCCTGTAGGCGTGTATAAATTGGCCGCCTCCTTGTCGACGTCGCGAACGGTGAGAAAATTCACGCCATAGCGCTTGAGAAAAGCATGGTACGGAGCGTCACTGGTGTCCATGCTCACGCCCAACAGGACGATCTTGTCCCCCATTTGGCTCTGGAGACGGTTCAGCGACGGCGTTTCTTCAATGCAAGGCTCGCACCAGCTTCCCCAGAGATTCAGGATCACGATTTTGCCCCGAAATTGGTGCAAAGAAACGGTGTGGTCCGAATCTTTTATCGTGAAGTCAGGCGCGGGTTTGCCGACCAAGCCGTTCCCTGGCGACTCGGTACAGCCTACCATCGCAAGAGCCAGCATAAGAGCAAATAAAGGCTTAACAGCTATCACGGCCCTATAATAAACCAGCTTTCATGCCCGTGAATCCGCCAGCAGTGACTGTCCAGGTGATTATTCCTGCTCGAAATGAGGAGGACTGTATCGGCCGCTGCCTGGAATCTCTCGCCCGGCAGAAGGGAATCGACTACGAGATTCGTGTGGTGAACGATGGCTCGATTGACCGAACCCGGGCCATTGCGGAGTCATTCCCCAACGTGCAGGTTCTGGACGCACAAGAATTGCTCGCCGGCATGAGCGGAAAATGCAATGCGCTGATAACAGGCACTGCCGGAGCCACCGCAGAATGGCTTCTGTTCACCGATGCCGATACTTTTCACTATCCCGGGTCATTGGCGGCAGCCGTTCAGGAGGCGGCAAAGCGTGGCGTGGATCTGCTGTCTTATTCTCCGGAACAGGAGACTGGTTCCTGGTATGAGCGCATACTCATGCCAGTGGTTTACGCGGAATTGACGCGAACTTATCCGACCGAAAAAGTAAATGATTTACAGAGTCCGATTGTCGCCGCCAACGGGCAGTACATTTTGGTTCGACGGAGAATTTATGAGAAGCTCGGAGGCCATCAGGCTGTAGCCGGTAAGTTGCTGGAAGACGTGGAGTTAGCGAAACTCTTTAAAGTGTCAAATCACAAGATATTGTTTGGCTTTGGCGGCGGGCTAGTGCGCACCCGAATGTACAGGAGCTTTGCCGCCATGTGGGAGGGGTGGACAAAAAACCTCGCACTCCTGTTTCGCCATCCCTTGCGGCTGGCCACCCTGCGAGTGCTTGAGTTCGCCTGGATTTGCAGCCTGCCGGCGGCTTGGCTCGTGCTTGAAACCGGCGGCAATTACCCGTTCGCGATCGCCGGGTTCTGTCTTGGCCTGATTTTCTGCGCCCTGTTCCTGGTACGGATTCGCCGGGCGCACTTTGCGGCGTCTGCTAACCTGTTGTCATTTCTCGGTTTGCCGCTTTTTTCGTTACTTCTGGTCCGTTCATGGCTCCATTCCAGAGTGCGAGGCGAGGTAAGATGGAAGGGTAGAACATATCCCAAGACTGCACCAGAAAGGACGCCGGATTCATCTACTCGAGAGCAGATCCGGAGCTGAAGAAAAGAACTCAAGAACCGCCAATGGTTTTCCTGACAAGAAAAGCAGAGTTTTCCGCTTCCCACTATTATCACAACCCCGAATTTACCCCGGAGGAGAACCAGCGCATTTTCGGCAAGTGCAACAACCCGAATGGGCATGGGCACAATTACACGCTGGAAGTCACTGTCAAAGGACAGGTGGACCCCCGCTCCGGCTTCGTGGTGGACCTGAAAGAGCTGAAGGACATCATGAATCGCGAGGTGATCGACGCGCTCGATCATCGGTTTCTGAACAAGGAAGTTCCGGAGTTTTCTGAGGCCATTCCCACCACGGAGAACCTGGCCATCAGCATCTGGCAACGGCTCGAACCGAAGTTAAATATTGCCGAGCTGCATCGCGTGCGCGTTTACGAAACGCCTGACCTGTTCGTGGACTATTACGGAGAAGCATGAAGGCTTATCTGACGCGACGTTACTGGTTCTCGGCTTCGCACCGGCTGCATTGCGAGGAGATGTCTGATGCCGAAAACCGCGACGTCTACGGCAAGTGCAACAATCCGCACGGTCACGGCCATAACTACGCCGTGGAGGTCACGATTGCCGGACAAGTGGATCCACGAACGGGGATGATCTGCAATCTGGTTGACTTAGATGGGTTTGTGGACAGAAATATTCTGGAACGTTTTGGGCACGAGAATCTCAATACGTTACCGGATTTCAAGGGAGTTGTGCCGACCACCGAAAATCTCTGCGTAAGGATTTACGACATCCTTGAGCAAGATTTCCGCCATGCAAAAGTGGAGAAGGTTCGTATCGAGGAGACCATGCTCAATTCTTTTGAATACGCCGGGGGAAGGAAAACCCATCCCTAGGAGATTTTAAGGTGAGTACAGGAGCCGCAGTGAAGAAGATATTTGAGCAATCCGGATTGACCTCAGCAACCACCCAGGAACTGCTGCGTGAACTGCTGGTGCGTCTGGGGGAAGACCCGGATCGCGACGGATTGATCAAGACACCGGAGCGTATGGCCAAGGCCCTGCAATATCTCACCAAGGGCCACAATGAGGACCCGGAGAGCATCCTCCGCGGCGCGCTGTTCGAAGTCAGTTACGACGAGATGGTTATCGTCAAAGACATTGAGATGTTCAGCCTGTGCGAACATCACGTCCTTCCGTTCTTCGGTAAAGTCCACGTGGCCTATATTCCGAATGGCAGAGTCGTTGGGCTCAGCAAGATTCCCCGGCTCGTCGATATCTTCGCCCGCCGCCTTCAGGTGCAGGAGCGCCTGACGGTGCAGATTGCTGAAACCATTCAAAGCGCGATTGAGCCGCAAGGCGTGGGCGTGGTGATTGAAGCGCGGCATCTGTGCGTGATGATGCGAGGCGTGGAGAAGCAGCACTCGTCGGCCGTAACTTCGCACATGCTGGGCAGTTTCCGGACATCAGATAAAACCAGGGAAGAGTTCCTCTCGCTGATCCGGAACGGGAAAAACGGACAGTCGTTTTAGCGATCTGTCAGCAAAATCCATCACTAAAGTAGGGAGGTGCGGAGAAACGCAAGGCCGGACTCTTCCACCATCGGCAGCTCCGTCCGGTTCACTTTTCGGGTGTGGCACAATAGTTCTCCCTTTTCAGGGAGTCACTTTTAAGAGGCGAGAGTTCTGAGCGAGAACACTCCTGATACCGCTTCGGAGAGCCGGGTCGCCGTGATAACGGGCGGAAGCCGCGGTATCGGATTAGCCATGGCCAAGGTCTTTGCCGATGCGGATTATGCCGTCATCATCACCGGCCGCGATCGTGAACGGCTGAGCGCGGCCGTCGGCGAACTGAAGGAAGCCGGCGCATGGATCGATGGAATCCCGTGCGATGTTCGCGATCCGGCTGCAGTGGCGAGATTGTTTGAAATCGTCCATCAGCAGTACAACAGCCTAGATGTGCTGGTGAACAACGCCGGCGTAGCCCACAAACTTCTTCCTGTAGACAAGCTGCCGCTCGAGATGTGGAAGCAGGTAATCGACACAAATCTCACCGGCACATTTCTGGTCACACAGGCCGCACTGCCGCTCATGAAGGCGGGCGCAACGATCGTAAACAACCTCTCGGTCGCCGCGCTACACCCGTTTGCCGGCATGTCAGCCTATAACGCCGCCAAATTCGGAGCCCTGGGATTTACGAAAGCGTTGAGGGAAGAAGTGCGAACGCGCGGTATTCGCGTCCTGGCCCTGATTGCGGGCGCTACGAATACAGACATATGGCAGCAGTTCTGGCCGGAAGCGCCGCGGGAAAAGATGATGACGCCGGAAACGGTAGCAGAGGCGGTTCTACACGCGGTCTCAGCGCCGCCGGAGGCATCTGTAGAGGAGATCGTCATCGGCCCGACGGCAGGAGTGCTCTAGACGAACAATGTAGCCAGTCGATCAGGTGTTCAACTTTGGTACTGGGACAGCAACATAAATCCCGTAAGCACAACGATGATTCCTGTCAGGCTCCAGGCCACTGTGTTGTACAGCCGGGAATTGACGTGGCGGCCCATCAAGCCCCGCTTGTTGACCAGCATCAACATGAATACCAAAACGAAAGGCAGCAACACGCCATTAAGCACCTGCGATAACACAGCCAGCTTGATCAGCGGAGCGTTCGGAACAAGAATGACGGCTGCACCAATGATCAACAGTCCGGTATAGAGCCAGTAAAAAGCGGGAGCTTCACGAAATTTTTTGTTCAAGCCTGATTCAAAACCCAGTGCTTCACAAACGGTGTAAGCGGTTGAAAGTGGAAGAATGGAAGCAGCGAATAGGGAAGCGTTGAGCAGGCCAATGGCAAACAACAGGTATGCGTACTCGCCGCCCAGCGGCCGAAGCGAAGCTGCAGCATCCGCAGCATCGTGAATTTCATAGCGGCCATGACTAAACAGCGTGGCTGCGCAGGCAATGACAATGAAGCCAGCCACCAGCACGGAGAATAGCGAACCCACAATTGCGTCCGTGCGGCTGTACTTCAGGTGTGATTCCGGCGTGCCCTTGTCCACAATGGATGCCTGAAGATAAAACTGCTGCCAGGGAGCAATGGTCGCGCCGATGATACCAACTGCCAAATAGAGATAGCCGGAATCCTTCAGTTCCGAAACTCGCGGTACGCGCACAATATGCATAAGGGCCTGCGACCAGTCCGGGTGAGCAACCACGGCCGTCACAATATACGCGATGTATAGAAACGAGAGGAAAACAAAGATCTTCTCCAGCCGTTTGTAATTCCCCAGCACCACCAGCAACCAGACCAGCGCGCCGGCAATGGGCACAGAAATGTACTTGCTGACTCCAAACAACTGAACGCTGCTGGCCACGCCGGCAAATTCCGAGACCACATCGCCAATGTTGCAGAGCACCAGCGCACACATCAGAAAGAAGGTGATACGCAGCCCGTATTGCTCGCGAATCAGCTCACTCAGTCCTTTGCCTGTGGCCACTCCCATGCGGGCGGAGATTTCCTGGGCGAAGGTGAGGCAGATGGCGACTGGGATGATGGTCCAGAGAAGAGCGTAGCCGAACTGAGCGCCGGCAAGGGCGTAGGTATAAATGCCACCTGCGTCGTTATCGACGTTGGCGGTGATAAACCCGGGTCCAAGGATGGACAGGACGAAGATGAGACGCGCCAGTGCGGGCCGAAAGCGTGCCACGACTGTCTCCCACCTCTGGTTGTGTTGCGACGGCAATCATCCCTTGGATTATAGTTCGCTTATCCAAGTGTGCTGGTCAGTAATCCTCAAACGAGTAATATCTCTTGCGCGTTGGCACCAGCTTTATCAGGATCAGCCCAGCAATAAAGCCGCCCACGTGGGCCCAAAAGGCCACGCCGCCAGTGGTGTTGGAAGCGTACGTAATCGCCGTGGCAGCTCCGCTCAAAAACTGCAACACAAACCAGTAGCCCAGTACCAGCCATGCCGGCAGCCAGAACACGAAAAACCCAAACCAGGTGAGAACGCGGGCGCGCGGATAGAGATAAAAATAAGCACCCATGATCCCGGCAATAGCTCCGCTGGCGCCAACGCTGGGAATCTTGGAATGTAAGGTGAATACCAAGTTCGTAAGAGTTGCAGCCAGCCCCGTCGCTAAATAAAAGAGCAAATAACGGAAATGGCCCAAACGGTCTTCCACGTTGTCACCAAAGATCGCTAGCCACCACATGTTGAAAATCAGGTGCAGCCAACCGGCATGGAGAAACATGGACGTCAGCAGAGGGACAAATGCATATACGGCCGGTTGCAAGCCCGCTAACCAGAGATCGAGACGATAGGGAACGAAACCGAAGGTCAAGTCAAAAGCAGCGCGCGGACGCGGCGGCAGCGTGAGCTCGAACAGAAACACCAGCACGTTCAGGAGAATCAGAAAATAGTTGATGAACGGCGTAGTTGATTTGGGAGCGTCGTCGCGGATGGGGATCATTAAGTCGGCTGCTCCTGTAATCGTGCTTGATCAGGATAAACTGCTCAAGTGAACGGCGTCCTGATTGTGAACAAGCCGGCAGGCTTTACCTCGCACGATGTGGTGGCCAGGGTGCGCCGCATCAGCGGAGAGAAGTCCGTCGGGCATCTGGGCACGCTCGATCCCATGGCGACGGGCGTGCTGCCCCTGGTTCTGGGCTCGTTTACCCGGCTGGCGCAGTTTTATAACGAGGCCGATAAGCGGTACGAAGGCGTAATCCGCTTTGGCTGGGCTACAGACACGTACGATGCTGAGGGCGATCCCGCCGGCTCTGTGCAGTTCGTCAACTTTTCTCTGGAGCAGCTCCAAACAGCCGCCGCCAATTTCGTAGGCAAACAGCAACAGTTGCCGCCGCCATTTTCGGCCAAAAAAATTTCGGGCGTTCCTGCCTACAAGCTGGCCCGCAAAGGCCATGAAGTCGAGCTCAAGCCTAAGGAAGTAGAAATCAAGCAATTTGCCATCACCGGCTGGGACGGCGAACGGGCACACTTCAAGTCCTGGGTGAGCTCTGGCACGTATCTTCGTTCCCTGGCACATGATTTAGGTAAGGCATCGGGTCTGGGAGCGCATCTTGCATCGCTAACGCGGACTGCCGTCCGCGAATTCACGATTGACGCTGCTCACAACCTGGACGAACTCGAGCACGCCGCGGCGGAAAACAAGCTCGAGGATTGTTTCATCCATCCCCGACTGGTGCTGACGGAATTTCCTGCGGTTACCGCACCGGCGGAAGCCGTGGCGCGATTAAAGAACGGCGGCGCGGTCAACCTGCCGGAGTTCAGCAAGGCGTTGACGGTGCGCGTCTTCGCGAGCCAAAGGGAACTGCTGGCCATTGCCAAGCGCGTGGCTGGAACGCTGTTTCAGCCGAAGATTGTGCTGAAGAGCAGTTGACACGGGTACGGCTACGTTCTCATCCTAGTTCTCAGCAGGAGGCCGGTATGGTTCGGTTATTGACTGCCTCTCTCGTGGTGCTGGCGCTCGCTTCACTTCTAATGGGACAAATCTCGCCCCAGACCAGCCCGGGAGCCCCTCCAAACCAGAACACCGCGATCAAGCCGAGCCCGCCTTCACCGGCAACGCCGCCCGATGCGCCGTTTCCAGATCGCGGGACCACGCCCGACCAGCAGAAAGCTGGTCGCGCAAAACGAGCGTTCAAGAGCGTGGCTCCGAACTGTCTGGACTGGATGTTTCATACCTGCTGGTCACAACCGCTCGGACCTGAGCGGGCCTCCACCGAAGTGAAGAACCCCGGATTCGCCCATGATATTGAGGTGGGGACCTTCAACCTGAAACACAAGAACTATCGTGGCGCCGAGCTGAGGTTCCGCAGCGCTCTGCAGGCTGTGCCGGACGACCCTGAAGCAAATTTCAAACTGGCGAAGTCGTTAGAGATGCAGGGCAAAGTGGCACAAGCACGGGACGAATACACAACATTTCTGGATATTTGCGAGCGATAGTCAGTTTGCAGAGCAGGCGCGGAAGAACTTGGAGAAGCTGGATCGGAAACCCAGCAGGAGCAGGTCTCAGTGATAATGTCTGATAACAGATATTATGTAAAGTACGATGCCACGTGACGGTAAACCTGGCTTTTGCCGTTCTTCTAAGAGCGTTCCTGGGTTGGCGGCGTGAACTCTTCCCCTTGCAAAAGGCGCTTAAGATCGCTCCGAAACTTCTCTAATTCGGCAATCATTTCGTCCGTTGCTTCGATCTCTTCCTGTTTATGGAGGAAGACTTTGCGGCCGCCACGGTCGACGAGCGGGCCCAGGCTTTCCCCCATCCGGCGGCCTACGTTACCCAGGATCTGCAGGCCGTCAGGTCCGGGCACCAGAAATGCAATGTATCCGGCGCGGAGTATGCCAATGGCTTTGGGAAAGCGCTCGAAGGTCTCCAGCTCAAAGCCGGCCATGTAAAGGCGTTGGAGTTGTTCTTCAGGAAGCATTCAGCACTCAGCGGTCAGCATTCAGCCGATTGACTTGGTTCGCTAAAGGGACAGAGTTGTGTGGCGAGAGGAAGTCTCCGAACTGAATGCTGAGTGCTGACGGCTGACTGCTTCGGAACTACATCTTGTACCGGCCCAGATCCTCGTCATTTAGGCCCTCAAGCCACTTGCGCAAGTCTTCAGGCGATATGCGGTCGGCGGAAGAGCTGGCCGCCTTGGAGGTCTTGAGCACCTCTTCATCCACGTAGATGGGACAATCGACGCGCAATGCCACGGCCAGCGCGTCCGACGGACGGGAGTCAATGCTGATGACTTTTCCGTCCCGCTCCATCCAGATCACGGCGAAGAACGTGTCATCGCGCAGCTCGCTGACCACAATCTTATGAACGTGGGTGTCAAAGCCAATCAGAATGTTCTTGATGAGATCGTGGGTCATGGGCCGCGGCGTAGTGACCTTTTCGATTTCGAGCGCGATGGCGTTGGCCTCATATACTCCAACCCAGATGGGCAGAACGGTATCGCCGCCGACGTCCTTCAGCACGACAATGGGCATATTGGTGACCGGGTCCATCATGAGTCCGCGTATTTTCATTTCCACTTCCATGGATAAACCTCCTGGCCACCTGAAACCTTACCGCCGAAACCAAAAAAATATACCGCTGATAACACTGATCACGCTGATCTCCGGTGATAAAAAAAACAGCAAAGATATCTAACCAAGATCATCAGTGGCGACCGATCTTTGACGGCTGCATCAAGCTCCCTCGTCACTCCCGCAAAGAATTCCGCTGACATAACACCGATCAAAAAAATCACCGAAAATCCTTGCAATCAGCGTTCATCAGCGGTGAGGTTTCCCTCGCCGCCTAAAGCATCTCTCCCACCAGGCTGTTGGGAAAACTTCTGGTCACCAGCACGTTAGCATAGCTGCCGGCCGGCGGCGCCGGTTTTTCACCGCCAGTGAAATTCAGCGTGATGTTCTGCGATGTGCGCCCAATGACCTGCCCACGCGCCTGGTTCACGCCTTCCACCATAACTTCATAGATGCGGCCGATCTTCTTTTCGTAATTCGCCCGCTGAATTTCTCGCTGCCGCTCCTGCAGGATCTGCAGACGGCGAGACTTTTCGGCATCGGGAATGCTGTCCGGCAGGCCGACTGCGGGTGTGTTCGGGCGCGGCGAATATTTGAAACTGAAGACGCCGTCGAACTGGCACTCGTGCATGAGCGTGATGGTTTCTTCAAACTCGGATTCCGTCTCACCGGGGAAGCCCACGATCAGGTCCGTGGTGAGAGCGATTTCCCTTTTCGCCGACTTGATCCACGAAATCTTTTCCAGATACATCTCGCGGGTGTACTCTCGGCTCATGGTGTGAAGCACGCGCGATGATCCGCTCTGCACCGGAAGATGGATGTGATCGCAGAGCGTGGGAAGCGCGTCAACGGCATCAACAATGTCTTTGCCGAAGTGCCGCGGATGCGAGGTGGTGAAGCGCACGCGCCTGATGCCGCGAATCTCTCCGACGGCGTACAGCAGTTCGGCGAAAGTCTTCTTGCCTAGAGGATCGGCATAGGCGTTCACGTTCTGGCCGAGCAATTGGATATCGGTGTAGCCGAGATCGGCCATCTGACGCGCTTCGGCGAGCACGGACACCGACGTCCGGCTGCGCTCCTTACCACGCGTATACGGCACAACGCAGTAGGCGCAGAACTTATCGCACCCTTCGATGATGGTGATATAACCGCGATGAGGATTACTGCGGGCGGTGAACTCGGTTTCAAAAGTCTCGTCCGTCTGCCGGTCGTCCAGGCCCGTGACCCGGTTATTCCCTGCCTCAATCTGCACCAGCATCTGCGGCAGGTTGCGATACGATGCCGACCCGGCGACCAGCGAGACATGCGGCGCCTTTTCAAAGATTTTTTCGCCTTCCTGCTGGGCGACGCAACCAATCACGGCAAACTTCTTACCCTTCCCCTGCAGGCGCTTGTAGTCGTTGAGGCGATGAAAGACCTTCTGCTCGGCCTTGTCGCGGATGGAGCAGGTGTTATAGAAGACCAGGTCGGCTTCGTCGACGGTCTCCACCTGCCGGTAGCCCTGGCGCATGAGCGTGCCGATAACTTTTTCCGAGTCATGCACGTTCATTTGGCAGCCAAAGGTCTCAATGTAAAACGTTTTTTGCGTACTCTCAGCCACTCATGCCAGTATAACGCAGGAAAAGAGCGGGTTTTTCAGCCGCGGAGCTTGGGATGGTGTCGAAGATCAACATCGAAGATCAATCACGCTGGAACCAGAGATATCAGGAAACCCCATCTTCCTGGGTTGAGCCGGACACCTTTCTGATCAGCGCGTATCAAGAGTTTCTGGCGGATGCTCGACCCGGGTCGGCACTCGACTTGGCAGGAGGCGCGGGAAGGAATGCCGTGTGGCTAGCGCAGCACGGCTGGCGGGTGAAGCTGATTGATATTTCCGACGTGGCTTTGAGTCTAGCCCGCGAGAAGTTTGCGTTCTCAGAACAAATCTCTTCATCGCAGCCGAGGGCGGGTGCGGTCCAGCTCAGAGAGTTCGAAACAGAAATCGTGGACTTGAACTCCGTTAGCGATCTCGGGACGGAGCAGTACGATCTGGTGATCGCGTTTTATTTCCTCCACAGGGAGCTCTTCCCTGCTATGGCTCGCGCGTTGAGGCCTGGTGGAACACTGATTTACCGCACCTACACCATTGATCGGATGAAAGTCCCCGGAGGGCCGAGCGATCCGAAATATCTGCTGCAGCCGAACGAGTTACTGCATGCTTTTGAAGGGATGAGAGTGCTGCATTATCACGAGATGGTGACGGGCAAAGCAGCGGCGGAACTGGTCGCTCGGAAGTAGCCGTCAGCACTCAGCAGTCAGCATTCAGCCCCGGAGCAGTGTGGAGTGGATAAGGCGCATCTTGTTCGATGGCGATCTGTTTTACGTGCAAGAATCCTCCCCTTCAGCTGTGGATGCCTCAGGGCTGAATGCTGACTGCTGAATGCTGAGTGCTACAATCACCTTTCCCCATGCCCAAACCCAAGCCAGCCCATGGCCATGTTGCCCAAGGCAAGAAGTCGCATGCGGCTCTGAACTATTGCTTCGCCTGTGGTAAAGACAATCCCAAAGGCATGCAACTCAAGTTCTATTCGGACGAGGAGACACGGCGCACGTTCTGCAAGTTCAAGCTGCCGCGCCATCTTCAGGGGCCGCCCGGTCACGCGCATGGCGGGATCATTGCGACAATCCTTGATGAAGCGATGGGCAAGGTGAACAAGTTCCGCAGCGTGGTGGCGCTCACCCGCTCCATGAACGTGGAATATTTGAAGCCAGTGCCGCTACGGCAGCCGCTGACCGTTACCGGGTGGGAGCAGAAGGTGGAGGGGCGCGAACACACCAACGTGGCTGAGATTGCGAACGAACAAGGCGAAGTGCTGGCGCGGAGTACTGGCGTGTTTGTGGTGGTGGATATTACAAAGATGTTCGCCAGGCACTTGAATACCGATGCGCTCGTTAAAAGCGAATCCAGCAGAGGACGGGGAGAATCCAACTCGTGAGAAGGCGCCGGGCGAGAGCGGGCGGCTCGCCAGATAACGCGCTAAAATAGAGGGTTAGCACACAAGTTTTTTGGGGTGACGTGGGGAGTCACGAGGCAGGAGCGACGTATGTCTGAGTTCAACGGCAACACGGGTTTAAGACTAAAGACCGGCCTGGCAGAGATGCTGAAGGGCGGCGTGATCATGGACGTGACCGACGCCAGCCAGGCGGTGATCGCGGAAAAGGCCGGAGCGTCGGCTGTGATGGCGCTGGAGCGCGTGCCGGCGCAGATTCGCGCCCAGGGCGGCGTGGCGCGCATGGCATCGCCCAGGAAGATCCGCGAGATCATGGCCGCCGTTTCTATTCCCGTGATGGCCAAATGCCGCATCGGGCACTTTGCCGAAGCGCAGATATTGCAAGAGCTGGGCGTGGATTACATCGACGAATCCGAAGTACTCACGCCTGCAGACGAAGCCCATCACGTCGATAAGCATGCTTTCACAGTTCCCTTTGTGTGCGGCGCCCGCGATCTGGGCGAAGCGTTGCGGCGCATTGCCGAGGGCGCGGCGATGATCCGCACTAAGGGCGAGGCCGGTACTGGAGATGTGGTTCACGCGGTAAAACATCTGCGACAGATTATCCGTGATATGAAGCAGTTAACTGTTCTTTCTGAAGAAGAGCTTTATGCTCAGGCCAAGGACCTGAAAGCGCCTTACGAACTGGTCCGGATGGTCGCCAAAAGCGGCAAGCTGCCGGTCCCGAACTTTTCTGCCGGCGGCATTGCCACGCCGGCTGACGCGGCCCTGGTTCGCCATCTCGGCGCCGAGGCGGTATTCGTCGGTTCGGGTATCTTCATGGCGGATTCGATCAACTTCTGTGATGCAGCGGAAGCCGAGAAACGCGCTCGTGCCATCGTGCGCGCGACGACCCACTTCGACGATCCTAAAGTGTTACTTGAGGTCAGTGAAGACCTGACGGGCGCGATGAAGGGTCTGGCTGTTGCGGCAATGACAGAAGCGGATATGCTGCAGACGCGCGGTTGGTAAAACAACACCCACCACGGAGGCACGGAGAAAAGCACAAAGTAGAAGCTGCTTATCTTTCGTCCAGTTCTGCTTCTTCTCTGAAATTGATCTATTTACTGTGCTTTTTTCGGCTTGGTTTTCTCCGTGTCTTCGTGACTCCGTGGTACATTTTGGGATTTCTCGATGAACCTAGGCGTTCTTGCCATTCAAGGTGACTATGAGGCCCACAAAGCCCGCCTCCAAGAACTCGGGGCTAACGTCACACTGGTGCGCAAGCCAGAGCAACTGGATGCGATTGACGCCATCGTAATTCCCGGTGGCGAATCAAGCACCTTCCTTAACTTCCTGGCCGAACGAGGGTTCCTGGAAAAGCTTAAGGAATTCGTGCGTAGCAAGCCGACGTTCGGAACCTGCGCCGGCGCCATCCTGCTGGCCAAAGAAGTAGAGAATCCGCCGCAGCCGTCATTGGGCGCGCTGGATATTCGCATACGGCGCAACGCTTACGGCCGGCAGATTGACAGCTCTATACGAGAAGTGACTACACAGCTCAGTGGCGGGCCGCTGGAACTGGTATTTATACGCGCTCCAAAGATCGTGGAGGCGGGCAAGGGTGTGGAAGTGCTGGCCCGCGAAGGAGGCGATCCGGTATTAGTGCGCCAGGGAAAAATCATGGCGGCAACTTTCCACCCTGAGCTCTCGCCGGACACTCGTGTTCACCAGGAGTTCCTGAAAATGGTAAGGAACGGAGATGGCTCACGCTGATGGCTGTCGCGCTCCTGGTCGCGCTGCTACTGATCACAATCGGTTGCATTTATTTGTTCGTCGCGCATCCGTGGTGGTTCCCTGCCGGCGTTTCGTCCTTTGCCGCACCGGTGGATCATGAATTCAATACTGCGTTCTGGCTGTTGGGCAGTCTGTTCATTGCGGCTCAGATCCTGCTGCTGCTTTTGATATTCCGTTCCTCGCGAAGCCGGAAATCCAGTTACATCCTGGGCGACTGGCGGATGGAACTGGG
>DATNDP010000275.1:0-4846 GCA_035553195.1 Candidatus Acidiferrales bacterium
TATCCCACTTCGTATCCGTGCGGCATGCCTTTCTTGAGCGAGGCGCGCATTGCGGATTCACCCTGCTCTTGCAGAGTTTTGACCTTCGTGGCGGGCGCAAGGAAGTTCATGGGCATATCGCCGCCGCGGCTGAACGCGGGCTCAAACTCCTTGAGCACGAGGAAGATTTCGCGGTCGTAATTTCCCGGCTCGTGCCGTGGCTCGATGTAAACCGGGCCAACTTCCCCGCTGTAAATGCTGGAGGCAAGATTGGCGCCGGCTCGAATGTGAGTGTGATAGAAGCGAAATCCCGCTGGACCCGGCGTGAAGACGATGCGGCGACGACCATGTGCAGGAATGAACGGCGTGCCTTCTTCGGCGGCCCCGTCCACATCAGCGGGAACGGTCTGGCCATGCCAATGCAACTGCTCGGGCGTGTCGGTTTCGTTGATGGCGTCCACCACCACCTGCTGTCCTTCTTTGAAGCGGAGCAGCGGGCCGGGAAACTGATCGTTGTACGTGGTCAGCGAGATGATGCGGCCGGGCGCGATTTCAATGGGAACAGTGCGAATTCGCAACGTGTAGTCGGCCTTCGGCTGGTCGGCTTGTGCGACGGATGGTTGATCGTGCTGGCCCGCTGCTAAGGGTTCGGCCGCGTTGAGCACGTGGGTTCCGTTGAACATCAGCGCGCCCGCGGCCAGACCGGCGGATTTCAGGAAGGCACGCCTGGACGTTGAGCCATCTTTCATTGTGAGTTCCTTGTTTGCCGCACAACGTACGCGCACAGCGGCGCGTGGAAAACACAATAGTCTACCGGAAAGATGTGTGCAGTTCGGTTGCGCTGCTCTCTCGTGGAATCTTTCTGCTGTCTCACTCCTGCCGCAGCACGTTTGCAGGATCAATTCTGGCTGCGCGATAAGCAGGCACAAAGCACGCGAGCAGCGCCACCATGAGCAGCACCAATGCGACAGCCGCGAACGTCAACGGATCAATCGCGCGCGTATTAAACAGCAGGCTCGACATGAAGCCGGAGAAGAGCAATGATCCCGCGAGTCCGGCGATCATTCCCGCCACCGAAAGCATCAGCCCCTGGCTCATCACCAGCTTCACAACGCCTGCCACTTGCGCGCCCAAGGCCATGCGAATGCCCATTTCGTGCGCCCGCTGCGCGACTGAGTACGACATAACACCATACAGCCCGACGGAAGCCAGCAGCAATGCTAGTCCGGCGAAGATGGCCAGCAGGAACATGGAAAGACGGCGTCGCGCCATGGATTCCGACAAGAGTTCGTACATCGTGCGGATGCGATATACCGGTTGGTCCGGATCGATGCTGATCACCTGTTTCTGCACTGCGCCGGCAAGGCTGAGCGGCTCGACCTGGCCGTGAATAGCGAGACTCATGGATCCAAGCGCAAAGGGAGTTTGCGCGTAGGGCCAGTAGAATTCGGTGCGCGACGGCGACTCCAGCGTGCGATAGCGAACGTGCTCCACCACGCCGACGATGGTCCGCCACGGGCTCTTTGATTGCCCGCCGCCGCTGCGAATGCGTTTGCCCACCGGATTTTCATTCGCCCAATAGGTTTTGGCCATGGTCTCATCAATAATGGCCACCGGCTGAGCGGTTTCATTGTCGCTTTCGTTGAAGTACCGGCCGCGCAGAAGGCGGATGCCCATCGCTTCAAAATAGCCGGGTGTTACCGGACGCTGGTCCACCTCTGGAGTGGTGTCTTTTTCCGGTACGGCCTGCGTATCCACCGTGGCAGTTCCGGACCAGCCGGACTGAGTCAGGGGCAGACCGGTGACTGCGCCGGCTGAATCCACGCCCGGCAAGCGACGAACGCGGTCCAGCAGCTCTTTATAAAACTGTCGCGTCTGTTCCGGCTTTGAGTACTTCTGCTCCGGAAGCGAGAGTCGCAGGGTAAGGACGCCATCCGGACGGAAACCTGCATCCACATCCTGCAGCCGGATAAAGCTGCGAATCAGCAACCCTGCCCCGGCCAGCAACATGACTGACAGCGCGACTTCGGCCACCACCAGAACGCTGCGCAATCTGTGTGCGCCGCCTGCGGCTGTGCTTCCGTGGCTGCCCTCTTTCAAAGCCTCGTAGGGGACTTGGCGCAACGCGCGCAGTCCCGGCGCGAGACCAAACAGTATTCCTGTCGCCAGCGCCACCACGATGGTGAAAACGAGCACGCGCAAGTCCATTTGCGCTTCAGCAATGCGTGGGAAACTGGTTGCGCTCAGCGTGATCAGCACTCGTTGGGCAACATATGCCAGCAGCAATCCTGCTGCCCCACCGATGAGCCCGAGCGTTGCGCTTTCTGTCAGCAACTGTCGCAGGAGTCGTGCCGGTGTTACTCCCAGAGCCTGGCGAACTGCCATCTCGCGTTCACGGGCAGAGGCGCGCACCAGCATGAGATTGGCTACGTTAGCGCAGGCAATGAGGAGAACTAATCCCACCGCGCCCATCAGGACCCAGAGTGCTAGCTTAATATCCCCGACTTCCTGCTCCAGCAGTGGGACCAGCAGCACGGTGAAGTTGAATCGGCGATATGGGTACTGCGGGTTCTGCTCGATGATCCGTTCGGACACCGCCTTCATATCAGAGCGCGCCTGTTCCAGGCTCATGCCGTCCTTAATGCGGCCAATCACGAGCAACCCGTGGCTGCCGCGGCTGTCCGGCGAAAGCTCGTCCGGCGTAAACACCAGAGGCGTCCAGACTTCAGCTTCCTCCGGCAGGTGGAAGCCGCGCGGCAGCACGCCCACAACTTGATAGCTCTGCCCGTTCATCACCAGCGTGCGTCCGGACACATTGGGATCCGCGCCAAAACGGCGTCGCCATAAGCCATCGCTCAACAGGACTACGTTTTCGTGGCCGGGCTGGCCTTCTTCCGGAAGGAATACACGCCCAAGGTGGGGCTGAATGCCGAGCATGGGAAAGAAGCTGGGTGAGACCCTGGCCGCCTCCACGCGCTCCGGTTTGGCATTGATGTTGATGTTGTAGCTGGCCTGATCAATGGCGGCGATGTTCGAGAGGCTTGAATTCTGCTGCAGATCGCGGAACTCCGGCGCGGAAACCCAGTTCTGGTCCTTGGGAATGCCAATGTTCGTAAAACGCATCCATAGCTGGACGAGTTGCTCGGGCTTGTCATAGGGCAGCGGCTTGAGCACCACGGCATACACAATGCTGAAAATGGCGGAGTTCGCCCCAATGCCGAGCGCCAGTGCCAGAACAGCAATGGCAGCAAAACCCGGACTGCGCCGCAGCATGCGCAACGCGTAACGTACGTCCTGCAGGAAGGTTTCCATGGAGTCTCCTCTCTACACACAACTCCCTGGGGATATATACGTAATCAAAAGAAAAAGGTGTCAGGAAAATTGCGGCTTCGCATAATCGCTGCCCATCAGCTCCGGAAACAGGTATATAATGAGCATTCAATCAATCCAACGCCCGTCGGCTTGCCGGCGGGCGTTTTTCTTTGGAGAAAAATGATGTCGGATGCCGAAATCCTTACGCTGGTGGATCGCCTGGAGCGCTGCCTGCTGGGCAAAACGGAATTTCATCACCGCGATCACCTGGCCGTAGCGGTCACGTATCTTTACGCTGCGGATTTCAGTGCAGCCCTGGAGCGCATGCGCGCCACTCTGCTCCGGTTCAGCAGCCATCACGGCGTTTCCAATCTCTACCATGAAACGCTCACGCGCTTTTGGATGAGCGAAGCGGAAAGGCGCCTGGACCGGCGTCTCTGCCTGCGCGAGTCTGTCGCGCAGATTCAGGCGGCTCTGGGCGATAAGGAGTTGCCGTACATGTATTACCGCAGGGAGACCATCCGTTCAGAGCAGGCGAGAAAGGAGTTTGTGGGGCCGGACATCAGCAGCTAATTGCGTGCCAATATGATCGCCATCCGGATCACTAAACACCAGCCCGGGACGCGGTACTCGCAAATTCAAGTTTTCAGCCCCGGCTCAAAGCCTTAGGTGATAATATCTAACCCGACTTTTCCAACATCCAACAATTGTGGCCATGAAGGGCTTATGGGCATGAAGGGCTGCCATCGCCGGATGAATCTGTATGCCCCGCGGCTGCTGGAATCCTACTGCGAGGGATGCGGACTCCTGATTGCGGCCAGCCCGTGGCCTAACCTGCTGAGCAAGCTCGAGCGTATCCACACCTGTCCAGTACGCGGCCACTATGAAGCAGGCAGTGCGCTGCCCAAGCCGCCACAATCCGTTTTGCAATCCTTATTACGCAGCCGAAAAAAAACCTGAGCAAAACTCTCTCTCCGTCAGGTCGCGCATGCTCTGAGCCACGCCCTGGCGCCGATGGGCTGACTGCCCTGCAACCGACTCTTTCCGAATTCCGTCCTCACGGGTATCGTAGATGTCGCCCAAAGTCTCGCGAGGAGGATGGAATGAGCTTTCAAAGGCGCCAACTACTGCAAACCCTGGCATATGCTTTCGGGGCCAGCTTCATTCTGCCCCGGAAAGGATTCGGCATGACAGCACAAAACCCAGCACAGGCGGCGAGTTCTGCTCCGTCCGCCAAAACAACTCCTAAACATGAACCGGGAGAAACGCAAATGGAAAAAGTAGCCGGAATCGGAGGGTTGTTCTTCAAAGCTCATGATCCCAAAGCGTTGGGGCAGTGGTATGAGCAACACCTGGGGATCTCGCTCACACCCACCAGCGAGGGCGCAACCGTTTGGCACCAAGAGGCCGGACCGACCGTCTTCACTCCCTTTCCCGAGACCACCAAATACTTCGGCGATCCCAGCAAGACCTTCATGGTGAACTTTCGAGTGCATGACATCGACAAGATGGTAGCCCAGTTGCGAACGGCAGGAATTGAGGTCAAAGACCCGGA
>DATNDP010000276.1:0-7438 GCA_035553195.1 Candidatus Acidiferrales bacterium
TCCTGAAAACAGCTATGCGCAGCAGCGGCTGCACGACGTTTCCGGGGACGACAATGATGACCATAAAAAAGTGATGCAATTGCTGGCCGGAGTGAACAATGTGGAGTTGCAGCCCGATTCAGGCAAGCGAAGCATCCACGCCGGGCCGGACATGCGCAGCGTGTACACGCAGATTGGGAAGTCGTTCGGGATCACCTTCGACTTCGATCCGACAGTCACAAACCGGCAGATCCGCATCGATCTGGACAACGTGGATTTTGATACGGTGACGTCGTTCCTGGGAAAAGTTACCAAAACTTTCTGGGCCCCAGTCTCAAGCAGGGAAGCTATTGTGGCCAACGACACGCAGGATATGCGGACCGCGTACGAGCGCATGGCAGTGCGTACGTTTTACGTGCCTAACGTCACCAGCGCCACTGACCTGAATGATTTGGCTAACGTAATGCGCGTGATCTTTGACATGAAGTTCATCAGCGTCCAGGCCAGCCAGAACACCATTACTGTGCGGGCTCCGGCCAGGCAGATTGAGGCGATGACCACCTTCATCGACAGCATCATGGACGCAAAACCGGAAATCATGCTGGTGGTGAATGAATACGAATTCGATGCCGATAAGCTTCGCCAATATGGGCTGAACCTGCCCACTGACTTCACCATATTCAACATCCCGTCAGAAATCCGGCGCGTTCTCGGGAGTGATGCCCAGACGGTGATCAATGCGCTGAACCAGAACGGCACCATTGATCCCACCCAGATTTCGCCCACGGTCCTGGGCAATTTGGCCGGCTCGCCACTGCTGCTCCCTTTTATTTTCTTCGGCAAAGGGTTGGGCCTGACCGGTTTTGTGGTTCCCTCAATCAGCGGACAACTATCTACAACGAAATCATTTTCCGCCAACCTGGAGCACGTAAACTTGCGCGCCATGGATGCTGAACCAACCACGTTTCGTGTAGGAACGAAGTTCCCGGTGCTCTCCAGCAGCTTCAACGCTGTCGCCCTGAACAGCCGGGGTCAGGTGAACCTGGGAATCACGCCGGAATTCCAATACGTGGACCTGGGACTGACTCTCAAAGTCACGCCGCACTATCAGGCAGGTGACGACGTTAAGCTCGACCTGGAACTGGAGATTGCGGGACTGGGTGCACAAAGTTTCAACAATGTACCGGAACTCACAAGCCGCAGCTTCAAAGGCAATATCACCGTTCGGGAAGGCGAGCCTTCCGTAATCGGGGGCTTTATAAGCGACCAGGAGTTGCGCTCGACCCAGGGCTATCCTGGCTTAGGCCAGATTCCGGGGCTCAGCGCTGTGCTCAATAAAAATTCCACCGATCGTCCCCATAATGAAGTCCTGTTCGTTGTCACTCCTTATGTGATCCGCAAGCCATTTCATGATCGTGGCGCAACCGCGATCTGGAACCTGAACTAGCCAACGGCAGCATCATTTGCCGGCGTGATCAATCTCAAATTGCACCAGTGCCTTGAGCTGCTCGTACGGTATGTCTCCGATCCCGCGCACGCGGCGACCGTTAATGAACACCGTAGGCGTCTCGTTCACATCCAGAGATTGCCCAAGCTGCAGGGACTTCTTGACTCGCGCCTCTGTATCCGGCTCCACGGCACAGGCGGCGAGTTTCGTCGAGTCCAGCCCTGCGGTGGTGGCATACTCTTTCAACTTGTCATCGGCCGTAGCTGCTGCGATGCTGCCCTGATTTTCAAAGATGGTGTCAACGTACTTCCAGAACGCATCCGGCTTCTGCTGGGAGGCACAATCAGCATATTCGGCGGCTTTGAGCGCCCACGGGTGCAGGCTCGCGGGCAATGGGAATTGTTGGAACCTGAGCCGCACCTGCGGGAAATCCGTGACCAGCTTGTCAAGAATTGGCGCCGCCTTCCTGCAGTGCGGGCATTCAAGGTCACTGAACTCGATGATGTCAATGGCAGGTTTGGCCGAGCCCATGGTCGGACCATCCGCAGGCTTGAGCTTCTCCCGCGCGGGAGCAAACGGGTCAGGACCGAAGGGGAGCAATTCGCCGACGACTGCATAAGGAGTGTCGGGCGACACATAAACATGGATGGGATTCTGCTTGTTCATTGAGAGCAGCACGTCGACGAGCCCTGGAATGGCCGACGGCCTGATGTCATAAATCGTCCAGGTAACGGCGGGGTCGTAGCCGAATGTGCGCTTCAGCGCGATATCAATTTCGGCCTGGCTGGGCAGCAGAACCGGCGGAGCAGTACTGGCCGATGCAGTCTTGGCGGAAGTTGATTTGGCAGGATTGGCAACAGGCTTTCTGGACCCGCTGTTCTGTGCGAAGGCCGCCGCAGTGAATGCAATCACAAGTAGAAGCGATATTTTTCCTGAATGAATCATGGGTTGATAAATAACTTCAAATCTCCGATTTCTGCGCGATAGGGAAACGCCGTCCAACGCCAAAAGCCTTGGGCGTGATCTTAATGCCAGGCGCAGCCTGCTGCCGCTTGTACTCGCTGCGCTCAATCATACGAATGACATCGCGTACAAGCTTTACCTCGTAGCCACGCTCAGCGGCAATCTGCTCCGCTGTGCGGTAATCCTCTACGTAGTCTTCAAGGATATTGTCCAGAATCTCGTATGGCGGAAGTGTATCACTGTCTTTCTGTCCGGGCCGCAGTTCGGCTGAAGGCGGCTTCGTCAGAGTGGACTCAGGAATCACAGCCCTCCGGGAATTCACATAATGGCACAGCCGGTACACCATGGTTTTCGGCACATCAGAGATCACGCCGAGTCCCCCCACCATGTCACCGTACAGGGTGCAGTAGCCCACGCCGAGTTCTGACTTGTTTCCGGTGGTGAGTACGAGGTGACCAAACTTATTGGAATACGCCATCAAAATATTGCCGCGAATCCGGGACTGGATATTCTCTTCCGTAACATCCTGCGGCATACCTTTAAACAAATTTGCCAATGTGCCGCGATAACAATCAAAGATCCCGCCAATGGGCACAATTTCAAAACGAATTCCGAGATTACAGGCCAGATCGCGCGCGTCCGTGACGCTGTGCTCTGAAGAATACTGGCTGGGCATGGCAATTCCGGTCACGTTCTCGCGGCCGAGCGCTTCCACTGCGATTGCCGCGGCGAGCGCCGAATCGATGCCACCGCTCAACCCGATGACGGCCTTTTTGAATCCGCACTTGCGCACGTAGTCGCGCGTGCCCAGAACAAGCGCTGAATACGCTGTTGAGTCATCTCCGGCGATCTGCACATGAAAGTCGCCTGCCATCGCCTCAGTATCAAAGAGCGCCAGATCTTCTTCGAACGAGCGGGCTTGAGCAGGAATTGTGCCATCGGGCGCGATCACCATGCTGGAACCATCGAAGACGAGGCTGTCATTTCCGCCAACCTGGTTAACGAAAACCACCGCGACTTTGTTATCACACGCTACTGTGCGCAGCATGTTATAACGCAGCTCACGCTTACCGATATGAAACGGGGACGCCGAAATGTTCAGCACCAGGTCGGCGCCGGCGTGCAGCAGATCATCCACCGGATCCACACTGTAAAGGCGGCGATGCCAGAAGTGCTTGTCATTCCACGCGTCCTCGCAGATTGTCAGCGCGAGTTTTTTCCCGCAATAAGGAAGAACCTTCTGGGATGAAGCGGGATCGAAGTAGCGGACCTCATCGAATACATCATACGTAGGCAACAGCATCTTGGACTGCACGAACTGCACTTTGCCATCGCGCAACACCGCCGCCGAGTTCATGACGGACTTGCCCGTCTCCACAGCTGCAGGAGATACAAAGCCCGTGATAATCGTGGTCTCAGGGGCGGCAGCCGCGATTTCCCGCACCACTTCCTGGCTTCGCGCCACGAAGGCCGGCTTTTCCAGCAGATCGCGAGGAGGATATCCGCAAACAGCCAGTTCAGAAAAAACGGTCATGTGGGCGCCGGCCGCGTGCGCCTTCCGGGCAAATTCTACGATCTTTTGGGAATTGCCGGTGAAGTCACCAATAGTAGGATTGATTTGCCCGAGAGCAATCTTCACCTTTTCAGTGTAACGCGATTGCGCAGGCTACGTCAGTTACTCGCGTGCATGACACCCGCAAAAAAACCAATGCTACCGTGGCGGAGTCTGCTGCTGGCCCTGCGAAGAACCGTCCTTCTTGTCTGTGCCCCATTGCGGTTCATCGCTATGATCAGACCGCTGTTGCTGCGATGCGCCGCCGGGGGCTTGCTGTACGGATGGATCTGGCGCATCCGTAGGGCGACGCAGAGTGGGACGCCGCCTCGGCCGCTGGGCCTGGGTACCCTGATTAGCTTTTATGTCTTCGGGAGAATTGCTGGCCTGCAATGTCGCAAGCGATACCACGCCATCTTTCACGTCAACTTCTTTCTTATCCTTCACAATCATCTGGCCGCCGACTTTGGCCGTTTCCACGCGCGCGACTTCATCTCCGTAAAAACGGACAAATGTGACGTCCTTGGGCGGCGCGCCATAAATCCAATCTTCGTACTCCTTGCCGTTTGCGTCCTTCTCGCGCACTTTTTGCTGCGGGCGATCTTTGGCCATAATCACCATATCTTTATTCATACCCACCAGCACTTCGTGCTTCTTCATGGCTTCGCGGATTTTCGGCGGCATGGTGTCAATGTAAACTTCAGCAGCCGTTTTCACTGTGAAGTCCAGCACCGGGCTGAGAAGCTTTTCGAGCTCATCGCCCGTCATCTCCGGGACATATTTCTCGAACTCCAACGTTACAGCGGCGCCGGTAGGCTGGCCTTCATTAGGATTGCCTGGAGCGGCAGCCACGCCGCCGGATCCCATGATGCTGATGTGCTGATACCATTTTGACTTTTTCTTGGGTCCGCCGTTGATCTCCACGTAAACAGATTTATCGTGAAACTTGATGTTCGTGACTTGCACCTTGTCGCCAAGTTTTGCCGCGGCTCCGTGCGCCTGCATGCTCTGGAACAACATTGCGTCGTTCGGTTTCACCAGCCCTTCCGGAGTGATCACGGTGCTTTTGTCGCCCAGAGGCAGGTACTTGCGCGTATGCACAAATTCTGCGTCCAGCAATTGCGTAAGCTTCATTTTGGTCACGTCATCCAGCTTCTGCCGGCCTTTCAGGTCCACGGCGCGAAGCTCCGGCTTAAATGCCGCCTGGCCCGCGGCTGCCGGGGGTGTCTTCAGCACCATTACGTCGGGATTAGCGGGTTTCTGTTGCTGCTCCTGAGCGGCTACGCTTGCGGCAACAAAAGCCAATGTGGCGAAGAGGACTGCGCGGCGAAGCATAATGAGCACCTGTGGGCTGCGTATTGGCTTATTCTCCGCCCAAATTGAGCGCTTTTCAACCATTCCAGCAGCCTTCAAACTTAGATGCTCCGCCATAACCTACGGGGTCGGCCAAAGAACGGAAATCAGTAGCTCTCATTGACGGTCAGCCCCTCTCTGGCGACGGATGCAGCCAGTACCTGGCCGCCGTTTTCACGAATGGCGTCAGCAACTCGCGCCTTCGCCTCGGGCTCCGTCAGGAACACCACGCAGCCTCCACCGCCGGCCCCGCAGACCTTGGCGGCCTGCGCTCCCGCTTTGCTGGCCGCTTTGACCAGTTTTTCAATCAGCGGTGTGCTGATCCGAGGGGCGTTGGTCTTGCGCAGCTTCCATTCTTCCCGCAGCAGCCGCGCGACTTCCTGCCAGTCCGCGTGCGCCACTGCCTCATGCATCGCGCGCGCAATCTGCCCAATCTGCTCAAAGTTCCTGAAGATCCGGCGATTGCCGTTGATGTGCTGCTTGAACACCTCCCAGTTGTTGATGCCGGATTGCCGCGGCGCTCCCGTATAGGCGAGCACGAAACGATGGTCCAGTTCTTCCGGCGCAACCCGCACCGCCTCGTGATGAATTCCATCCGGCTCCAGGTGAATCGTGCTCACGCCACCGTACAGCGCCGGATAGTAATCCTGGCAGCCGGTAGGCACGCGGATAATCTGCGCTTCCACGTTCTGCGCGATCTCGCGAATTTTTCCAAGTTCCAGTTCCCTGCCGGTAAACTTTGCCAGCGCCGCGGTGGTTGCAATCATCAGCGCCGATGATCCTGAAATGCCTGCGCCTGCGGGCGATTCCGAGTTGGTCTCCAGTTCAAAGCCGCCGTCCGGCACAAAGTACCGCACAAGATAACCGGCGATGGCGTGCTTGAACCGCTTCGCCGAACAAAGCTGCTCCAGCCCTGCAAACTCTTCATCACGTCCTGTATCGAGGGACCTGAAGCGGATCTGCTTGCCCGGCAGGCGCTGGATGCGGCAGCGCGTGAGCACATTCACGGCAAAATTCACCGTAACAGCGCCGGGATGAAAAAGGTACAACGGCCAGATATCCATGGTTCCGCCGGCCAGGTCCACGCGACAGGGCGCATGAGCAATGATCGTCTGGCCAGTGTGCCCGGCTGTGGATGAGGTGTCTCGGTTGGAATTGGGCAAGGTTTATTCCGTGAAGAACTGGGCCATGTTGCGGAATTTTTCGTAGCGCCCGTCCAGCAGTTGGGATGCAGGCTGACTTTTTAGAACGTCAAAGTGGCGCTGCAGTACCTGGTCCACCAGAGCGGCCGCGGCGTCGTGATCTGTATGCGCGCCGCCATCGGGCTCAGGAATGATCTCGTCGATAATCTTCATTTCTTTCAGGTCCGGCGCTGTAATGCGCAACGCCTGCGCGGCGACTTCTTTCTTCGCCGCATCGCGCCACATGATCGACGCGCAGCCCTCGGGCGAGATCACGGAGTAAATAGAATTTTCCATCATGAACACGCGATCAGAAACGGCCAGGGCCAGCGCGCCCCCGCTGCCGCCTTCGCCCGTGACCGTGGTAATGATCGGAACTTCAATCTTCGCCATCTCTCGCAGGTTGCGCGCAATCGCTTCTGCCTGGCCGCGCTCTTCGGCGCCCAGCCCGGGATACGCGCCCGGCGTATCAATGAAGGTAAAGATGGGCCGCCCGAACTTTTCCGCCAGCTTCATGCAGCGCAGCGCTTTGCGATATCCCTCCGGATTGGCCTGCCCGAAGTTGCGATACACGCGCTGCTTGGTGTCGCGGCCCTTCTGATGGCCGATCACCATGACTTCTTCACCGTGATAGCGAGCCATCCCGCAGACAATCGCCGCATCGTCGCCAAACGCGCGGTCACCGTGGATCTCGCTCCAATCGGTAAAGATGCGCTCCACGTAATCCAGCGTGAAAGGCCGCTGCGCATGCCGCGCCAGCTCCGTTCTGTTCCAGGCGTTAATGTGGTTGCGGATCTGGTCGCGCAGGAAGTTGATCTGGTGCTGCAGGTGCTTGAGCTGCAGGCGCGCATCCTTGTCAGCGCCCGCTTTCGCCTCAAGCTCGGCAATCTGCACTTCAATCGTCGCCAACTGGCGCTGCGCTTTTACCGCTGGGTCCAAATATCAGCTCCTGGCCGCTAGCTA
>DATNDP010000277.1:0-7989 GCA_035553195.1 Candidatus Acidiferrales bacterium
TGCGACGGCCTCCTGCGCAGCCGATGAAAGTCAGGATCAAGTTGAGCTGCATTCCTCTCTAGCTTGCTTCGCCACTCAAGCGGAAACAGTTTGGAAAGGAATCCCGCCCAGGAAAGTATTTTTCTGTGAGCGTAAACAACATTGGTTTCGCGATTTTTGTGTTTGTGATCTCGCTGGCAGCCATTCTTCGCCTGTACAGGATACGAAGGATGAAGATGAACCTGGCGATGGAGGTAGCCCCTCACGGACCCCAAACCATGTGTCCGGCTTGCGGCTCAATTACCGCCCGGGCTAAAGCTTATTGCCAGCACTGCGGGGAACGGGTGCGCGACCCGTGAGCGTGCCGCTTTCAAGCCGTCCAGGCATCGGCCCCGTGTTTTGGAAAATGTGACCGCAAATTGACGCGTTGTACGCTTCTTGTCTGGAGAGTACCTCGCATTAGAGCACCTGCGTTGAAAAGGAAAAATAATAATGGCAACCACCACCGACCACTCGGAAGTTAACACCAAGCCGGAAGCTCAGGCGGGCCCTGAACACGGCTCTTCCTCCATTGACAAGTACGCCGACGCCAGAAGGGCCAAGAAGAAGGCAAAGCGGATCAAGCATCGCGCGAAATTGAAAAGGTCGCACACCAAGGGCTAAAAAAAGACTCTGCCACAATCGTGGTCGTCACCCCAGCACGCGGCAAAGCCACGGAAAAATCCTTGAAGTCGTTTAGGCCTGACGGAGTTTTGTGTGAGAAGCAACAATACCAGAGCGCTCGGCTTTGCTGGCGCGCAAGCCTTCGGCAGACCGTAGGTTTCGTTGTCCTGAAACGAGTCTCTATTTCCGGTGCTCTGAAAATCACTTAGTTCAGGCTGGCTCTTTTTTGCCTTGATAGCTTCGGCTTGCTTCAGTAAGAATCAAAATTCAAACTGCACATTGTGAAAGTGGGAGAAAGCACAAATCTGGCATGGATAATTTCGATAAATACGACGAGATCGATTACACCGGAAAGTCAGACCCCGACATTTGGGAGACGCATCTCGAGTTTTTCTTTTCCAGGCAGACGGCGCTGCGCCGTTACGCGGAGATCAAGCGCCTGCATCCTGAAGCTGCGAGAAAGACCGCGGTTCGTCCATTCTTCCGTCCGACCGGCGAAATAGGGATTCACCCGGACATGATCAAGGACTTTGGTTCCGCGAACCCTGATACGGCGAAAGGTGTTTGGCAGTTTGAATACTGGCTGCCCTCGACCCAAAAACAGGCAACAGAATATGAGGATAGGATGTCGGCGAGAGATCCGGAAGGTTGGGCAGAACATCGCCAGCGGGAAAAGCGACAGATGCATAAACCCACAGCAGAGTCGTAGCTTTCAGGAATTCAATAGTTCTCCACTACAACTCAGGCAAGCTGTAGAAGCGTTTGCCTGACGAGCTCGAGGTACGAGTTGATCCTGGCCAGGGCTCGGTATGGCTCATCGCACTTAGCGTCGTCTATCTTGAGGTTATCTGCTTTTCGCGTGTGCCCAGTGATTCTGATGCCCTCCCGCCTGCCGCTGCGCCTGGACCGAATCGCAAGCGGGATTAAAAGGCATAAGAACAAGAAGATCTCACTGGCAAGCGCAGCGTCCAGCGCACACCTTGCGCAAGCCGGATACAATCAAAACAGCGGATCGTCCTGGTGGAGGCCCAATGTCACTTTATGTATTACGTCTGCGCGACGGTAATTGCATCGTGGTCGATGCTCCTAATGAAGAGAAAGCCAGAGAACGAGCCAAACCGCTGGCAGCCAGCGAGGTAGCCACTGCACGCAAACTGGAGTCGTTTGTCGCCCAGTTTGCTTTGACCGACGACGGGCAATTGGCCGCCACCCTACTCGACAAAAACACCATCGCTGACCTGCATGAGCATGAGTATCCTCTGCTGAACGCCGCTCATGCTCAGTCATACATGGATTTCGACGCTTCAGAAACCGACAGTAAGACCGAGTCGGTTCTGTTCAATTCTGACGCCAGGGCTCATGCGCGGGAATGGGACAATCGGGATAAGCAGATCGTCCACTTTGCCGTGGAGCAGGAACGACTGCGCTTTGCTAATTAGCCCGCCGGCAAGGAGGGATCCACTACGCGCCACTTTCCCGCGTTTGACATCAATGTCGTAACAGCGTAGCGTCAAAGATGGAGCGAGTATTCTTCCTCACTTTTCAGGTCCTCTGAACTAAGTCAGAACATCTGAGTTCTCCAACCTTAGAGCTCCCTGCAAGCAAAGGACGTCCACGCCATGCGTGTTCACTGGGAAAAGCTCGGGATTTTGGGGCCCGTCCACCGTCTGGTCGGCCAAGGCTTTAGCGATCACCAGATTGCCTGCAAGTTGAATGTCAGCGAGGACAACGTTCGGCGCTGCGTCGTGTGGCTGCTGCGTTTTGGCTCGCATGACAGCAGGGCAGCGTTGATCCTGAATGCCTTTACTGTATCCGAATCCGCGAACTCAAAGTCGGAGCTCGCAACTTTTAAGGAGCCCTCATGACTACGACTGCACCGGCAACAAACCTTGAACTTCAGAATGTTTTAGAAAGTGCCGTGATCCTGAGCTGGAACGAACTGCTTAGCGGCTTCGACTCCGCCATGGTCCATGTGGAATACGCAACAGCTCCCGAACCCTGTCTGCAGTATTTGAAAATGTGGCGATCTATGAAGCAAGGAAAATGGGATCTGGTTTGCGAGTATTGGATCTCCGCCGGATCGGCAGGCACTCCACGCGTCGGCTTGACTTTCGGCCGAGGTTACCATTCGCCTCTACTGTCAGAAATACTGGGATGTCTTCTCCGGCAACAACGCGGCATTCCCGACGTCTTCTCTGGCGAAACCAAACTCAATGTGATCGTCGTAGCTTTGCCTACATCACAAGAGAGGCTCAGCGCGACCAGGTGCATCTCCAAGGCCTACGAGCAACGGGGTCTGCCGTTTGCCACGATGCGGAAAACAGGTTGAACAATGATGGCATCTCAGATTTTGCCGGGAACAATGATGATGCGGGAAGGGATTCTTCTGCCCGACTCTGCAGAGATTGAAAGCCAGACGTATTCGAGCGCCTGGCGCACTCTAACCGGAATCGACAGCTTTGCCTTTGATCGGAAACTATCAGAAGCGGGCTTACACCTCTTTTTCCTCCCTGGCAAACTGCAGGTGATTGAGTTGGGCCGAGGCGCCTCGGCGGTACGCCGCGGGGTCAAGAGAATTCTTAGGCGGGTGCGGAAGCTTGATTTGAACTGTATGCAGGTAACAAAAATTGAGCCTACCCGGATCTTAGGCCTGCCTTGTCTTTCCATTCATGCCAATTCGTTTCACATTCAAAGTGGCAGGCTCCTTCATAGCAGCGCTGAAAGACGGTCAGAACAGAACGACAGAGATTGGGCAAGCGAATAGTCGATCCTGCCAAAACAATACAGCGAAAACCGCTGAGTGCCGGGGAAATTCCGTTCGTTCACATACTGGTCGAGAGCTCCACCTTCTCCTGAAGGGCCGCGCCGGTTGCGCACCAGACCAACAGGATCCACATCGAGCAGCAGCGCGACAGTGCAGCGGTCGCAGGCGGCTTCCGGATAGAAAACGTGCGCATGGCCGAAGGACAGTTCAAATGATTCCAGGCGCGCTGGATTCTTGTGCAGCAGATAACCAAGATCTGTGGCAGGCGGTGATGATTGGTGATGGTGAGGAGCACGAACCACGAATACTAAATCACTGATCAGGAATGTCTTGAAGATCCGGAGCGTAACTGCGCTTTGCTTTTGCGCCGGAAGAGAAAATCGCTATAATCTCGCGCGCATGTGGAAGGACCTCTACTCCTACAGCGGCGTCGTATGCGTCGCATTCGCGGCGACTTTGTGGCTCCTCGTCTGGTGGGCGCGCCGCCGGGGTGCCAATGAAATGCAGTTGTTCGCATCTTCCCGGGGATATGAATACAGCACCCAGATTGATCCCGTTGAACTGGATTTATATTCAACCTCCTTTTTTGGGCGCTTTGACACAGCAGAAGGCGTGTTAACGGGTGTGCTGGATGGGACCAGCTTCAGCCGTTTCGTTCAGAGAAGCGCCAGCGGCCACGGTCATAAGGCCCTTTCCCGGGAGATTGTGACATTCGAAGTTGGAGCAGATACTCCCGACCACAAGCCCACACGATGCAGTGACGGCTTTACGATGGAAGTTGCGAACGGCCGCGCTTTTCTCTGGCGTAACCACGACGATTCAGACGAGGACGAAGAGCTGGATCAATTGCTGGCTCGCGCGCACGCGGCGTGCGAGCTGGGAATCCGGGAATACGCCGCAAAGTCGCATGAGTAAAGCACAAATTTCCGGCATTGCGCCATTCTTCATCGTCAGGAATGTTCCCGCCGCGTTGTCGTTTTATCGCGACCGGCTCGGGTTCGACATTACCTTTCAGGGGCCCGCTGACGACATCTTCTTCGGCATTGTCCAGCGGGGCGCCGCGATGATCATGTTCAAGGACGTCGGCGTGGATCCGCTTCCCAATCCCACGCGAGAACCGGGGGCGCGCTGGGACGCGTACATCAACGTCTCAGATCCGGACGCGCTGGCAGCGGAATTCTCGTCGCGAAAGATCGAGTTTTCCGAACCGCTCAAGGATACTCCCGATGGTTTGCGCGGATTCGAAATCAAAGACGCCGACGGCTACGTTTTATTTTTCGGCCGTCCTAGAGGATGAGCATTTTTTGCAGCGTGTCGTGGTGAATTAACCGCGGTCGCGGCAGTGACGGCATGTTGTGCGCACCTCGTGAGAGGTGGGAAAAGGAAGCCACAATCAACAACCATCGATAGTCAGTTGCGTGAGATGGCATGTTGGGCCCATCTCGTGAGAGGTGGAAAAAGAAAGGACAATCAATAGCCATCGATAGCCAGTCGCTGCCGCGACTGGAATTTGGCCACGCATCGAGCATTGCGTATTCCGGATTGCTGATGCTGGGTCGTTTACTTCTTTGCTACTCCCGCGTGTCAATTGTCCGCGATGGGCCAATCGCGAATGTACTCCTGGCATGGCGATGATGGCCGGATTCACAGCGGCTTGGCGGAAGGAAAAATCCCATCGCCCGAATGGCAAAATTCAGCCTTGTCCTTCTTCGTCATTGATTCGCTGGGTATTTCCTGCCACCATGAACGCTGAAAGAGGTGCCCGGTAAGGCGAATATCTGCTACAAGTCCAGCCTTTTAGCACTCAGCAATCAGCACTCGGCATTCAGCCCCGAAAAATCCCGCCAGGAGAGACGCAATGTCTACGCAGCCCTTTTCCTCCCTTTCAGAAAATTCAAAACCATTCAGCACTGAGGCCACTGAGGAACACAGAGGAGAACTGAAGTCACTACTTGATGAGCCTTGGAAAATAACGATCCTGCCGGAGCCGCCCCGGCTGCCGCCGGGCGTATTGCCGGCGCCGGAGCCGCACGTCGCGAAAAGCCTGCCGTGGAGAAGAGGCGATGTCACGCGCCTGAAAGACGACTCGCCCAAGGGAATGATGGAGTACATCGCCTCGCATACGAACGGTTGGTGGCAGGAGCTGGCGGAGCGAGCGCTGCGCGACAACGAAAAGGCCGAGCGCCTGGCGCGGAAGGCGGGATGGCAGCCAGGTCAGTACTGGTCGCTGGAGGTGGACGCCGAGGCCAAACAGAAACTGCTGGACGCGGAAGAAGCGAAGCGCCAACGCGAAGAAGTGGAAAGAGCTAAGGAAGCGGCCGAGAAAGAAGCGTTCATGCAGCGGCAGATGGAGCTGCTGAAGAAAGCCGGCAGGGCGCCGCGATGCGAATACTTGTACACCGACGGCCGGGGCTGCAGAGCGCCGCAGGTGAAAGGCGAACGCTGGTGCCACGGACACTCCAGGATGATGAGCTACAGGCCGGAAAAACTGGAGTTGGAGCCGATGGAAGACGAGCGGGCGGTGATGGTGAATCTGTACCGCGTGACCAGGAGTCTGCTGGCCGGGAGAATATCGGAGAAGACGGCGGGGCTGATGCTGTGGAGCGTGGCGATTGGAATGCCGGGCGCGAGACGGCTGGGGAAACCTGCTCAACCACAAAGGGCACGAAGGAAAAACTTATCGCGGATGAACGCAGAAACACGCAGATCGGGGAAGAAGCAATTGGCGAAAGCCAATTGGCAGTTAAAGAAAAGCAAACCCTTTGAACCAGCGAGGGCACAGAGGAAACAGCCGAAAAGCTCACCACCGATCAACACAGATGGCGTTCGGAAGCAGAAAAATCACCCCGGGGTGGCGAATGATAAGTCGTTTATTTCCGGGGTGGGCGGCCGGGTACCCCTGGGCAAAAAAAGCAGGGAGTCAAGACATCGTGAGAACTCCCTGACGCTGCCTGGGAATCCCCAGCGTTCTCGGGATCTTTCGACTCCTCCTCGCGTCGCTGACGCTGGCTCGGAGTCGCTCAAGATGACAGGAAGTGAGGGGCGTCGCAACTCTTCAAAGCATCGAGAGATCAGCATTGATTCGCATTCCTCCGTGTCTCGGTGTCTCCGTGGTGAATGTTCAGTTTCAATCCGCGTGCATCCGCGTGCATCCGCGGTAAGTTCTTGCGGTTCCTCCGCGTCTCCGTGCCTACGTGGTGAAAATGGGCGCCGTGGAATTGAAGAACTACAGAACGGGCAGGGTGGATTATGATTTCGCGCATGAAAAACAGAACAAATGAGATTTGTGGATTGACAGTGTTTGTCTTGTCACTGGCCGCGCTGGTTGCACTCGCATCGGGGAGCGGGAGTCTAACCTGGGCGCAGAGTACGGCACGGAATCAGAGTCAGGCCTCGGCCCAGCTTGCCGCGCTCGATCAGCAGGTGGAAGCCGTCTTTCCTGAGGCGCAGACGCTTTATCTTGACCTGCACCAGCATCCCGAGCTTTCCGGCCATGAGACGCGCACGTCAGAAGTGATGGCGCAGAAGCTGCGCGCGCTGGGTTACGAAGTAACGGAACACGTGGGTGGCGACGGCGTGGTGGCGATCATGAAGAACGGCGCCGGGCCGGTGGTGATGCTGCGCACCGAACTGGACGCGCTTCCTGTGACCGAAGAAACCGGCCTGCCGTACGCGAGCAAGGTGAAGGTCGCCGACGCGAGCGGCCGCGAAGTGGGCGTGATGCACGCCTGCGGGCACGATGTCCACATGGCCACGTTGTATGGCACGGCGGAAATCATGGCCAAACACAAAGACGCGTGGCACGGCACGCTGATGCTGATTGGGCAGCCGGCTGAGGAGACCATCACCGGCGCGAAGAAGATGATTGCCGACGGGCTGTTCACGCGCTTTCCCCGCCCTGATGTGGCGGTGGCGCTGCACGACGAGAACGGCATTGCCGTAGGCCAGGTGGGAGTAACGCCGGGCTACTCAAAAGCCGCGGCCGATTCGCTGCGCATCACGGTGTATGGCAAAGGCGGGCACGGAGCGCGTCCCGAGTCGACGGTTGATCCGGTGGTGATGGCGGCGAGCATTGTGGTGCGGCTGCAATCGATTGTGGCGCGCGAGATCCATCCCGGAGACGCGGCGGTGATTACGGTTGGCTATATCCAGGCGGGCACGAAGAACAACATCATCCCCGATCATGCCGAGATGGGGCTCACCGTCCGCTCGTACACGCCGGAGGTGCGGCAGCATCTGCTGGCGTCGATTGAGCGCATTGCCAAAGCCGAAGCCGAGGCCAGCGGCGCCGACAAGATGCCGACCATCGAGAAGTACGAGTCCACGGGAGCGGTTTACAACGATACGGTGCTGACCGCGCACGAGGAGCAGGTGCTGGCCTCCGTCGTGGGGAAGAATAATGTGGTGCACGAGCCGCCGCTGATGACCTCAGAAGACTGGGCGGCGTATGTGGAGCAGGGTATCCCCGCGTTTTATTACACGCTGGGCGTGGCCGATCCGCAGAAGCTGGCCGCGGCGCACGCCAGCCACAAAGAGTTGCCGTCAAACCATTCCCCGCTGTTCGCGCCGGTGTACCAGCCGGC
>DATNDP010000278.1:0-17259 GCA_035553195.1 Candidatus Acidiferrales bacterium
GCGAAGAATTTCGGAGTCCCGCAGCGGGCCCTGGAGAATCTGCCCAAGGAAGAGCTTTTTATTTTTCAGACACAGCCACCCGGCCCCCTGCTCGCCGACCAGCGCGCCGCTGCGGGATCGTTGGGCAGCTCACCGCGCGAATTCGTTTTCCGCGCCGACCAGGCAGCCATTACCAAAGAGATGAAAGGCGGAAGCGTACGGATTGTGGACTCCAGCACGTTCAAAGAAGCCACCACTGTGGCGATGGCGCTGGTGACGGTGCGCCCGGGAGCAATGCGTGAGCTGCATTGGCATCCGAACGCGGATGAATGGCAGTACTACATGGCGGGCAAGGGACGAATGACCGTGTTCGCCACCGGAGGCCGCGCTCGCACGCTGGACTTTGAGACCGGCGATGTCGGCTACGTGCAGAAAACTCTGCCGCACTACATTGAAAACACCGGGAACACCGACCTCAAGTTTCTGGAGATGTTCAGGAGCAGCTATTTTCAGGACTTGTCGGTTTCGGAGTGGCTCACCCACACGCCTCCCGAGCTTGTGATGGCGCACTTGAACATTGACCGGAGGACATTCAATTCTATTCGGGAACAGGCGATCCCGGTTGTAACCGGTTAAGGTACATTGGGGTGACGGGCAGTGCTTGCAACCCCCTCGGTGCCCCGAAGCCGGGTGTTGGATTATCCTTTTCTTATGGATGTAACCGGCATTCGTCTGATCACGTTCGACTGCTACGGCACTCTGATCGACTGGGAGACAGGGATGCTCTCCACGTTGCGACAGCTCTTTTCCCAGACCCGCCCTGCGATTCCAGACGCGAAGCTTCTTGAACTCTACGGTGAAGCCGAAGCAGAAATTGAAGCGGGCCCATATCAGCGCTATCGCAACGTTCTTTCGGAAACCGTGCAAGCAATGGGTAGTCGTTTGGGTGTACAGGTCACACCAGGTGAAGAGGAGCAGTTCGCCAACTCTCTGAAGCACTGGGAGCCGTTCCCGGACACAGTCGCCGCTTTGAAGACTCTCGGCTCGCGATTCAAGCTGGGAATCATATCCAACGTGGATGACGATCTTTTTGCCGCCTCACAAAAGAAACTCGACGTGAAGTTTGACGTGGTGGTGACGGCGGAGCAGGTGCAGAGTTACAAGCCGGCACTCAAAAATTTCCAGGAAGTCCTGCGGCGAAGTGGATTGAAAGAGGAGCAGGTTTTGCACGCGGGACAGAGCGTCTATCACGATATTATTCCCACAAACTCTCTGGGTATTCGCAACGTGTGGGTGAACCGGCCGTCTTTACGTCCCGGCTCGGGTGCTGCGAAACCAGCTTCCGCTCAGCCCAGCCTTGAGGTACAGAGTTTGGCCGAACTGGCAACGGTTTTGACCGCGGGCACGCAAGCGGCTGCAAAGCGCTCTTAAGCTGCGGACCTCACCACGCTATTCTGAAGGTGCTCTGCGGGAAAGCTCACGATGCCCGGCTCAACTCGCCCATCTCCTCATCCACGTAGCACCAAGTCCAGGTTTCACCGGGCTCAATGGAACGGATCACCGGATGTTTGGTGCTGTGGAAGTGCCGCGTAGCGTGCTTATTCTTGGATGAGTCACAGCAACCCACGTGCCCGCATTCCGTGCACATGCGCAAATGGACCCAGCTATCGCCGGTTTTAATGCAATCCTCGCAGACGTGAGTCTTGGTCGTACTGATCTTGGGTGGGTGCTTCAGGTGAGTGCAAATCCTGGTCATGCTCTTTTCTCCTCAAGGGCTGCTGCGGCAGAGCTGACCGCAGGCCTTTCTAAGTTCTTTCGGTCCCACTTGCCCACATCAGCGCCGGCTTCGTAGGTGCTTTGCATAAAGTCGAGGAGCGTTGCAGTCGGCAAACTGGAACGCCGGACGTCGTCATACGGCAGCAGAAATTCTCCCAGCTTAGACTCGTAACGGGCAGAGTCGGGACCAACGTGCACTGACGCAAAGCCCTGCGGCTCCGGTGCGGCATAGCAGTAAAAGGCTGCGTCCTTCACCTCTCCGCCCCCGGGCCACCAGCCCGCGCTGATTACTTCATGAGAATAGGCTTCCTGCATGATCTTCTGCAGCACAGGGTCGGGATCTGTGCGCGGCGGCGCCGGCCGGCCGGAGAAGCGGGTCACGGCCAAGTCAAAACTGCCCCAAAAGAAATGTACCGGGCTGGATTTGCCGAGAAATCGCGAACGAAACACCTTGAACACCTCATCGACCGACACCAGCACGCGCCAGAAGCGGCGCGCATATTCCGGGTCGTAGGATTTGTGGACCGTGTCCTGATCGAAGGGAATGGGATCAGCGACTTCCACCGGCATCTTCCATATCTCTACATCGAGACCAAGCGAATGCATTGCCGACATGCACTCTTTGTAGAAGTCGGCCACGCTGCGGGGTCCGAGAGGAATGACTCGCGTTGCTGGATCACAGGTGTGAATACGGAGCTGATGCTCAAGGAAGTCGAATTCCATTTCAAAGACGCGAACCCCGTAAGGAATCACCGAGGTAGTTAGTCCTCGTGCGCTCACATGTAAAGCCACGTTCCACCAATGGTTGGTTTTCGGTGTGAGCTCCAGCCGGATTTTGCCCACAATCTGCGTCCACATGTGCAGGGTCTCACAAGTATCCTGCCACTCAGCGAGAGGAAGAGCAGGCCAGCACGCAGGGGAGTCAGAGAGGGCGGTAAGAAGAGGATCGTTCATAGGCCACTCCTCGAATCCAGTATAAGCCGAGTCCTGGCCGATTGCCCTGTGGCAGGCTAAAAGCTGCTTTCCCGGTGAGAGGAGCAGCCCGGAGAGGCTGGTAAAATGAAGAGAGACCAAATGGCCGCCGCGAAACGCCGGCGCGAGAGAACCTCCTAAAATGTTTGAAAATCTTCAGGAAAAATTACAACGAGCATTCAAGAACCTGCGCGGCCAAGGAACGCTGACCCCGGAAAATATCCAGGAAGCCATGAAGGAAATTCGCATGGCGCTGCTGGAAGCGGACGTTAATTTTAAAGTCGTCAAGCAGTTCGTGGACCACGTCCAGGAGAAGGCAGTTGGCCAGGAAGTCATGACGGCGCTCTCTCCCGCGCAACAGGTAGTAAAAATTGTCCACGACGAGCTGGTTGAAGTCCTGGGCAAGGACACTGCCAAGCTGAAATTTGCCTCCCAGCCTCCCACGGTGATTCTGATGGCTGGCTTGCAGGGTTCGGGCAAAACGACGACTTCCGGCAAGCTCGCAGCGTGGCTGAAGAAGGGTGGCCACAGGCCCATGCTGGTTTCCGTGGACGTCTACCGCCCCGCGGCGCGGCAGCAGTTGAAAGTGGTGGCGGAGGCTATCAAGGCGAATCTCTATGAAGGCAGGGTGGAGCACGCCGACACGCCCACGGTCGAGCGCCTAGCTAAAGAAGCCCGCAAAGAAGCGGTCAACTCCGGCTGCAACTTCCTGATCGTTGATACTGCCGGCCGTTTGCACATTGATGACGAGCTGATGGCGGAAATGCAGTCGCTGAAGAAGCTGCTCAACCCGCAGGAGATTCTGTTCGTTGCCGACGCAATGACCGGACAGGATGCCGTGCGCTCAGCCGAAGAGTTCCACAACAAGCTCTCTATCACCGGCGTCGTGCTCACCAAGATGGATGGCGATGCGCGAGGTGGCGCAGCCCTTTCGATCCGCCAAGTCACGGGCCAGCCGATCAAATTTATAGGTATCGGCGAAAAATACGATGCGCTTGAGCCCTTCCATCCGGACCGCATTGTCGGCCGCATCCTCGGAATGGGCGACATCATGACGCTGGTGGAACAAGCCCAGGAGAAACTCGACCAGAAAAAGGCAGAAGAATTTGCTAAAAAAGCCCTGGGCGGCGATGGATTCTCTCTTGAAGATTTCCGCGACCAGCTCCGGCAGGTGAAAAAACTGGGCTCGCTGCAGAGCGTGATCAAAATGCTGCCCAGCATTGGTCCGTTCGCCAACATGCAGAAGGCCGCCGATCGCGTGGATGATAAACAACTGAACCGAGTAGAAGCCATCATCAACTCCATGACAGCGCACGAGCGCGCACATCATGAAGTGATCAATGGCAGCCGTCGCAAGCGCATTGCCCGGGGATCGGGCACGAGCGTGCAAGAGGTGAACCAACTCCTGCGTCAGTACGCGCAGATGCGGAAAATGTTCAAGGACATGGGCAAGGCCAGCTTCGCCAGGAAGCTGGCGGGAATGAAATTTCCGGGGATGTAATCGCCGCAGATCAACGCTGATCGAGCTGCGAACGAATGCGAGTCATTTGTGAATCGGTTAAGTCGTTTATACGCTGCTGCGTGTTCCGAATCAGAAACAACTTTTGTGGACAACGCCGCTGCGGTAAAGATTCAATCTGACATGTTTTTGCTTTTCTCTGTGCCTCCGCGTCTCCCTGGTAGGTTTTGATTGTCCCTCTCCAAACAACTCGAAGAGCTCACCATCAAACTGCACGCCCTGGTTCCAGCCGAGCGCCTCGCGATCATTGACCGGGAAGTTGAGAAGCTCAAGAGTTCCGGAATCGCACAACGAGTCGTCAAGGTCGGTGATACCGCGCCAGCATTCGAGCTTTACGATGGCGACGGGATGCTGTGGCGCTCACAAGAGTTGCTGAGGAGTGGTCCACTGGTCATTGTCTTCTACCGCGGGCGCTGGTGTGCTTACTGCAACGCGCAACTCGCAGCTCTGCGGGAGCACCATTCGGCGATTGCCGCCGCCGGAGCCTCGCTGGCGGCTGTCTCCCCGCAGACGCAGAAACACTCCTATATGACGCGCGACATGCACAAGCTGCGCTTCCATGTGCTGAGCGATCCGGGCAATCAGACTGCAGGAAAATTTGGCCTGGTTTGGCGGCTCTCGCTGGAGTTGCAAAGCATGTATCAAAGCATCATGACCAAGCTGCCCGGCTACAATGGCGACGAGAACTGGGACCTGCCAATGCCAGCGACGTACATCGTGCAGCCGGATGGAAAGATCTCATTTGCCTGGGTGGATGTGGACTGGCGGGAAAGGCCGGAGCCGGAGCAAATTTGTGAACACATCAACCACAAAGGGCACGAAGGAACAATAAGGAATCATTCGGCTGGCTGACGCCCTTCTATTCCAGACTTCGTGTCCTTTGTGGTGAGTCGTTCTACATCCGCCCGCGGCTTGCCGGCGGCACGATGCCGTTCATGCGCAGGTATTCCACCATCTGGCCGTATTCATCGGCGGCGTGAATCACGGTTGCCGTTGCGATGTACAGACGTGGCTGCGTGCCGCGGAAAAACGGAAGTTGCTCCAGCGCGTTCTGAGCGGTGATGGTTTTTGCAGCGCGATGGCCCACCTCAAAAGAGTCCTTCAGAAACTTGATGATGTCGGCTTTCGTCTTGAGTTCCTCCGGGCCGTTGGGCCCTTTGATGTTTTCTGGCATCTTCTCGCCCGCGAGTGTGCTCCAGAAGCGGTAATTCGCGGTCGCGGTGTGTTTCACCAGCTCCGCAAATGTGCGCACGTTGCTATAGGCAGCGCCCTTAATGTTGAGGCTGGCCGGGGTAAAATTGTATTTGTCCTCCGGCATCGCTTCTGCCACTCCCACCACGTTCTTCTCATAACCGCTGATCTGGCGATCCACCACGGCGGCAATGCTGTCTGGCGGTTCGGGAGCAGTCTGCGCTTGAGGCGCGGGAGTGCTGGGCTTTGCTGCGGAAGCTCCCCCCTGAGCAAACGCGCCGACAGCAACGCTCAAAACCATCATCAAAAGGAAAACTCTGAGTTGCTTCATTTCGTTAAACATCTCCTCTTCAATAATTAGAGCAGCTGAAAAACGATATCACGGACGCGCGATTGCCTGTTTTCCACCATAGAGAGCAAAGAGAACCACAGAGGAAATTTGGAGCAGTTCTCAAGCGCGGAGCAATCGCTGTAACCGAGAATGCGACACCAAGCCTGACTCCTCCGTATTCCTCTGTGTCCTCCGTGGTGAAGAAGCTATCTCTTCGGCTGCGGCCTGCTTGGTGGCGGAATGACTCCGTTCATGCGCAAATATTCAACCATTTGCCCGTAATGATCAAAAGCGTGAGCGACAGCAAACGTGGTTGCGAAGATCCGTGGCGTATCGCCAAAAAAAGTTTTCACGGTCTGCGACGAATTTTCCGGCGTCAGTGACTGCGCGGCGCGGTGCCCGGCAGCAAAGGAGTCTTTCAGGAACTGGATGATCTGGGCCTTCGTCTTGACAGAGTCGGGACCTTTTTCATCGTCGGAAACGTCATACGCAGGCTTTTCTCCAGTTACCGCGGCCCACAGCCCGAAGTTGGTTGAGGCTACATGCTTCACCTGCTCGGCGAAAGTTCGCACTTTCTTGTAGTCGCTGCCCTGAATGTTCAGTCCTTCCGGAGTGAAATTGAATTTGTCTTCCGGCATGGCCTCTGCCACTGATACAAACTCTCTCTCGACAATGCTAACCTCGCGATCGACGGAGGACGCGATTGTGGGCGCCGGCTTTGTGTCCGGTGCCTTGGCCGGAACTGCGCTTGCACCAGCTTGCGCAAGGAGTGACACAGAAAATGTCAAACTTGCCAGAAAACAGAGTGTCTTAATAGATCTCATATTCAGATGCTCCCTTCCGATCAGAAATTGTTTAGGGGCCCTCAAGCTCTGCGAAACCTAAATGGCTGCAAGGCGCTTATTCCACGCCATGGGCGCCGTGTATGGAACTATTTTGCCTCAGGCGATACCAAGGCGCGAGCGCAAGTCCGCAAAAGAGCGCGATCGCGGCTGTTGTCATGGAGAATCTTACGCTCGTATGTGATGCCAGGGCACCCCACAGAATGCTGCCAAGCGCAAAACCTCCCTGCAGAACAAGAACATACATTGAGAGAATGCGTGCGCGCACCCATCCGGGACATACGAACTGAATCACCAGATTCAAGGTAGCCAGAATGCTTAAGTAAGCGAGCCCGGCAGCAGCCGCAAAGATGGATGAGGATAGCAGGCTGTCAGAGCGAACAAGTCCGAAGAGACCCACAGCAAAGATTACCGTAGCCGAAATGGCGACGGCATCGAATGACAGCGTGCGGCGGGCGCGGGCCAGGAGCAGCGCTCCCACAAGCGCCCCAATCCCAAATGAAGCCAGCATGGCTCCATAGCCGGTCGCGCCAAAGCGGCTGGCGACCAGGGGAAGCAAGGCCCAGAACGCGCTCCCGAATAAAGAAAAGATCATCAGACGCACCAGCACGGCCGTGATCCGGTGCTCCTGGCGAGTGTATCTCAAGCCGATCAGCAACGCTCCTGAGATGCTGGTGGTCACCTGTCCAGCGGGATGAAACGATGGCTTCCATTTGTAAAGAAAGAGGATGACACCAAAGAACGAAACGGCATTGAGCAAAAACGCCGTGCCTGACCCGGCGGCGGCAATGACCAGTCCACCCAGCGCCGGACCGACGGCACGTGCCATATTGAAGCCGGCAGAATTCAAAGCTATGGCGGATCCTAGTTTTGGCGGAGAAACCAGGTCGGGCATCAGCGCCTGCCAGGCGGGCTCGTTCATCACCGCGCCGGCGCCCAGCAGAAAGGTCAAGGCCAGAAGCAGCGTGGGGGTGCATCGCGATGTGATCGTCAGAATGCCCAGAGTGAGCGCTGCGGCCACCATTGAACTCTGCGTGAACAGGAGAAACTTGCGCCGGTCAACCAGATCTGCCAGCGCCCCGGCCGGCAATGCGATCAGCAGCACGGGGAGGCTCAGTGCCACTTGTACCATGGAAACCCACATCGGGGAGCTGGTGAGGGAGGTCATCAGCCAGCCGGTGGCGATGTTCTGCATCCAGCTTCCCGTATAAGAAATGACGGCGGCAATCCACAGGCTGCGAAAAAGTGGTTCGGCAAGCGGGGCAAGGGTGGAATCCTGGCTTGCAGTCGCAGTCACCGGGGCGGAGTGGTCCATGGGGCTATCGGGCCTCGGGGGAGCGGCTGTGATCATGACAGTTCATTGGACTTGGACTCCGGCGGTCTGGTGAGCAGGGCGGCCGCTGAAAGGCCACTCTCCTCGCCGCCAGGAACGGACAACGTAAATAAGTAGACCCATGAAAATAATTACTAGGGCATAACGGATTTCTTTCATAAAACCTGGCCGCATAAAAAGAATGTAAAGAAATCCCGCCATGGCCAGGATGGCGGGGACAGGATAAAGGTACATCCGAAACGGGCGGGGGAAGTCCGGCCGGCGGGCGCGCAAGAGCAGCAATCCCAGGATCTGCACTAGAAACTGGATCATGATTCGGATTACCACCAGGGCTGCAATCAGGTCTGCCAGGCGGAACAGGCAGAACACGGCCGCCACCAAGCCCAGCGTCAGCAGTGAGATGTGCGGAAAGTTATGGCGTGCGTGGAGCTTCGAGTAGCTGCGGAAGTAGTTGCCGTCCACGGCGGCCGCATAAGGCACGCGGGAGTAGCCAAGCATGAGAGAAAACACTGAGGCAAAAGCGGTCCACATGATGAGAAATGTGCCAAATGTGGCGGCCCAGTTTCCGAACGAACGCTGCAGCACGATGGAAGCGACATAGAAGCGTGTCTCAGAAGCCGCGGCTTTGTCGAGCTCCTGCCACGGAAGCACCCCCAGGATGCTAATGTTCATGATGAGATAGAGGACGCCTACGAGCAGAATCGAATAAATCACGGCACGCGGAATGTTGCGTTCTGGCTGCCGGACTTCGCCACCGAGGAAGCAGACGTTGTAATAACCCCAATAATCGTAGATGGCAATCAGCATGGCAGCGCCCAGGCCGGCGAGAAAAGCTTGCGAGCTTCCGCCGAAGGCATGCGGCGGAAAACTGAAGGCGCGCGCTGCACTGAAATGGCTGAGCCCGGCGGCAATTACCAGAAGAATGGCGCCAATCACGCCGGCAGAAAGATAGCGAGCCAGCTTGCCGACGACTGAGATGCGCCGGTATAGGAGCAAAAGCGCGAGCAGGCATACGGCAATCGCCACAAAAGTGGCATTTGTCACCAGAATGCGAAATTCGAAATGGCCCAGGAACGGCAGTCCAGGTACGGCTGCCATCAACGTTTTATCAAGGAGTTGATGATCAAGAGCGGGCCAAACGTAAACGGCGTAACGCGCCAGCCCGACGCAACCTGACGCGATCGAAAGCGGCGCGCTGAAGAGAAGCTGCCACACAAACAGAAACGACATCAGGCGGCCAAGCTTTTGCGCGCCATAGCTCTGCTTCAGGTATTCATAAGATCCGCCTGCCTGAGGCATGGAGGCGCCAAGCTCGGCCCAGACCAGCCCGTCGCAGATGGCAAGCAGGGCGCCGAGAATCCAGCCCAGCATGGCTTGGGGGCCATGCATCGCCTGGACGATCAACGGGATGGTGATGAACGGACCCACCCCGATCATATCGATCATGTTCAGCGCGGTGGCCTCGCGCAGGCCGATGGCACGCAGCAGGCGGGGTGGCTCGTTTTGTATCGGAGAAGAGCTCATCGCACCAGAATGACTGAACCCCGTTGCCTACCGCGGATGAACGCGGATGAACGCGGATTTGTCTTATTTTCATTCATTACAGATGGCTTCCGTAGGAGCTTTCACAGTCTGGATCCTGAGGCAACACGCAAGCATTCCGTTCCACAATCAGCTACCGGGATCATTCGAAACAATGGCCCCGCTATGCCTCAACACAGGATCGTATGGCAATCCGCGTTGATCCGCGTTTATCCGCGGTAAGCCTGAGTCATCAATGTCCGGCGCTCAATAAATTCACCATCAGCCGCACGGCGCCGGGAACACCCGCCGGCAACTGGCGGTTAAATGCGTAGGCGGAATAGATGTAGATCCCTTTGCCGTAATGGGTCAGCAGCAATCCGCCTTTCTGCGGCGGCTCGCCGGGATCATTGCAGGAAAGCAGCGGCTCGAAATGCTGGTCCCAGTCTGACATGAAATAAAGGCCGCGCTCCTGTATCCATCCATCAAAGTCTTTGGGCGTAATCTTGTTGGGATAGTTGAAGACGCGCTCTTCCGGCGCGAGCACCGTTACCGGCTGCTCCTCCACGGACACACGTTCCCTGCTCATGGTCGCCGGATACGGGGTGTAATGGCCTTCATTGAAGGTGCCGGTGCTCTGGTTGTATTGGACGATGAGGGTTCCGCCGCGATTTACATAGTCAAGCAGACGGCGGTTCTCTTCGCGTATATCGGTTCGCACGTCATAAGCACGGATACCGACCACAATGGTGTCATAGCTGGTTAGATCGCCAGCGGCGAGTTCCTGGGGCGAAATGAGGCTGACGTCCATGCCTAGTCCGCGCAACACCGTCGGAATTTCATCACCGGTACCCATGATGTAACCGACCTTGAGTGTGGGCGGCAGTTTTACATCCACGGCCTGAACATTTTCTGTGGCGGGATGATACGCGTAATAAGAATCAAGATCGGGCCGGGTGATCAGCTTGAACCCTTCCGCGTACTCTTTACCGTTATATTCCGCTTTAGCGGTGACCTGATACGTGCCTTCGTGCAGGTTCTCGGGCGTAATCTCAAACGAATAGTTGTTCACGTCGCCATCGTGGTCGAGTGAAACTGGTATTGAGTCAGGTTGCACCTTCCATCCCGGGGGCGTTTCCAGGCGGAGTGTCGCGTGAGCCGGATTCTCAACGTTGCTGCGGACGTTGACTTCCACACGCGAGGGCTTCGGCGCACCAACTGGCGCAACGATGACCGGCGTAGTCAACAAAACTGAGACCGGTGGACCGACAGCAAGCGGACGTTCTGACTGGCCCTCGGCTGGGTCGATGTACTTCACATCGACGATGGACGCCGCTTCGCTAAGCGCCTTGTCGACAGTAAACGTGGCCCAGGCGTGGAGGGGATAAGGGGGCCATGGATCGGTCAAATACCTGTTGTTGCTGATTCTGTAAACCGTCTCGGCTTCAGGATTCCGGCGCGTAAAGTACGGCTGAGTGTAACCAGCATTTTCGGGAACGGTAATTCGGAAATGCGATACGGAAACCTCGCCTGCCTTCAGAGGCTTGTACGGATCAGGATCGGACGGAGAACCAATGTGCTCGAGCTTCCAGCCCGCCGGTGCTTCCATCCTGAACCCACTGGGGACCACAGCTGTTTTGCCGCGATTGTAGAGACGCGCAGTGACGGTGAAGGTCTGTCCCGGCACTGCCAGCGTCATCGTCTGCTCCATCCGAGGAAAATAGGACGGACCCGGCGGAGGACCCGAGGGATCAACTGTCGCCTCAAAGAAGATTCCGAGCGCTTCGTTCGCGGCATCCTGGAATTGCTGAAGCTTTGTTTTTAGCGAGGTGAGCAAGTCGTCTTTAGCGGCAGGTGAGAGCGACGACTCTTCAACCTGATGGACCAGCCTCTCGGCTTCGTCACGGCCGGCCAGCAGAGCCGGAGCGCAAGCAGAAGGATCGGAGATGGAGAATGCCTTCATCGCATGGTCAACATCCGTTTGCATGGATGAAAGTGCCGGACGCAAGAACGGAACTTTGGATTCCTCCGCTCCCAGCCGAGCCGCCAAACCGGCGAGGGAGGTATCAATACCCTCAAAAAAATCCTTTTCGTGACCCGCGGGCTTCGGCAGCGTGGAATCGATCAGCCTGTAATAGGTATAGCGATGTCCCGGCAAAACGCGGATGCCGCCGGTGCCCTGCGACGTCTGGTGCGCCAGTCCCTCAAGCCCGAACTGGCTATAGGACATGCCGAGCAGCGGGCTGTACTCGCCGGGATCAAGCTTTACTGTGTAGTCCGCGTCTGCAACATCCAGTCCCTGGAACATGCGCGGCGGATTGCCAAGATAGAGCTTCTTCGCCTGCCAGGGCTGGAGGCCTTCTTTGATTTGCTCCGGAAAGCGATTGGGATCGGCGGCGGCGCGAAAAGCCTGGTGTGCCAGGATGGCCGAGGCCTGGTGATGCCCATGGCCGTCACGGGGAGTCCCGCTGAACCGGCTCGTAAGCACGTCAGGGCGGAAGATACGAATGGCGCGCACTACGTCGCCAAGAGCAATGTCGTGGCCATGCCACTTGTTGAATGTTTCTTCGGCGGTCTTGGAGAAGCCGAAATCGATCACATGGCTGAAACGCTGTTGTACGCCGTAGTACTTGCCGGCCTGGAGAAGTTCGAGCGTGCGAAGAATGCCGAGCTCGTCAGAGCTTTCCGTGCCGAATTTGTTCTGTCCACCCTCGCCTCGCGTCAGCGTGAAGAGCAATGTGCTTACGCCGTTTCCTCGCGCCTCCATGGTCAACATGCCGCCATCTTCGTCGTCAGGATGGGCGACCACCTGCATAAACCGCGCTGTGGTATTCAGCTTGGTGAGCAGTTGATACAGGTGAGTGGATCCCAGGTCTTCCGGCAGCGGGCGCGTATCTGATTGTGAGCTTTGAGTGAGCAGCAGGAGCGCGGTGACGCACGCAAGCGTGCGCATGGACCTAAAAGGGTTCAGGAACATGCGCACTATTGTCGCTGCTGGAGCAGGTCTGCGGCAAATCGAGACCCATAGCCAGCAACAAATTCGGTCAAGATTCGCGCAGATAGACGAAGCGGTCGACTTCGAACGCCGTGCGGCGGAAGGGAAACATGAGGACTAGCGATGAAACGTTCGAGCCGTCGTTGATGGTCCTTCCGTGCATCAGGCGCATCCTTGTTCACCTGGAGATAGCGTTTCCGGGAGTGAGTTGGTCAATCGTGCGCGCGACGGTGAGCTGATCGCCCTGGTGAAGGTCATCGACCAGCATGGGAACCGATACCACAATTACGCGCTGATCGACGCTGCTCGAATGAAATCTGTCATTAACGTCAGCGACCCGCCAATCATTTTCATCGAGCGGGCGCTGCTTTGGACTAGTTACTTCAGAATGGCATCTACCGCCGCATACACCTCAGTCAACGCCGCATCGAGATGCTCAGGATTTTTTCCGCCGGCTTCTGCCATATCCGGACGCCCGCCACCCGAGCCCCCCACTTTCTCGGCGACAGGTTTAATCACCTTGCCCGCCTGCACGCGGCTGGTGAGATCGGCTGTGACCCCAACGATCAGCGCGACTTTTCCATCCTGTGCTGAGCCGAGCACGACCACGCCTGAGCCCAGTTTGTTGCGCAGATTGTCCACCAACGTGCGCATCTGGCCGCGCTCCAGGTTGTCTACACGATGGGCCAGCACCTTTACTCCACGAATCTCTTTTACCTTGTCATCCACAGACGAGACGCTCGAAGCCGCAGACTTCATGCGCAACTGCTCCAACTCTTTCTGCAGCTTCTTGATTTCGGCCTCGCGTCGCTCCAATTCCGAGCGGAGCGCTTGCGCCGGAGACTCGGTCTGGCGTGGAATGAAAGATGACACCACGCTCTCGAGCTGATGGTCTTTGCGAAAATGGTGGAGAGAGCCCTCGCCCGTAATCGCCTCCACTCGGCGCACGCCGGAAGAGACGCTCTCTTCGCGCAGGATTTTAATCAACCCGATCTCGCCCGTAGCGCCGGTGTGCGTACCGCCGCAGAGCTCCGTGGAAAAATCACCGATCTTGATCACGCGGACGCGCTCGCCATACTTTTCGCCGAAGAGCGCCATGGCCTTGTACTCGCTGATGGCCACTTCGATGGGCACATCTTCAATCGTCTCGACTTTGGTATTGCGCAGCACTTCCTTGTTGATCAAGTCTTCAATGTCCTGCAGTTCTTCATCTGCGACTCCCGTGAAGTGCGAAAAATCAAAACGCAGATGTCCCGGGTCCACCAGGGACCCCGCCTGCTTCACGTGTTTGCCCAGCACCTCGCGCAACCCGGCGTGCAGAAGATGGGTTGCCGTGTGGTTACGCATGGTGGATTCCCGCACCTCGGTGTGCACCACGGCATCCACTTTCATTCCCAGATGAATGGGCTGGCGTGCCTTCACTTTGTGCGCGCGCACTCCCTGTACCGGCATGGTGCAGCCGTTCACCTCCGCGACAACCGTTGTGCGCTGCTGATCATAGAACACGCCGATGTCGCCCACCTGTCCGCCCGAGTCCGCATAGAACGGAGTGTGATCCAGCACCACTTCACCTTCCTCGCCGGGTTTCAGCACCTGCACGCCCTGACCCTCTTTCACCAGCGCGAGCACTTCGCAATCTTCAGATTCGGTCTGGCGATAGCCTTCAAAAACCGTCTTCTTGAGATCACGGTACACGGGCGAAGCCGTCTGCTTGGCGCCGCCCTTCCATGAAGCCCGCGCGCGCTCGCGTTGCGCCTCCATGGCGCGCTCAAAGCCTTCTACATCGAGCGTAATGCCGGCGTCACGGCAGGCATCCATGATGAAGTCAAACGGCAGGCCAAAGGTGTCATACAGTTTGAAGGCCTGATCGCCGCGATAGCGCATGCCGCGCTCCACCTGGAACTGATGCTGCGCCACCTGCGCCCGGCCAACCCCGGAATCGCTAAGGGATTCCTGCTCGGTCACAATCCGCTGTGCGTCTGCCATTTCCCGGCGCACCGTCTGAAGGTCAGCTTCCAAACGCGCCAGTCCGGCGTCAAGTGTGTGCGCGAACCGCCGCTCCTCTTCGTGTACCGCCTTCGCTACACGGTCTGCGGTCTCTGTGAGTTCCGGATAGGCGCTCTGCATCAGGTCGCGGACGGCGAACACCATTTCGTACATGAAAGGCTTATTCGCGCCCAAGAGCCGCCCGTGGCGAATTCCGCGGCGCAGTATCTTGCGCAGCACGTAGCCTCGACCTTCATTCGCCGGCAGCACTCCGTCGGAAATCAGAAACGTAGTCGCGCGCGCGTGGTCGGCAATCACCCGCAGCGATGCCGCCGATGTTGATCCTTTCTCCGCCGCCAATTCCTTGCTCAGGTCGACGCCGGTGACCCTGGCAGCCGCCTGAATCAGCGGAATGAACAAATCTGTTTCGTAGTTGGACAGTTTGCCTTGCAGGACCGCTGCCACCCGCTCCAGCCCCATTCCGGTGTCAATGGAAGGCTTGGGCAGCGGGTTCAGCGTGCCGCCGGCATCGCGGTCAAACTGCATGAAGACCAGGTTCCATATCTCTACGTAGCGTCCGCACTCGCAGGGAAACTTGCAGTCCGCGTGGCCTTCATCGGACGCAGCCGGGCCCATATCATAATGGACTTCGCTGCACGGCCCGCAGGGACCGGTATCGCCCATGGACCAGAAGTTATCCTTCATGCCCATGGCGAAAATGCGGTCTTTGGGCACACCGACTTCAAGCCAGAATTTTTCCGCGTCATCATCGCGGGGTACCTGCTGTTCGCCTTTGAAGATGGTGCAATAGAGCCGCTCTTTGGGGATGCCGTACCAATCGGGCGACGTTACCAGTTCCCATGCGTAGGCGATGGCTTCGCGCTTGAAATAATCGCCAAAGCTGAAATTGCCCAGCATCTCGAAAAACGTGTGGTGACGTTTGGTGAAACCCACGTTTTCCAGGTCGTTGTGCTTGCCTCCCGCGCGCACGCATTTCTGTGACGTCGCCGCCCGCGTGTAATCGCGTTTCTCCAAGCCCAGAAACACGTCCTTGAACTGGTTCATTCCCGCGTTTGTAAACAATAAAGTTGGATCGTTGGCCGGCACCAGCGACGAAGAATGCACGCGCTTGTGCCCCTTGCTTTCAAAAAAGCGCAGGAATGTCTCGCGAATTTCTGAGCCTGTAGGCATGTAGATTCTATTTTAACCACAGAGGCCACAGAGGAACACGGAGGCAGACTAGACCATCAAGGACACGAAGGAGCACAAAGGCGCTGCAGGCTGCGCGAGGGATTTTCATCGAATCCCGATCTCGATCCACAGCGATCCTGAGCCGGAGCCCTTTTTTAGTTTCTGTCCAGCGGTGAACCGGTTCCGGCGAAGCGAAGATCGCCTCCGCCACTGGACGCGATGGCCGAAATGCAAAGACGTGCATCCCCTGTGCGCCTCAGTGACCTCCGTGGTGAAAAGGCCTTTGTGTTCCTTCGTGTCCTTTGTGGTTAAAAAAATCCCCGGGAGGCTGCAACTGCCGTCCCGGGGCATCCTCTTTGGAGGGGAGCAATGAAGGAGGTCTACTGTTGTGGTTGTGTCTGCTGCTGTTGTGAACGCTTCTGCATGCGTTCCTGCACTTTCTGCTGACGCTCCTGCATGAGCTGTTGCGCCTTCTGGCGCTGCTCCGGCGTGAGCACGGCATAAATCTGCGACTTGGTGCGTTGCTTTTCCACGATCAGGTCGCTCATGATCTGCGCCTGTTTGCTGGCGAAGGCGCGCGCCTGCGCCTCGTCAAAGTTTCCGTTGATGGCGGCGTTCTGTTGCTGTTCGTTCTGCCGCATTTGCTGCATCAGCGGGCGAGTCTTGGTTTTTTCCGCCTGCATGATGCTCTTGATCTGGGTCTGCTGATCCGTGGTCAGGTTCAGCTCTTTAGTCATATGCCGGAGCATCCAGCCGCTGTGGTGTCTGGATCCCGGCCCAAATCCCCGGCCCGGTCCCTGGGCCATTACCGTGCCCAGACCGGCTGCTGCAGCCAATATGATTGCGGTGAGGCCGAGGAAAAATTTCTTCTTCATCATGAACTCCTTTTACAATCCAAGCGGCAGCCGTAACCGCGTACACTAGAGTCAGGTCTGCCGTTAGTATTAACCCTGACCGCAGGATGTAAGCGTTATGAGTTGTTAAATCCTTGGCCCCAAGCCTTCACAGTTCTTAACCACCTGGCGAGAGACGCAGGGTTTATGGTGACACCATGGCATCAGTGCTGCTCATTGATGACGACGCGGAGCTAAGCAAGCTGCTCGAAGAGTATCTGCAGAGTGAGCAGCTCCATCTCGACTCGGCCCATGACGGTCCCAGCGGACTGCAGAAGGCCGTTTCCAACCAGTATTCTGTGGTCATTCTGGATGTGATGCTGCCGGGTATGAGCGGCCTGGACGTGCTGAAGCAGCTTCGGCAAAAGAGCACTGTCCCTGTGCTGATGCTCACCGCGCGCGGCAGTGAACTGGACCGCATACTTGGCCTGGAACTGGGCGCTGACGACTATCTTCCCAAGCCATTCAACCCGCGTGAACTCGTTGCCCGGCTGCGCGCGATCCTTCGCCGGACGACCAGCGTGGGCAGCGGATCACCGGCCCAGCCGGTACATGTAGCCGATGTCGAATTGCATCCGGAATCGCGGAGCATAAGCTGTTCCGGGAAGCCGGTGACCCTCACCGGCGCGGAATTCGACCTGCTGTACACGTTCTTGCGCAATCCGGGAAAAATCATTAGCCGTGAAGACCTCACCCAGGCGGCGCTTGGTCGCCCCATGTCTCCCATGGA
>DATNDP010000279.1:0-5871 GCA_035553195.1 Candidatus Acidiferrales bacterium
CGCCGCATGGCCGACCGTCGCGCATCTGGCCAGGTGGTTGCGCCGCGACAGCCGCTGGCGGCTGAGCCCGAACCCGCTTTTGAACAGGAAGCTGAACCGCAGGCTCGCGTTCCTGTTCCTGCTTCCGTTCCCGCGCCCGCCGCTGCGCCCACCCAGACGGTGCTAGCGCCGGCACAGACCCCGCAAGACGAACCGTCCATCGGCGCGCGTGTGGACCTTGATCGCAAGGGCAAGACCGTGATGCCGAAGATTGCGGCCAATGGCTTCAAGCTGCCGCCCAGCTCGCTGCTGCAACGTCCCGACGAGCAGCAGGCCATCAACGAACAGCAGCTTAAAGTGCTGGCGGAAGTGCTCACCGAAAAATGCGCTGAATTTGACGTGCTCGGCCAGGTTACGCAGATCAATCCCGGCCCAGTGGTTACGACTTACGAGTTCAAGCCCGAAGCCGGCGTCAAGTACAGCCGCGTCACCAGCCTGTCGGACGATCTTTGCCTCGCCATGCGAGCCGAGAGCATCTTGATCGAGCGCATGGCCGGGAAGTCGACCGTGGGAATTCAGGTGCCGAACCACGAGCGCGAAACCATCTGGCTGCGCGAAGTAATCGAGGCGCCCGAGTTCCTCGGTACCAAATCAAAGCTCACGCTGGCCATGGGCAAGGACATCAATGGTCGCATTGTCAGCGCCGACCTGGCCAGCATGCCGCATCTGCTGATCGCGGGCTCAACCGGATCGGGCAAGAGCGTGGCCATCAACGCCATGATCATGTCCATCCTGTATAAGTCCACGCCGGAGCAGGTGCGCCTGATCCTGGTGGATCCCAAGCGACTGGAACTTGGCATTTATGAAGGCGTGCCGCACCTGTTTGTGCCTATCATCACCGAGCCCAAGCTGGCCGCCAACGCGCTGCGCAACGCCGTGCGCGAGATGGAGCGCCGCTTGAAGTTGCTGGCGGAAAAGGGCGTGCGCAACATTGACCAGTACAACAAGCTATTTGAGAAGGAGTCGCCCAGCCTGTTCGAGGACGAAAACGCCGAGCACCGCCCGCTGCCGTACATCGTAATCATCATCGACGAGTTGGCTGACCTGATGATGCTCGATCAGTCGAATGTGGAAGAGTCCATCACCCGCCTGGCGCAGATGGCGCGCGCGGTGGGCATCCATCTTGTGCTGGCTACGCAGCGGCCATCCGTAGACGTGATCACCGGTTTGATCAAGGCGAATTTCCCATCCCGCATCTCGTTCCGCGTGGCCACCAAAATTGACTCGCGCACCATCCTCGACGCCAACGGCGCGGAATCGCTGCTGGGCAAAGGCGACATGCTCTACCTGCCCTCCGGCTCGGCCCGCGTGCACCGGCTGCACGCGCCGTTCACCACGGAGAAGGAGATCAACGCCGTGGTTGAGTTCTGGCGCTCGCAGGCGCAGGCGCAGTACGAGCAGAAATTTCTTGAAGCTCCCAAAGAAGAGAAGCAGACGGCTGGAGGCGCTACGGCTGACGCCGGCGAGGGCGATGACGAACACGATGAGCTGTTCCAGGATGCAGTCCGCCTGGTCATCGAATTCGGCAAGGCCTCAACCTCGCTGCTGCAGCGTCGTTTGCGCATCGGCTATGGCCGCGCAGCGCACCTGATCGATCTAATGGAAAAAGACGGAATCGTCGGCGCTGCTGACGGCCCCAAGCCGCGCGAAGTGCTGAAGCGCCCCGACTGGCTGAGCGAAGTGGAAGAGGCGCTGCGCTGATCGCCGCAGTTTGGCGGGAATGACAGAAAACAAAATCCGCCGCGAATTAGCGCGAATTGAAATGGAGGTTGATTCGCGTTCGTTCGCGGCCAAATTTTTCGAGGCCAGCGAAGCTGTGTCTGAAATCCAGAGAGCAGCTATCTTCTGAAATCCCGGGCGTAGCGAGGGAGCCCTGCAAGTTTTCATGCAGTGTCGCGTGAGCTCGCGGCAGTAGCTAAGTGCTAATGGCTAACTGTTAAATTGCTGACTTGATAACGATCTTGCTTTTCTCTCCGTCCCCATGCACCATGTTGCGCTGTCTTTTTCCCCCTTATGAGCGCAACCGAACGCCGCAAGTATCCACGCCGCGAATGCGAGTTGACCGTGGAGGTCAGGTTCAGCGGGCAGGACGAAGCGATCCAGGCCACGGTAGCCGATATCTGCCTGGGTGGCTGCTATATCTCAACCGTGTCTCCACCTCCTGCCGGAACCGTGGTTCTGCTCTACTTTATGGGTGCGGGCGAAGTCGCCACCTTCGCCGGCAGGACCGTGACCTGCATGCCCGGCAGCGGCATGGGAATCGAGTTCACCGCGTCTATTGATGGCGGCAGCGGCGAGCGCTTGAAGGCGCTGATCGAGCGTCTGGATACAGGCGGCACGCGCGCCGCTCATGTCGCCCTCTAGAGCTGCCTCAGTCGTACATGGCCCAGGCGTACGTTGACCCTCTCTGACCAACGTAATTGCCCTGTGCTGTCCTGATGGTGGAACAATATCAGACAAGCAGGGTTCGGGTAGTGAGGAGCGTAGGTTATGGCCACTGAATATAAGGATCGCCGCAGATTTCCGCGCTATCCTTGTGACACCGGCGTCCGCATCCATCCGGAAAAAGGGAATGCCGGTTATTGGGGCACGTTATCTGATATTTCCTTTGGCGGCTGCTATGTCTATACATTTTCACCGCTGCCCGTAGGCCAGACTATCACCGTGGTGATCAAGGCCCATGACGCGGAAATCAATGTCGCCGGCAAAACCGTCAGCTCGCATCCCGGAGTGGGAATGGGCATTGCATTCCAGGGATTCGTGCAGGAGGATGGGGAAAACCGTCTCAAGGCTTACATAGATTATCTGGCGCGGCTGCCCAAAAAAGAATCCGTCGCCGTCTTTCACTGATTTGCGGCGGTGCGCATAGATTTGAGGGCCAGCCCTCCCAGCACCACCATGGCGCCAATAATTGCAGTCCAGAGCACCGCTGGATGCCGGTCTGACCACGGGCGATCATCTGGCCGGCCAGCGTACGCTGCATTCTGATGTTCAACTCCGAGCTGCGCCTGCACTGCTTCCGGCTGCTGCTGAAAGAACTTGGCGTAATCGTAAACCGGCCGGTTCAGCTTCTCATCCCCGTAGTAGAGCATCAGGCTCGCCGCGCCAGCAGCATCGAAGTATATCCGGCGCTCCTGCTGCTCCAGATGCGCGTTTCCGATCTTGAGCGGCGGATCGTCGCCATTGGCCACGATTACTGCCAACGTTTTCCCGCTCGGAATCGATACATTCACCGCGTGGTCATCGGAGTCGATCTTCTCTCCACCGCGCACGATGTGAACGCGATCAATCTCACCGGAGCCCAGCCAGTCCCCTTTGTCGTTCTGAATGCGTATTTCACGGCGGAAGTTTGGCTGCGCCGCATCCACATCGAAGACGACCCTCTCCACCGGAACATTGTCCGGAACATGGAAGAGGAGGATGGTATCTTTGCCGCTCTGCGGCTCATAGCGGCCATTCTCCCAGCGGATCTGGCCGGCGTCAGTGGACCCGATTTGTGATTCGTTCCCCACTTCACGCCATACCGGCTTATGCTCTGCGCGCTGTTCTGAACTTGCACCCAACACGTCATCGGGCTTGACTGGTCCGTCAATTGTCACCCGTAGATACCTATAGCTGGTGCGAGGCAGGCGCAGCATCGTGTTGCTGCCGAGGTGTTCCCTGGAGAGGTCATACAGGATGCTGTCGCCCAGGCCGGCCCAATGCGGAGCGTGCACGTTATCGGCGCCTTCCACCTGCGCGTGGGCAACAAAGTTCCTTGTGTTCAATTTGAGCTGCACATGGTCATAATCCGTTAGCCCGCTCATATCAACCAGGAACTGCGTCTTTCCTTGCACTGTGGATTGCTGAAACACCGGCACAGACTTGCGCTCGTGCTCGGTTCCGCCACGCTCTGTTACTAGTGCGTAAGGAACTTCTGTCTGGCCACTGTAGAGGCGCAGGTCGCCCAGATCGGGCCGCGCGTGTTGCCAGATTCCATCGTCCACTGTGATGTACTGCTGCCCCGCGTTTGAGGATTGCACCGGACGCTGGTATTTGAAATAGCTGACCGAGGCCGCAACCATCAGGACCGTGCTCAGCACGTGTGCGATTCGCGTCATTTTAGGAAGCTTTGCCCCACACTGATTTTTCTTGTCTGCTCATCCCGGTGGATTTCATGCTCACCCCGCATTCGCCGATCTCCGCAAAAGCTTCAGCCAGTCGCGCGAATACACGTAGGAGATAGCCATCAGCACCACGCCCAAAGCCATAAAGCTCACAATGCGATAGCCCTTGCCAAGTGATGAACTGTCGAACAGGAATACTTTGGCTATGGTAAAGGAGATCAGGACCAGCGCCTGCCAGCGCACGAAGCTTGTTCGTTTCCAGAAGCCGAATGCCATCAGCGCCGCCCCGTAGATCAGCCAGATGGCGGAATAGGTGAGGTTGCGCGCAAATTCAATCTGCTGGAACGGGCCGTACCCTCCAAAGCCGCGATTGCTGCGGTAGAACTCTGCCATTTCGCGAGCAAAGAAGTCATGCGCCTCAAGCGTGAGCGCCATCAGGGCCAGCAGGTTTAATGCAACTCCTGCGATCCTCAAAGCCGGTTTTTCCGCTTCGCTCGCAAAGCGCTCGCCTGCCCCTACGATTCCCGCCAGGATGGCAACGGCAACAACGTAAGTGGCGAAGCGCGCATTGAACACCAGCGTGGTCACGTGGAAGTTGTCGATCACCAGGAGTCGGAAGACCCCCATTGCCAGCGTGGCGGCAGCGAAGTAGCGTAGGAAGTCGGCCCTGGCCGGGACAGAAATTCCGAGCAACACAGCCGATTCCACCAGCCACCCGATGGTGATCCAGTGCTCGTTCAGCTTGAGCGGAATCGCGATGGTGATGAACGCGATGGCTATTGCCACATGTAGCAAGTTGACAAGTTTTACCGTCTCCGGTTCGCTGCCCACGCGTCTCTTAAACTGGCTGCTCAGCACCAGGTATGCGGCCGCCAGTCCCAGCGCATACCATGTGAGCGTGACGGTTTCGTGCCAGTACATCAGATATAGCGTCAAGAAGAACGTTGCGGCATTCACTAGCGGGAGCGCGGTCAGGGTGACAGAAAAGCCCTTGTGCCAGCGAGAGCGCGTCAGGGGCGTTAACAGCGGAGTGACCGCGAAGACGGCAAAGAACAGCGCGGCGAACAGCACTGTGACCGGCCGCTCCTGCAAGTTGTAGTACGTCGTGTACCAGCCCGTAAAAAGCGTCCACGTCCCTAGAAAACTGCCCCACAGCAACCGCCGCCATGGCTTGGCTGTGCAGATGAAAAGCATGGCCAAGTCCAGCAGGAGGACATAGCTGAACAGCACAATTTCGTGGTTCTCTCCCGTAGAGAGCAGCACGGGCGTGCTGAAGCCGCCGATGATGGCATACAGAGCGAGAATCTCCGCGTCCTGCGTGAGCGCGAGCGTTACCGTCGAGGCGGTCACCACGATCATGGCAGCGAAGGCGGCGGCGGAAGGCACCAGATGGTAAATCTGGTAGGCGCCCCAGAGCGAAAGATAAACCGTGCCAATCCCGACCGCTTTCAGCGAGTAGGAAAACAGCGTGTTTCCGGTCTTGCGGAAGCGCTCACTCCATATGACCACGGCGAGGCCGGCAAGAAGGCCCAGCGTGATGCGTCCAGCCGGTCCAATCCAGTTATTGTCAAACGCGTACTTCAGGAAGAAGGCCACGCCGAACAAGAGAGCAAAAATGCCCACGCGGTTGAACCAAAGCCGGCCGATGGTTCCTTCCAGATCTTCTCTGTTGCGACTGCGTGGGGGCGCAACGCTGGAAAAAGGCACCGGAAACGGCGGAGCAGCA
>DATNDP010000280.1:0-3530 GCA_035553195.1 Candidatus Acidiferrales bacterium
TGATTCCAGGACCGCTACTGCAACATCTTGAAAGAGATGAGAGGTCAGGAAATGAGAGCAGTGCGAATTCATCGCTTTGGCGGACCGGAGGTGATCGTCATCGACGAGATAGGCCGCCCCACACCGGGTGTGGGAGAAGTCCTGGTGCGAGTGGCTGCCAGCGGAGTCGCGCCGTGGGACGCGCTCATCCGTGAGGGGCAGAGCAAGGTCGCTCCTCAACCACCATTAACGCTGGGCTCAGATTTGTCCGGCGTGATCGACGCCGTGGGACAAGACGTGGCGGATTTCACTTCCGGAGACGAGGTTTACGGAGTCACAAATCCGCAATTCGTCGGCGCTAACGCCGAATATGCCACCGCATCGGCGAAGATGATCGCCAGGAAACCGAAACGTCCTACGCACAACGAAGCAGCATCAGTACCCGTGGTCGCGGTGACTGCCTGGCAAATGCTGTTCGAGTACGCGCATGTTACAGAAGCCGAGAGAATTCTCATTTTGGGAGCAGCGGGAAATGTCGGCGGCTATGCCGTCCAGCTTGCGGCCAAAAGAGGACTCAACATCACTGCAATCGTTCGCTCCCGCGACATGGAATACGTGCGGGCGCTCGGTGCTGATGTGGTTCTGGATTCTCAGGCCGCAGTTTTCCATGCTATCCATCCGGTGGACGCGGTCATTGACTTGATTGGAGGAGACGCCCGCGAAAAATCGTTTCGCGCGGTGAAGCGCGGCGGGATCGTTGTCTCGGTCGTCTCGACAAGTCCAATGCCCCAGCATTCTGATGTAAGGTCGGCGTTCTTTTACGCCGAAGTGACCACGGAGCGCCTGAACCGAATTTCACAAATGCTCGATGACGGAAGCCTGCTGCCCAAGGTGGGAACGATTCTCGGATTGGATCAGGCGCGAACCGCCCACGAGATGCTCGCGGGTGCTCCGCACAAACGTGGAAAGATCGTGCTGCAGGTGGGGACCTGAAAAATGGTTTAGTTCGGGCTGGCCTTTTCTGCGGGCGTGCGCCGCAGGTCCTGACAGGCTTCTTCTGCTGGTTGTAACGATAATGGCGCACTCGACACTTCTATGCCGAGGACATAACTACAGGAGGCATACCGATGGGAACAGGAACAGGGTTTTCACCAGACTGCGATGCCACGAAGCTGCTTTACACTGAGATCTGCAACAGCTGCGGCAGACTCCTGGACATCCGTTTCAAGCTTCTCGGTTTGGTACCGTCCGTTTCCCTCGGCGTTCTGGCAATCGTACTCAATGAGAAACCAGCGAGCATGGAGCTAAGCTCAGGTGCCAAACTCGGGCTCAGCCTTATGGGCCTGTTGGCATCGATCGGTCTCTTGCTTTACGAAAAACGTAACACTCAGGTATTTTCGGCGCTCAAAAAACGAGGCGAAGTTATTGAACAAGCACTCCGAGTTGAGGGACAGTTTTCCGGGGGCATGCCGACCGGCTTCATCAGTCACGGCCGTGCGGTAGGCCTAATCTATATGGCAACAATTCTCGGCTGGCTCCTTCCGATCTTCGCGATACTGTCGAAGTACTGTCTCTGCCAGCCAAGGTGATCGCCCGGCCCGATTCTTGATTGGTCTTGGCCAGGCAGCGACGACGCTTTGTCGGAACCAATCACAAGGCTCAAATGCGGCGTTTTGTTCAGACGCGCCTCGCGGCCCTTTGTCCCCTTCACCTGCATGCTCCGAGCGGAGAACTGCTTTCTCTTAATGTAGCGCGGCAATCTATTCCAGCTCTGGACAAAGAAGGCAGATATACACCGAACGGGACTAGGGAAGAATTTATCCATATTCTTTAGGTTGAACGGGCGTATGCTTCTCGTCAATCATCCCTGGTGGCCGTGTTTTTGCTCTGCTTATTTTTTAGAAGACACTGACTGATCTCTTTCAAAGTTTTGGTTATGGCAAAAAACATCATCGTTTGTTCAGACGGAACAGGGAACACAGCCATCAAAGGACGCGGAACAAACGTGTTTAAGCTTTTCGAGGCTCTCGACCTGACGCACCACCGTCTCAATCCCAATCTCACGCCGCAAATAGCTTTCTACGACGATGGCGTCGGCACCCAGAGCTTTAAGCCCCTGAAAATCTTTGCGGGAATGACTGGTTTTGGCCTGAGCCGTAACGTGAAGCGGCTCTACACCGAGATCGTTCGCATATACGATCCCGGCGATCACATTTACATGTTCGGGTTCAGCAGGGGTGCGTTCACAGTGCGTACTCTCGTGGGCTTTATCGCCAGTTGCGGACTGATAGACCCAAGAGGAAAAGACATACAAACGGCAAGCGACCTCCACTCTAAAGTTGAGGAAGCCTACCGGATATATCGCCAGCGGTATCGACCGAAACTGTGGGAAAGGCTTTTCGGCAAGCCAGACGCAAGCAAAACCACAAAATTCAGAGAAAAGTTCAGCAATTGCGACGTGCACATTAAGTTCCTTGGAGTGTGGGACACGGTCGATGCGGTCGGCCTTCCATTCCACCTGGCAGATTTTCTCAATGCGGTCATCTATCGCTTCAAATTTCCTGATCACCGCTTGAGCGGGATTGTTGACCAGGCCTGCCACGCGCTCTCAGTCGATGACGCGCGGCACTCATTCACTCCCCTCCTATGGGATGAAAGCGATGAAGCTCACGGCCGCATTGAGCAAGTCTGGTTCTCCGGCGCCCATTCGAATGTCGGCGGCGGGTACCCGAAGCAGGGCATGTCAATCGTTGCTCTGGACTGGATGATGAATGCCGCTGAAAAGGCAGGTTTGCGCTTCCTGGAAGGTGATCGCAGATTTTATAGCGAGCACGCGAACGTGGATGACAAGCTCTATGATCCGCGTTCAGGTTTGGGCGTTTTTTACCGTTGGAAGCCGCGAGATCTCTTCACAATGTGCCAACAGGCGAGCGTGGCGCCCAGGTTGCACCTGAGCGTCCTGGAACGGGTGGCCCATGGCACAGAAAACTACGCGCCCGGCAATCTACCATTTGCCCAGGCAATGGTCACACCCTCCTCAGCCGATTCCCCGGAACTCCTGAAGCAAAGGGCAGAAGAGGTGCAGAGCGTGTTGCGCCAGTTTCCCATGCAGTCGCTCCTGCCCAAGGTGAAGAAGGCTGTCTCTTTCGCCAGGTTCTCCTATTACACGTACCTCGCGGTATGGGCTTTTATTGTGTCCTCTCTGGTCTCGGCTGCGCTTGCAATGTTCCATGTGTTGAGGCCCTTCATTTCACTGCGTGGAGCGCTTGGAACCATATTGTTGGGCTTTGGTGCAGCTTATGCGCTGCAGATATGGGCGGAAAGAAAAATGATGAAGGAGTTTTCAGGGTTTTGGCACCAGGTGCAGCCAAACCTCCGGCGTGCACTCAAGCAAGCGCGAGAAGTTGCGAAGAAAAAAGCTGCCTAAGGCACACTCATTCGCGCCCCAGAGCCCACGCTGCATCAGTCCCCACCGCGCACGAGACGTTACTGTGAAGGACAGAAAAACGGCTGAAAGGCGGGGCCAGGTCTCTGAAACATCCACCCATGCT
>DATNDP010000281.1:0-39015 GCA_035553195.1 Candidatus Acidiferrales bacterium
TTCCATGGCATGGAAGAGGTCGTCGGTTCGATCCCGACCAGGTCCACCAATCTTTTCAACTGTGGACCATTGAGAAAAATGAATTTCTCCCGATGGGGATCATCGCCTTCCGTTTCTAGAGCTGGGCAATCCAGCTACCGAGTTTCCCGCGAATTGTTGAGCGCGTCCATCGACGCAGAAGCTCCTGTCCACTCCATCTGCTTCAACCGGTGGTGCTTGCCTTGAACCACCACTGCGGCCTTGTAGCCATCACCTGCTTCGATGTTGTACATGCTCCAGCGCTCAACCTCTCCGGGATCAACTTTTACATAAAGAAGGGCCGGCGTTATTCCGTGTGAAAAAGCCACCGCGAAGCTGTCCAGCGGAATGGAAAGCCCCTCACCTATTGCCTTGATGTAGGCTTCCTTCCGTGTCCAGCAAGAAAAAAATGCTTCAGCTCGCTGGCTAGCCGCCAAGGAGCGCAAAGCTTCCACTTCAGTTGCAGAGAAGAATCGCTCCGCGATTTCATCAGTGGCGAAATCAGCTTTGATCCACTCGATATCAACGCCGACAATCAATCCCGGTGTCACCGCCAGCAGAGCACGTGCTGACGAGTGGGAGAGGTTGAATTTGATCCCGGATTGCTCCAGGCCTCCTGAAAGTTCAGGCTTTCCCTTTGGGCCGTAGGAGAAACGCAGGTCCATAGCGGCAACGCCGGTGTAACGGCTGAGGATCTCGCGCACGACCGCGTGGGCAACGATAAATCGCGCTCTGTCCCTTTCAAAATAAAAACGATCGGCGCGTTCAACTTCATCCCCGGAAAGAAGACGACGGCATCGCTGAACTTCATCGTCTGGTCTGGCGAGATCGATACGCCAGATATGGACTTCGTTGAGCGTCAATCTCAAATCTTCACTCACCTGCCAGGATTGTGCTCAAGGGGAATCCAAAAGCTCAAGCCGATTGCTCCGTCTGGCCTTTGTCTCACCCTTCCCACGGGTAACGGCCCCTCGAGATCACTGGGAGTTCTCCGTATGTAAGCGCCGCATCGGCTGCTTTGCCGACCAACTGCGGCAACGAACCCACCTTCTTGCGCTCGCAGTAGTGCTCGATTTCAGCAATCATCTCGCGCAAAACCTCTGGTCCGTTGCTTATAACCAGGCTGGCCAGTTCTACGGCACGTGCTCCACTCAAGAGGAAGCGCAGCACATCGTCCGCTGAACGCGCGCCATTCGTTCCGATAATCGGAATGTCGCGGGTCACGTTTCGCCAACATTTACTCACCCAATAGAGGCTTGCCGGGAGCGCCCAGGAGCCGCCGATGGCGCCCCATGAGCCAAGGATCGGCTTCTGGGTTTCCAGATCCGGCATAAAGCCCTGAACGCGCCCGGTCAGGACCAGCATGTCGGCGCCTTCTTGTACTGCGATTCGCGCTAACAATAGCGGATCATCCGCTTGTGCGGTCAATTTGACTGCCAGCGGCACTGTAACAGCCTGCCTGACACGGCGCACGTAGTCGCGCACAGCTTCTGCAGCCGTGACCTGAGCGACCGCTGAAGCTTCGCGCCCGTGCGGCGCGCTGAGGTTCAGTTCAATCCAGCGCAACCCGGCTGCCTGCATTTTCGCGGCGATCTCCGCCGCTGGCACGGCTTGGGCGACAGTAATACTACCCGCCACAATGGAATGTTTCTCCCGCGCATACTGGTCAAGATCGGCCAGCATTTTCAGCCAGTCCTCGAGCGGCATTTGCGCCAAACCGGAGCGGCAGAAAAGTGACGCGTGCCCGCGTTCCGTCTCTGCCGCATTCCAGGGAATCACCTGCCAATTCTCTCCGAGCAGAACGTAATCGGCAGTGGAAAGCTGGCGCGCTGCCTGTGGAGACTCATTGACAGATTTCGCGATGACGGCGCCGGCTCCCGCGTCTATGGCCGCGCGAATGCCTTCGGCGGTCATGGTGACTTCGCTTGATGCGCAGATGAGCGGATTTTTCAGCCGGATTTTACCCAGCGTGACAAAAAGATCCATGAATCAGGCTTTGCTCGCAGCGGCGGCGGTAAGTTCAGCCAGTTGCTTTTTCCACCCTTTAGCGGCGCCGGAGAGCGCGCCCAGATCGGAAGATAAGGCAATTAAGCGGTACCCAGCAGCAGCGGCTTGGGCTGCACGCGTGGGAGAATCAACGTAGATTCCCAGCGGGATCTTCTTGGCGGCAGCGGCTTGCTCTATGGCGCGCAGGCGTTGCTGAACCGCTGGATCATCGAGCTTCCCGGGCAAGCCTATGTCCACTGTCAGATCGAGGCTGCCGATGAACGCCGCATCCAGTTCTCCGAGCAGTTCCGTTAAAGGCTCGTGGAGTTCTTGTGTCTCCAGTTGCCCGATGAGCAGCACCTCGCGGTTACTGCGTGCGATGTAGTCATTAAGCGGCTCGGCGCCGTATCCCGCCGCCGGCTGCGCGAGGCTCAGGCTACGCGTTCCCTCAGGCGGATACTTGCAGGCGCGGCGATACGCTGCAGCCTGCTCTCTGGTCTGGACCTGCGGCACCTGGATACCGGCCGCGCCTGCTTCAAGCAATCGATTCACTAATCCCGGATCGAAATCGGCGACGCGCACAAGAACCGGCAACCCGCAAGCGCGCCCGGCAAGAATCATCACGCCAGCTTCCTGTTCACTGATTTGTGAATGTTCTAGATCGCAGATGACGAAATCGAGCCCCGCGGCCGCAAGTATTTCAATCACCTCACGCCTTCCGAGTTTCACAAAGCTTCCAAAGACGGGCCCCTGGCTGATTTTGGAGCGAAGCTGAGCGGCTGAACTTGGCATGGTCGTCAAATTGAGAGTTATTGTACTGCATAGAGGTTGTTGAGACCGGTAGCGCCCAAACCTGAACCACTCAGATCGCAGCAGAAGCAGAACGCAACGCAGCGCCATTCCGCGGAGCAGGTTGACAGCGCTGGGCCGGATCACTAAGATGGCTCGTCCTGCAATGCGGGCAGCGTCTTGCAAAGAAGCGGTGAGCGAGATTTCACAAAAACTCCGTCGGCGTAACCGGAAAACGGTGATTGGGCGTGGATCAACCATCCAGGTGATTGATCGTCTGGCTCGTATGCTGGAGGTTTTTGCCGCTTCCGGACGCCAGATGCGGGTTCGTGATCTGGCTTCCACTCTCGGACTGCGGCGATCCACGGCTCATCGCTACCTTGCATCACTGGCGCGGGCTGGATTTCTCCGCGCTGAGGGTGAAGGCTCCTATGCTTTGGGTCCGCTGCTCATTCAGCTTGGCGCTGCAGCGGTAGGTGGCGTACAGGTGGTAGAAATTGCGGAAAACTATCTTGCGCGGCTGGCCGAAGAAGCTCAGGAAACCGCCGTGCTTACCCTCTGGTCCGGGAACTCGCCAGTCGTGGTGCGTGTACGTGAGCCGCAGTCGAAGCTTGTTCAGCTTCATATCCGGCTGGGCGCCACGTTGCCGCTCGATTCGGCCCAGGGACATCTTTATCTTGCTTTCCATCCTGACCGGCAGCGGGTAGAGCACTTGCTGGCCCAATTCCCTGAAGCGCAGCGGCACGAACTGGAAAGAGGAATGGCTGAAGCCCGCAAATTTGGAGTATTCGTCAATTCGCGCGTTGCCGACGGAATTCGCGCGGTGGCGGCTCCGGTGTTCGATCATGAAGTAATCGCTGGAACCATTGCATTTGTCGGGACTCTATCTTCTGTGCCGGCGGATCGGGATTCGGGTCTGGCCCAGGCGTTGAAGGACGGAGCGCAGAGGCTCTCCCGCGATTTGGGTCGTGCGCGAGAACCCGTTCCAACAGCAAGGAGCGCATCCGCATGAGCTTGTATGAGTTGAGCCGCGCCTGTTACGACCTCCGAGATGAGGCCAAACGGCAGCAGTTCCGGACCAATCCGGGAGCGCACGCCGCGTGTTATGAGCTGACACCGCGCGAACGGGAGATGCTCCTCAATCTCGACTGGCGGGGATTGGCCGAAACGGGCGTGAGCATCTACGTCTTGACCAAGCTGGGAGCTGCCAGCAATGTGGAATTTCTGGAGCTTGAGGGCGCCATGCGCGGCATGAGCAAACAACAGTTTGTTGATTTCCTGAAACGACAGGCCGAGCAGAACAAACATTTCGCGCTCGGAGTTGAGTAAAAAGGAGGGACCATGGCCAGGATCGTGGCAGGACTCGCGTGTTCACACGCTCCCTCCATCGCGCATGCCTATGATCACGGCATGACCAATGACGCCGGCTGGCAGCCACTGTTCCGTGCATTTGAGAAATCGCAGCACTGGCTCGAAGAACTGAAGCCCGATGTTCTCGTGGTCATCTACAACGATCACGTTGATCAATACTTTTACGATGCCTGGCCGACCTTCAGCATCGGCATGGCGGAGCAATACGATATTCCCGATGAGGGCATGGGCGCGCGTGCATTTCCGCCGGTGCCTGGACACAAGAAGCTCGCTGAGCATATTGCTGCAAACATGGTAGCGGAAGGATTCGACATCACGGCGTCACACCGGATGTCACTCGATCACGGCTTTCTCTCTCCCATGCCTCTGCTCGATGACGGCTGGAAAATTCCCGTGGTGCCGCTGACCATCAACGTGGTCCTGCCGCCTCTTCCCTCGCCCAAGCGCTGCTGGCAAATGGGCGAAGCCGTGGGACGGGCGATCCGTAGTTTTCCGGGCGACGCTCGCGTTATTGTTTTCGGAACCGGCGGGCTTTCTCACACGTTGACGGGTACCCAGTGCGGCCGCGTCGCGGCGGAGTGGGACCGCAAATTTATGGACCTGATCGAAAGCTCCCCGCAGGAGTTGAACGGATACACCATGGCCGATTTCGCACGGCTTGGCGGTGAGCACTCGGTTGAAGTGGTGCAGTGGATGGCAATGCGCGCTGCCCTGCCGCCTAATGCGCGCGTGGAACGCAAATTTTATTATCCATTCGGAATGATGGGCTACGGGATCATGGCTTTTCGCGTTCCGGACTAGCAGGCTTTGAGGGGTGCGGACTGAAACGATGTATGGAAGCCGCTCGGCCGGTATGGCCGCCGAGCGGCCCGAAAAGGCGCTGAACGCTGCAGATCGAACCGGGTACTTTAGGCGGTTTGGAGCGAAGCGACAGAAAAAGGAGCGGCGAGGCCGACCACGCGCCGAGCCGCGCTGCCACAGGAGCTGAAGACTCCAAACCTGAGCAGGGTTCGGAAGCGGTCTGGAGCGAAGCGACAGGAGAACAATGACAAGAACCGGCCGGCAATACTTGGATTCACTGCGTGATGATCGCGAGATATGGATTGATGGAGAACGCGTCCGCGATGTGACGATTGATCCACGCTTCAAACCTGTGGCTGAATCCATTGCCGAACTCTATGACATGCAGCATGACCCCAAGCTTCAGGACAAACTGACGTTTCTGACATCCGAGGGTGAGCGCGTCGGACTTTCCTACATTGAACCGAAATCCGAATCCGACCTTGTGCGCCGCAGGCAAATGGTGAAGGCGTGGATGGACTGGACGGGCGGCATGATGGGCCGCAGCCCGGACTTTATGAACGTCCACATGACCGGCTTTGGCTCAGCCCATGAATACTTCGCCCGCGGCGGCGAGCGGTTCGGGAAGAACATCCGCGCTTATTACGAGCATTTGCGGAAGAATGATCTCGCGCTCACGCACACGCTGATCAATCCCCAGACCGACCGCTCCAAGCCGGTGCACCAGCAGAACACTGCAGCCGCGATTGTGAAGGAAACCGATGCGGGCATCGTGATCCACGGCGCGCGTATGATCGCCACGCTCGCGCCATTTTCCAATGACATCGCGGTCTTCCCTTCCACGTTCCTGCAGCTTTCTGATGAAGCCAAACCTTACGCTTTTGCGTTTTCAATTCCAGTCGAGACCAAGGGCTTGCGCTTTATTTGCCGGCCGGCAATCACACCAACCGGCGGCAGCGTGCCGGATTACCCGTTTTCCGCGCGGCTCGATGAGATGGACTGCGTAGCGATTTTCGATAACGTGCTGGTTCCGTGGGAACGCGTCTTCATCCATCAGCAGCCGAAGCTTGGCAATGGCATGTTTGCTGAGACCGGCACTATGAACCAGATCATGCATCAGTTCGCCACCAAGAACCTGGCGAAGGCGGAATTCCTGCTCGGTGTTGCGCTCAACATGGCCGATGCGGTTGGGATTGGCGGGTTCCAGCATGTTCAGAACCATATTCATGACATGATCAATACGGTGGAACTGGTCCGCAGTTGCATCCGCGCTTCCGAAGTGGATTGCGTTCCCGGCCCAAACGGGACCGTTCTGCCGGCGGAACAGCCCCTCCTCACCGTGCGAACGCTTTTCCCGCAGCTCTATCCCAAGCTGGTGGAGATTATCCAGATCCTGGGGGCGAGCGGTCTGGTAATGGTACCCAGCCACGAAGAGCTTACAGGCGAACGCGCCGAGGATGTGAACCGTTATTACCAGGGCGCCACGATTCCGGCCGACAAACGCATTCAACTTTTCAGAATTGCCTGGGATGTCTCGTGCTCATCTTTCGCGGGCCGGCAAACTCTGTACGAGCGCTACTTCTCTGGTGATCCCTGGCGTTTAGCCATGCTGCGTTACCAGAACTATCCACGCCAGCAGGAGCTCAAACAGCGCGTCTGGGATTTTGCCAACCGTACGGCGGAATGGGACAAGCGCGACCAGCAGAAAGCTGAAGCTGGGCGAGAAAAGAATCATGTCACTGCCTGAAGCACAGGTTCCGGGCGCCGCTTTTCGTGATGTCATCCGGCATCTGGCTTCAGGTGTGACCATCATTACAAGTTCCCTCAAGGGCGAGCCCGTTGGGCTTACTGCCACGGCGGTATGCTCAGTTTCGGCGACGCCGCCCATGCTGCTTGTGTCTATAACGAGTGGTTCGCGGACGGAGCTGGGCATTGGCGAAACCGGTCTTTTTGCCGTGCATCTGCTCCGGCACAAAAACCGGGGTCATGCGGAACAGTTCGCCTCGCGCGGCGCGCACTTTGAACGAGTAGCGTATGCCATGGAATCTAAGGTTCCGCTGCTTTCTGACGTTCTCGGCTGGTTCTTGTGCGAAGTCGAGCAGACAATCTTGGCGGCGGACCACATGGTTTTTATCGGGCGCGTCGTCCGCTGTGGGCTTGAGGACAGACTGCCGGATCCGTTGCTCTATTTTGATCGCAGTTACCGCAAGCTTTCACCCGTGGCGGAGCCCGGAGCAGAAAACCTGGAACCATGGGGTTCATCGCAGGACGCCGGTTTACCGGGTTTTGGCTGGTAATTTTTTTCAGGAGGAACCATGGACGCAGTCACGCGCTTATTGCAGGGATCGATTGACCTGCATATTCATCCTTCACCCTCGCTATTCCCCAGGCGGCTCGATGCCGTCGAAGCAGCCGAGCAGGCCGCACAGGCGGGAATGCGGGCCATCGTGATCAAAAGCCATCATCATACGACTGCGCCGGAACTCGTTCCCCTGAAGAGTCATGACCTCAAAAATATTCCAGTGCAGGTTTTCGGGGGCGTTGCACTGAACAGCTACGTTGGCGGCCTGAATCCGTACATTGTGGACATGACGCTGCGCCTCGGCGGAAAGATCGTGTGGTTTCCGACCATCTCATCGGAAAACCACATCAAGCATCATCAGGCGCAGCCGCACATGAAGTTCCCCTCGCAGGTCGGCCGCGAATTGCCGGATATCCCGGTCAAGGTACTCGACGAGAAAGGCGAACTCCTCCCCGAGGCGCGTACCATCCTCGAATTGATTGCTGAAGCTGACGCAATCCTTTCTTCGGGGCACGTTTCCGTGCCGGAAGCTCTGGCGCTGCTGCGCGGCGCGAAAGAAGCCGGGGTTCGCAAGATGCTGATCAACCATCCGGATTTTGTGATCGACGCCAGCGAAGATGACGTAAAGGAATTTGTGCGCCTGGGTGCTTACATCGAGCATTCCATGTGCATGTATCATCCCGAATCCACGTTTCACTTCTGGAACTTTGACCGCCTGAAGCACTGGATCGAGCTCGTCGGCCCCGAACGCACCCTGCTCGGCTCCGACCTGGGACAAAAGAACAATCCTCTCCCCGTCGAAGGCCTGCGCTACACGGTGGAGAAGCTGCTGGATATCGGCATCAAGGAACAGGAAATTGAGTTCATGATCCGCAAGAACTCTGAGGCTCTGCTGGGCCTGGAAGAGGCGGCCGAACGCCGGCTACCGGCAAAGAAAGGAGCATAAAAGATGAGCACCGCGAACACGAAAGAGCAAAAATCGAGCGGTAAGGCCTACAACTGGGACAAGATCCCTTCAGAAGTAGTGCGCGCCGGCATCAGTCGCAAGGGTTTCCAGTGGAAAGATCTGATGATGGTGATGAATGAGTGCCATCCCGGCATGAAACTGAACCCGCACAGCCACACCTTCGAGCAGCTCGCTTATATCGTGAGCGGACGCGCCATCTACCACGTGGGTGATGTGGGCCATGAAGTTGGGCCGGGTTCATTCCTCGTAATTCCGGCAGGTGTGGTGCATTATATTGAGCCGCTTGGTAGGGAACCAGTGATGAACCTGGATTTCTTCCTGCCGGCGCGGGAAGATTATTTGCATCTGGTAAAGTATCTCGACGAAAAGTAAGAGCAATGCCGCGTTGAACTTGAGGCTCTGAAGTTGCAAACAGCAGCGGTTCCTGAAACGGATCGCGAATGGAGAACGGTCATGAAGAGCGACGGACTGAAATTTAATCTTTGCTGCGCAGCACGCCTGCTGTATCGGTTCGGACTGAGCGTCGGCAACGCCGGGCATCTCAGCATCACCATTGGCGAGAACCGGATGCTGGTGAATCGTTTTGGACCTTCGTTCGCGACCATGACCCCAGCTGACGTCCTCACCATGGACTTCGCCGGGAATGTGCTGGAGCATGATCCCTCGGTGAAGCCATACGTGAATGAGACGATTCATCTGCACGGCGTCATCCATCGTTACAATCCGCACATTGGAGCAGTCGCGCATACGCATCCGCCCAACACAGTGACGTGGACGACATTTCGCAAGCTGCCGCAGGCCTTCGATCAGGAGAGCTGCCTGCTTGCCGATGATATCGCCATTGTTGATGAGGAATTTACTGGCCTGGCACAAACTGAGGACCGCGTGCGGCCATTCGCCGAAGCGCTGGGCAAGAAGCCAGTCGTCCTGCTGCCCAATCACGGAGCCATCACCACCGGGCCCAACATTCAGTCGGCACTGTTCCGGATGATCCTGCTGGAAGGCGTGTGCCAGCGCAACATCTCAGTCGGCGCCGCCGCACAAGCCACTGGGTTGACGCCGCATGCTATTGCACCGGAGCACGCGCTCACCACAAAACAGGAGCTTGCGCGTATTCCTATTCTGGAACCTCTTTGGGAAGACTTGCAGAAGCGACTCCGCCAAACGGACTCTGATCTGTTCCGCTTTATGCCTGAAAGCGAAAGCGTGACTTCAACTGCGCAAGTGGGAGCGGGGTCAGCTTAACTGAAGAGGTTTGCGCCCCAGCGCCCGCGTCCACTATGACCACGGACAGCAGCGCCGCGCTGATCTCAGCGGCTGGTTTTCTGCTCCACGGATTCGGCGCCAATCTTCGACGTAATCTGGTTGCGCAACTCCCACAGCTCACGATAAGCGAGATGTTGCATTCGCTGTTGCAACACCTCAACCGGCGTTCCCATTGTTCCCACCACACCACCGCCGATAATGCGTTGCGCCAGTTTCAAATGATGAAAACGGAAGAGCTGCATGCGTTCGTCGAAATCCAGCATGCGCTCGGCCAGGTCATGCAAACCAAACAATTTCTGGTGGCGGCGATAAACGTCATCGTAGGTCAGCCCCTTGGCGGTGAGCTGCTCCTGGAAGGCGTCACCAATTCGCGGTGCAATATGCAGCAGAGCAAGGAAGCCGGGCGAGTCCAGTCCGCTACCGTGACCGAGGCCCGCGCGGATGACGTGATAGTCGTATGGCGTGATGGTCTCCAGAATGTGGAGGAGCGAAATCGGATACTCCAGCATCTGGTTTGCGCGACGGATCAGGCGCGCTGCGTTGGCGAAATCACCTTGAGCAATTGCGGTCCGGGCCCGCTCCAGCTCCCATGCAGCCCCTTTCATCAATAGCTCCGATGATTGGTGCACGACCTGGAACGTCAACTCATCCGGGTGCGAGAGCTGCTCGATGGGCGTCTGTAGAGAGAGCAGTTCGTCCGTGCGCAGATAACGCTCGTAATCGGTATCGCCCTTGCCTTCCAGAATCGGTTTGCGAAAATCTTCCATGTCGGCTTTAACTCCTGGGCCCGATGGACGTGCAATTCCCTTTCCGGCGCTCTTTTATCAGGTTACTAGATTCGCGGAATTTGTGGGCGAGGCGCTGATCAGCGAGAATCTCAAGATCTTCAGCGGGTATTGAAAGTCACGCAGCAGCGGGCCTGCGCAAGACTCCGACGATAGCGCCCAGCAATGCAAGGATCACGAGTGCTGAGCCCAGGACGGCCAAAATTTTCGGATCGGGTCCGGCACTAACGGTCTGCAAGAGAACGCTCAAGGGAAAGAGCACGGAGCCGATGAGAAGGCCCCAGGACAAAAACAGCTTCTGCTTCCGCGAGAGCCGCACATAATCAATGCCAATCCCTACAACGATGAGCACCATGGCCAGCCCGAGCCAGTGACTGTGGGCGTCCACCTGCCGTTCATACTTGTACTTGGCGACGCGATACCTTTGCAGCGCTTCGGCCGACTTTGCCTGGTCACGTTGCGCCGCCGAGGTAAGGCCGGCGGTGAGTGAGGCGCCGATACCATCCAGCGCCTGATGCTCTGCGAAGACTGCGTACCAGAGGCCATAGGTCATCCCTAGAAGAGCAACCCCTATGCCTCCCACCAAAAGAACCCTTTTCGCGCTCATGCCCGTCTCCCCATCTCTGCATCGAGCGCTCCGGTGTAGCGCAGAATGCCGACCCACATGGCGAAACCGGCCACAATCACCAGCAATCCGCCGAAATCAGCCAGACCTCCGGCCACCAAGCCGAATCTCATTTCCAGCAAAACGCAAACCGGCAGCAACGCTGATCCCAGGAGTAAAATTCCTGCCCATCGCCGTTTCCATATCTGCCTCAAGCTCACATAGGGTTGGAAAAATCCCAGAAGCATGGCCAACAAGCCGAACTCCGCAAAATGCGCGTGTGCGGCAATATTGACGGCCTTGTCGCCCTGGAGTAATCCGTATTCCTGAAGCGCGCGACCGACCTGGATACTGTTTCCCGCGGAGGCTCCGGAAGCGATCTGTGACAGCAGGTTGTAATCCGCCGCCTCATGCCGATAAAGGTCTGCGCCCGCGTAGTAAGCGCCATGGAGGAATCCAAGAAGAACAAGAAACAGCCCTCCTGCGAACAGCAGTCTGCCCGTTCCATCCGGTGCACTCAGCAAATGATCACTTCTTTTGTTGCGAAGCGGGTTAGCCAGGCGCCGCGCAAGGCCGTAGAGATATCCGCCTGTCGCAATCATGACGAACAACCCTCCTGCGTCGGCAACGATGCTGGCCCAGCCGATTGCCTGCAACGGGCTGTACGCTAAGCCAACATAGTGGATGAGAAACACACCTGACGGAAGGACCACGCCGCCAATCACCAGCAACCACGCCAGGCGTCGCAGATATTTTTCACTGATGGCGACCCAGGGTTGCAGAATAGCCAGCAGGAGCGCGAGGAAGCCAAAGCCAATAAGGTGAACATGTGTGTCCACCTTGGTTCCGCGATTCTCGAGAAACGCTCCGACGTCCGCGAAGCTTGCTTGCACGCGGCCTGCGTCGCCAGCCAACGCAGCTTCGGCCGCGGCACGGAGGCTTGCTCCCACGCGGGACGCATTTTGATGGAGAACAAAGACGGCGAAAATGTCTCCGAAGATCATTCCGGCCAGGATCATGGCGATTCCGGCAAGCACAAGCAGCCGGCGCGCGCTGAGCGGCGCAAAGGACCTGAAGGGGTCCTGCGCGGTAGCAGCGGTCAATGACTCAGGAGCAGCCATTCAGACTTTTGCCTCTCTATTCCGGCACAACCGCAGTCACTTCGATCTCGACTCGCGCTTCACTCTCGACGAGGCCAGAGACTTCAACCACGGTCATCGCCGGGTAGTGCCGCCCAATAATTTCGCGGTAAGCTGCGCCGATCTCTTGCGTCGAGTTGAGATACTCCTGCTTGTCCACCACATACCAGGTCATGCGAGCGATGTGTTCCGGCTGGGCGTTCGCCTCCGCGAGAACTTCAACGATATTGTTGAGGGCCTGCCGCACCTGTCCGGCAAAGTCCCTGGCGTCGAATTGCGAATGCGAGTTCCACCCGACCATGCCGCTCAGGAAGACCATGCACCCCTTCGCCATCACGCCATTGGCGTACCCTTTGGGACGAGTCCAGTTCGGTGGTTGCAGAAATTTCATTCCTTACGTCACCTCTTGCCCGCGACCAGAGCAAACAGGCCTCAGGCCGGAATCAAAAATCGCGCAATTTTGGCCCGCAAGTCGTCAGGAATCGGAAATGACTTGTGATTGCTCCGGTCAGTCAATACCAGAACAACTTTTCCGCGTACGCGATCGACACTGTCAGGACCAGAAAGTGAAATATCCGCACCGATTGAACTGGTGCCAATGTTGCGCACGTAGAGGCTTGCCGTCAGCACCTCTCCCAACCTGCTCGGAGCGATAAAGTTGACCTCAAGATGCACGGTGGGCAGGCCCCATCCGCGCTGCACCACGATTTCGTCGAAGGAAAAGCCGAGCCCATCGCGACACCAGTCCTCCACCAGGTTGTTGAACATCACCAGAAATTTCGGGTAGAAGACGATACCTGCAGGATCACAGTCAGCAAACCGCACCAGCACCTGCGTGCGAAAGGGTTGCGGTTCGGGAGACTGAGCATCTGGTGAAGCCATTGAAGCTTCAGCCATGCAGGCACTCACTTTCCTGAAACGCCTTGATGATCCCACGAGCTACGATCAATTGCTGCACCTCGGTTGCGCCTTCGTAAATCCTCAGAGGCCGGATCTCGCGATAGAGCTGTTCCACGGCTTCGCCGCTCACTACGCCGAGCGCCCCGAAAATCTGCATGGCCGAATCAATCACCTGCTGCGCCATTTCCGTAGCCGTCATCTTAGCCATAGCAGCTTCCACGGTCACCGGCCGGCCAAGATCCTTCAGCCATGCAGCCCGATAGGTGAGCAGAGCAGCGGCATCGATATCGGTTGCCATCTTGGCGATTTTGGCCTGGGTCAGCTGGAATTCAGCAAGAGTGTGGCCGAACATCTTTCTGCAGGTGGCGCGCTTCAACGCTTCGCGCATCGCCCGCCGCGCAAAACCGATGGCAGCCGCCGCTACAGACGAACGAAAAACATCCAGCGTGGCCATGGCAATCTTGAATCCCTGGCCTTCTTCGCCCAGACGCTGGCAAGCCGGGATGCGGCAGTTTTTGAATTCGAGACGGGCAAGTGGATGCGGAGCCATGACTTCAACGCGCTCGGCAATGGTCAGTCCTTCCGCTCCCGAATCAACGATGAGAGCCGAGATGTCTTTCGATCCTGCAGCCTCTCCGGTACGCGCGAAGGTAACGTAAAAGTCAGCAATGCCGCCATTTGAAATCCACGTTTTCACGCCGTTGATGACGTAACCCTCTCCATTTTTACTGGCGCGGCATTGCAAGGCGGCAACATCGGAGCCGGCCTCAGGCTCGGAGATGGCGAAGGCCGCGATGGCTGCTCCGTCGGCTACGCGTGCAAGGTAGCGTCGTTTTTGGTCACCGGTGCCGAACAGCGAAATTGCGCCGGAGCCCAGCCCCTGCATGGCGAATACAAAATCCGCTAAGCCCGAATGCTGTGCCAGAGTTTCTCGGATCAGGCAGACAGCACGTACATCAAGTGTGTCACCTGACCCACCGTACGAAGTGCCGCCAACGGCATACCGAAACCAGCCTGCTTCACCCAACCGGCGCGCCAGGCTGCGGCACGCAGCATCAACAGCCGCAACGGAATGGCCTTTGGGCTCCGCATCCGCGAGATTCTGCCCGGCCCATGCGTCAAGCTCCAGAGCCAGACTCTTATGGCGCGGCTCCAGAAAGGGCCAGTCGAGATGGTCGCTGTGAAAAATGCGTTAGTCTCCCTTAAAAACAGGTTTCTGTTTTGCCACAAACGCCTCGAAAGCGCGGGTGAAATCCTTGGTTGCCATGCAGATTGCCTGCGCTTGCGCCTCGGCATCAATGGCTTCGTCCAGACCCATGTCCCACTCCTGATGCAGCATCTTCTTTGTCATCCCATGGGCGAAGGTGGGCCCTGACGCCAATTCAGTTGCCACCGCCAGCGCTGCATTCAACAGTTCTTCCGGCGCGCACACCCTATTGAAAAATCCCCAGCGTTCCGCCTCTTCTCCCGTCATGGTTCGGCCAGTGAACAGTAGCTCCGCCGCGCGCCCCTGCCCGATGATGCGCGGCAGCATAGCGCACGCGCCCATGTCGCATCCAGCCAGACCAACTCGAGTAAACAGAAACGCAATCTTGCTGCGGGCCGTCCCGAAGCGCAGATCAGACGCCATGGCCAGAATCGCGCCGGCACCGGCACAGACGCCGTCAACTGCGGCGATGATGGGCTGAGGACAGACCCGCATTGCCTTCACCAGATCGCCTGTCATGCGTGTGAATGCGAGCAGGCCCGGCATATTAAGCCGCGTCAATGGCCCAATGATCTCGTGCACATCGCCGCCGGAGCAGAAATTTTCACCGGCTCCGGTCAGCACCACGGCTTTGATGTCTTCGGCGTAAGCGAGAGCGCGAAATAGATCGCGCAGCTCGGCATAGGAATCGAATGTCAGCGGGTTTTTTTTCTCCGGACGATCCAGCGTAACGGAGGCAATGCGGTCTTTGGCCGAATAAAGGAAGTTCCTGGCCTTGTAGTCTGCCAAATGACCGCCGGTAAGAGTTGGCTCGGCGCTCTTTGAAGGTTCCGGCATCAGTCGCTCCCGCCATAAGAACCATCTCTTGATTCTGTGAATTCAGAGTTGACGTGCGTTTTCAATTTCCCCAGCTCTCTGATCATAATTTCTTTTTCATCACGGCTCAGTCCGCCCAGCAGCTCAATCATCCACTGCTCATGGCGCGCCGCCATCTCGCGGAAACGCTTCAGACCCGTTTCGGTCAGCTTGACCGTATAGGCGCGGCGGTCGCCCTGCTGGCGTGTGCGCATGACAAAACCTTCGCGCTCGAGCTGGTCAGTGATGCCGGTGATGTTCCCGCCTGAAACCATCAGACGCTGGGAGAGTTCGCTCATGCGCAGCCCGCCTGCGGATCGCTCCAACTGGGCCATGAGATCAAAGCGGGGCAACGTGGTGTTAAATTCGCGCCGAAGGCGCAGGCGGATCTCGTTCTCAATGCGAACAGTGCATGACAGGAGGCGCAGCCACAAGCGCAGCGCCTGATGGTCTTCCTTCTTGGCGCGCGTCTCCAGGTCCAGTACAGCCGCTGCTGCGCCGTTGTGTGCTGATCGTTTCCGGATTGTTACCGAACCTGCCATCTTCTACACCTGCAGCATGAGCTGGGCGCGAGCCAGATTCCTTTCCAGTTGCTGTTTGGCGGCCAGATACTGCTTGGGCCATGTGATTTCGCTGAAGCCTTGCTTCGCTGCTTCATGCAGGGTCCATGACGGATCGGCCAAATGAGGCCGTGCAATCGCGCACAAGTCGGCGCGGCCGGAAGCGATAATCGTATTCACATGGTCACCTTCAAAGATGTTGCCGACCGCGATAGTAGGAATTCCCACTTCATTGCGAATGCGATCGGCAAACGGCACCTGGAACATTCGCCCATACACCGGCTTCTCCGCCTTGCTCACTTGTCCTGACGAGCAGTCGATCACGTCGGCGCCTGCTTCCTTGAAGAAGCACGCCACTTCAGCCGCATCCTCCGGAGTCAGACCGCCCGGAACCCAGTCATTGGCGGAAATACGGACGCTCATGGGCCGCTCTTTCGGCCACACGGCACGCATAGCCGAAAAGACTTCCACGGGAAACCGACACCGTTTCTTCACTGATCCGCCGTATTCATCCGTTCGATGATTGGTGAGTGGCGAGATAAAACTCGACATCAGGTAGCCGTGAGCGCAGTGAAACTCGAGCCAGTCAAATCCCGCCTCAGCCGCACGCCGGGTTGCGGCGACAAAATCGTTCTTGATCCTGCACATGTCGGCCATTGTGGCTTCACGGGGAATCTGGGAGAGACCCTCAATGTAAGGCAGCGGCGAGGCGGAGATCAGCGGCCAGTTATCCATTTCCAACGGCTGATCGATCGCATCCCAGCCGCGCCGCGTGGATCCTTTGCGACCGGCGTGTCCAAGCTGCATGGCGATACGCGCGTCAGTGTTGTTATGGACGAAATCGACGATCCGCGCCCATGCGGTCTGTTGAGCATCGTTCCACATGCCGGGACACCCCGGAGTAATGCGGGCATCGGGAGATACGCAGGTCATCTCGGTTCCCACCATGGCAGCTCCGCCCATCGCGCGCGAGGCGAGATGCACCAGATGAAAATCGGTGGGAATGCCGTCTTCCGCCATGTAGGTGGCCATAGGAGAAACAATCACGCGATTTTTGAGAGTGAGATCCCGAACCTTGATCGGCGCAAACATCGGGGGCAAAGGCTTGCTGAGGCCGCAGCGCCGGGCAAACCATCGCTCCACGGTTTCCACATAGCACTTGTCTCGCAGTTTGAGGTTGGCATGGCCGAGCCGCTGGCTGCCCGTGAGCAGACTATACGTGAATTGTTCCGGCTCCAGATGGACGTACCGTTCTATCTCCTCAAACCATTCCATGCGATTCCGCGCTGCGCTCTGCAGCTTGAGCGCTTCCAGTTCGCGCTCCTCCTGATACCGTTGCAACGCCGCGCTGACATTTTCATCGTGAGTGGAAAGTACGCGGGAGAGCGCGATGGCATCTTCCATGGCCAGCTTGGTTCCCGAGCCAATGCTGAAGTGCGCGGTATGCGCGGCGTCGCCGATCAGCACGATGTTCTTGTGAAACCATTTTTCGCAAAGAATGCGATTGAACTTGAGCCAGATGGCGGAGCCGGTGAGATGTCTTGCGTTGGAGACGAGCCTGGCCCCTTCAAGTCGCTCGGCAAACAAATTTTCGCAGAATGCGATTGAGTCCGCCTTTTCCATCTTGTCGAGGCCGGCGGCCAGCCAGTTCTTTTCCGGCGTCTCCACAATGAAGGTGGACCACTCCTTGTCAAAGCGGTAGGCATGCAGGTTGAACCAGCCCCATTCTGTCTGCTTGAAATCGAAGGTAAAAGCCTCAAGCTTCTTACGGCTGCCCAGCCAGACAAAGCGGTTGTTGCGTACCTGGACGTTGGGTTTGAAAATGTGCTCGTACTTCCGGCGCGTCACCGACGAAGCGCCGTCAGAGGCGATCACCAGGTCGTAGCTTGCGGCGTAATCATCAGGGTCCGTGATTTCTGTCTTGAAGACCAGTTTCACTCCCAGGTGGGCGGCCCTTTTCTGCAGGATCTTCAGCAGCTTGATGCGGGCAATACCGCAAAAGCCGTGCCCCGAAGAGGTAATCTTCCGGCCTTTGAAGAAGACGTCAATGTCGTCCCAGTGGCGGAAGGAGTTCGTAATCTCTGCGTGGGTTTCTTCATCGATGGCCCGGAACCCATCCATCGTCTTGTCGGAAAAGACGATCCCCCAGCCGAAGGTATCCGCGGGACGGTTGCGTTCGAAAACGGTGATGTCCCAGTCAGGGTTGGCCTTCTTCGCCAGAATGGAGAAGTACAGCCCCGCAGGACCGCCGCCAAGGCACGCGATTCTCATGCTCGCGCCCCCTGCTGAAGGCCAAGCTCCCGTAGTGCAGCGGCGAGTTTCTCTCCCGTGTCGTCGGCCAGCGCTGCTTCGCGCAGCGACTTGAGCTGAGACGCAGCATTTTTTTGCTGACGAAGAACAGGCAGCGCCTGCATCAGCAGTTCAAAATTCCTGCTGCCACGTTCATGCGTCTCACCATAGCCCTTGACGAGCCGAGGACACTCGGCCACTTCACACGCCAGGTCGTAATTCACTGGAACCAGTTCTTTTACGTGCGCCAGCCATTGATCGATTTGCGCGATTTCGCGCTTGAAACGTAGTGTTCTGCGGCGCCGCGGACGCAACGATGCGACCCAGTAGAGCTGGAGAAAGCCTGCAAGAGAAGTTGTCTTGAGGATCTTCCCTTTTCCCGCGAAACGATTCACTAGGGACTGCATCCAGCGGCTCTTCAGAATCCGGGCGCCCAGCGCGGCGGGCATAATGTCTGCAAATTCTTCCACGCGCGGATATAGAAATTCATGGATCTCGAGCACCTGTTTGGAAGTTGCGTGCGCTTCCTGCTGCACGCGTTCAAAGCGCGTGCGACGCGTCTTGAGATCGGCGACGCGGATCGCGTCTTCGTAGGACATCCAGAGAGCAAGGTAGCGCGCCGTCTCGCGCAGCAGCGTGCAATCACCGTGACCGAACTGTCGATCAAGGTCTTTGATCGGTATAAGCTTGTCGAGATATTCGGCAGCGTAGGAGACATCCTGATAATCGGCCAGCCGCTCAATGCCGGCAGTAACGATCGGATGACTCGCCGCCGGAAACTGTGCCGTGATTCTGGCTCCGAGTTCCTGCAGGGCGGGACCAAGCCTCGGCACAGAAGGGGCTGCGGGAGCGACTTCCAATGGCGCAGAACTGCCGGCCGCATCCAAGCCGGCGGCAAACGCTTTCAAGCTGGATTCAACAGAGATTCCGCTGCTCTTGATTGCTTCTTCAAACTGCTTACGGATGAATGGCAGCGCTCCGGAGGCGGCAAGCGCACCGAGGAGAGTGGCACTGATAACGCTTCGGTTCTCTTCCGCAAGGCGTGCGAAGTCGAAGCCGATGAACGTTCTGGCTGCGTCCTTTCCGGCCTTCAGCAGCGTGCTTGCGTCCACGCGGCCATCTGCCATGGCCGTTTTCTCAGCCATGGAGTAGACGCGATTGGTTGACGCGATGAGCGTGGTACGATCCGGCGTGACTAAGCCGCGCGTGATCGCCCGACCAGCCTCCATGAGCTCTGATGCGATCACCACATCTACTTCGCCGGGAACCGGCATCAGGGCCATGACCGGGTCTTTGCCGCAATTGCGCGCAGCGTCCTCCGGAAACAGCTCGACATAATAGATGGTGGCGCCGGTGCGCTGAGCGACGCCTGGAACCGAAGTTGTCTGCGCCAAGTATCCCGAGTGCTCCGCCATGTCCACAATCCAATCGGCAAGCACACCTCCGCCTTCGCCGCCCATCGCGAGTATGGCGATGTTGATCGTACGGACACCGGCCACCGGCCCCTCAGGAGCGGCGGGTTGTGGCGTTTGGGTAACCGGCATAGTTATGAGGCCGTGATGCCGGCAAGCCGACGCTCGGTTCGCCGCTGAAACCATCCAATCGCTGCACTCCGGAACCGGGTCTTGAAGCGGTCCCACGCACTGGGGTTGGAAATAATCTCAGCACGAAAGAAAGAGGGACACAGCCGGGCGGCGTGTGCCACCTCGCCGCACAGCCCGCACCCGATGCAGCTGTCAATCACTGTCGCCACGGGGTCCTTGCGTAATGGATCCTGGCTCGGCTGAATGGTCAACGACGGACAGCCTGAAAGGCGGATGCAGGAGTGGTCGCCCGTGCAGGTGTCCGGATCAACACCAAAGCGCTCGCGCACCACGCGTTCTCCCTGCTCAATGCGCTTCTTCGTCAGCGGCTTGATGCGGCGCTGCGCGTTCAGAGCGCACTCGCTCTGGGCCACAATCACCTTCGGCCCTTTCTCTGGGGTGGTCAGGGCTTCTTTGAAGACGTCGCGGACCGCAGCAACGTCGTAGGTGCGAGTGATAGTCTTCACCCATTTGACGCCGACTCCGCGTACGGCGTCAGCAATTGGCTGGCGTGTGGTGCGGATGGGATTGCTGGCTTGCGAAGACAGAATGTCCTGCCCGCCGGTCGCGGCGGTGTAACTGTTATCCACTACGACTAGCACGCCGTCGGTCTGGTTGAACACGGCATTCCCTACTCCGCTGGTCAAGCCGTTGTGCCAGAAACCGCCATCGCCCATGAAGCTGATGGTGCGCTTCTTTGTCTCATTTGTATTAAGCGCCGCGGCGCTGGCCCAGCCAAGGCCGTAGCCCATGGTGTGAGCGCCGATGTTGAATGGCGGAAGAATTGAAAACAAATGGCAGCCGATATCGGAAGCCACATGATGCGGCCCCAGCTCCTTCTCTACCAGCTTCAAGGCGCTGAAGATTGGCCGCTCCGGACAGCCGGTACAAAATGATGGAGGACGGCCCTGCACGGCGTTGACGATCGGCAGTGCGTTCGCATTTTGCGCAGAAGGTTTTACCAGCTTCGGCAGGCGAGTTTGATCTATCAGGTCCCGTGTATAGCTCTCAACGAATTTGTGCAGACCCTTGGTTACAACACTTGCGGTATATTCCCCCGCCATAGTGAGCATGTCTTTGCCGTGGACCTTCGTCTCCACTCCGGCCTTGCGCAGGATGGCGTGCAGGTTCTGCTCGATGAAGTCCGGCTGTCCTTCCTCGACCATTAGGACAGCGCGTTTGCCGGAGCAGAAGCGGATTACCTCGTCTTCCAGCAGCGGATAAGTAACATTCAAGACATAAAGCGGAACTTTGCTATCGCCGAAAGCATTGCACAGCCCGAGCAGTTCCAGGCCACGCACGACCGTGTTGTACATCCCACCCTGCAGGATCACACCGATCTCGCCGCCTTCTTCGCCGAAGAATTCATTCATACGCTGCTCACGGATGAATTTCTGTGCGGCGGGCCAGCGTTTCTGGATTTTTTCCTGCTCGTGCAGAAAGCTGCCCGGCGGGAGCACGATGCGGCTGGGATCGCGAACCGGATTTTCGATTGCATCCTTGAGCTTGAATTTTGGCCGCACATTATTTTTAGCGATGAAGCGCCCGTGCACGTGGCACGCGCGGATGCGCAATTCCAGCATGACGGGCGTGTTGCTGGCTTCAGAAAGAGCAAATCCCTGCTCTACTGCGGCAACAATCGAGGGCAGGTTGGGGCGAGGATCCAGCAGCCACATCTGCGACTTCATGGCAAAGGCATGCGAACGCTCCTGCATGATGCTGGAGCCTTCGCCGTAATCTTCACCCACGATGATCAGCGCGCCACCGGTTACGCCGCCGGACGCGAGATTGGCGAGCGCGTCAGAAGCGACATTGGTTCCTACAGTGGATTTGAAGGTTACGGCGCCTCGCAGTGGATAGTTAACAGATGCGGCGAGAGTGGCGGCAGCAGTCGCTTCAGACGCGCTGTGCTCAAAGTGAATGCCCAGCCCGGAGAGAATGTCATTCGCATCCGTGAGAACATCCATCAAATGCGAAATTGGGGCACCCTGATAGCCGGCCACATAAGAGATTCCGGATTGCAGCAGCGCCTTGGTAACGGCGAGAATGCCTTCGCCGCGAAACTCCTGGCCGTCGCCCAGATATAGGCTCTGAACTTCCTTTTTGAAGTGCCGCTCGGCCATCCTGCCTCTTCGCGTTAGCGTGGGTAGCGTGCTGGAGACGTCAATTGCGCCCGTGCGTGCTTCTTAAGATAAGGACGGCGCACAAACAAAACAAACCTGACTGGCAAAAAATTCTAGGTCTAAACAATTTACATGTCAAATTTCTTGCCAACTGTCGATGAGCGGACTATATTTCTCGTCTCCTGCGGAGGGGTCGAATGCGACGTGGTTTGCTCATCTCTGGTGCATGTCTGATTGTGGCTCTGCTGACAACTTCTTTTTCATTTGGCCAGGCCATAACGGCTTCGCTGCAGGGCCGGGTGGCTGATAAATCCGGCGCCGTGTTGCCGAAAGCAACCGTCACTGTCACCAACACTGAAACCGGTTTTTCCCGCAGCACCGTGGCCGATGATACCGGACAGTACAAGATCACGTCATTACCGGTGGGAGATTACAAAGTCACTGCGCAAGCGAGCAGCTTTCAGCCTCAGTCGCGCGTGCTCACGCTCAGTGTTGGAGACCTGGTGACGCTGGATTTCTCCCTTTCGCCGGGCGCAGTGGAACAGCAGGTGACAGTCACGTCAGAATCGCCGCTCGTCGAGCCGACACGGACTTCGACCGACTCTGTCATCGAGCAGCAGAAGATCCAGAATCTCCCCGTGAATGGCCGCCAGTTTATTGACTTCGCGCTGCTTGCTCCAGGTGTGACCGTGGGCGATACCACGTCCGGCAGCACGGACGTGATCATTGAACCGGTGACCAAGCTCTCCTTCGCCGGCCAGAACATCCATTACAACTTCATCGCCATTGACGGAGCCGACAATACCTCAACCGCGTCCGGAGTGCAGAAGACGACGCCATCCACCGATGCAGTGCGCGAGTTCCGCGTGATCAACAACACTTATAGCGTGCAGGCCGGTCGCGCCGTCGGCGGGATCGTAAACATCATTACTAAGAGCGGGACCAATGACGTGCACGGAAGCGTTTACGAATACTTCCGCAATGACGCCATGGACGCGAACAGCGAACTGGCTGCGCCGGGGCTGAACAAGTTGCAGCAGAACCAGTTTGGATTCACCATCGGCGGGCCGATCAGGAAGGGCAAAACGTTCTATTTCGGCAACTATGAAGGCCAGCGCAGGAATGAAAACCCCTTCTACAATTCCATCATTCTCAACAACCTGACGCAGATCAACCAGTTCAAAGCCAACTTTGGACTGCCGGCGGAGCAACTGAACGTTAACCGCGAGAGCGATTACGATAACTTCATCGTCAAGCTGGACCATTCATTCAACGACCGCCAATACGCGTTCCTGCGGTATTTTTTCAACGACGGCCGGCTGACGAATGTTTCTCCGCTCAACGACGGCTTTGATCTGCCTTCAGGCTTCAAGGAGAACAATCTGCGCGATCAGTCCCTGGCGGGCAGCTTATCTTCTACTTTTACACCGAACCTGGTGAATGAGGCGCGCTACCAGTTTGGCCATCGCACATTCGACTTCCCCACTGTGACCACGCAGCCTCACCTTGAGGTGCTCAATACGTTCACTGCCGGCGTAAACCGCGGCAATCCTGATTTTTATCAGGAGAGCCGGAACGAAATTGTGGACAACGTTACGTGGCAGCATGGCAAGCACACAATCTCGTTCGGCGGGGACTTCAGTCACGTGAACACGCTGGAATCGTTTCCGCTCTTCTATCCTTTTGAGGCGGATTTCGGCTGCCTCTTCGCCGCGCAGTGCCCGTTCAGTCTGGAAGCCGGCGCTCCCTCGGTGCTGTTTTTCGAACGCTTCCAGGCGCCCAACTTCACCGAGCCCACGTTTGATCCCGCGGTTCTCCAGGGACAACGAATCTCCGATGCGGTTCGGCACCAGGCCGAAGGCGATATCGGCCACAACTATGGCGGACTGTATGTACAAGACGCCTGGCGGCCCACCAGCAATTTCTCTATGAATTATGGATTGCGCTATCAGTTTGAGACCTTCCCGTCGAATGTCTTGAACAATCCGGACAAGCAATTCGATCCGCGAGCGGGCTTCTCTTACCATCTGGGGACGCGATACAACATTGTGATCCGCGGCGGAGCCGGGATTTTCCACGGCATCATCCCTATGCCGCTGCTCGCCTGCCAGAAGCCGTCATGCGGCGGAACGACAGGCAAGTTTCCCGGGCGGCCGGACGAAAATGACCTCAATGCAACCACCCGGCTCTTTGCCTTTGCCAGCGCGCCTAACATCACGCAGATCGCGCTGGCCAGCATGCTGGGTGGAACCTATCCTGACGCAGCGCCCCTGGGCTTCTGTCCGGGTGGCACTGTAGCCGGGTGCGGGTTCTTCGGCGACGCGGTGATCGCCCGTTTTGACCAAAACCATAAAGCGCCCTACGGCATCCAGACCAGCTTTGGAATCGCTCTTCAGCCTACCGACGATTCCGTTCTCGATATCAGCTTCCTGCGCAGCAAGGGCGTGCATTTGGGAAGCTTCTTCAACGTGAACCAGCCTGATCCAAGTGGGCAGGAGACCGTCCACAATTCGCAAGGCCAGACTGGCGTGAAGAACACGTTTTTTGCCGCGCCGGGAGTTCCCGGCGCACGCAGCGCCGCTCCGGGATTTCCAACGCTTTATGCGGTGTACTTTGAAGCTGCATCACGGTGGAATTCCGAGTGGAACGGTCTGCTGGTTGATTACAACAAGCGCATGAGCCACCACTTCAGCGGCGGGTTCAGCTACACATGGTCAAAAGGGATCGATGATGGGCCCAATCCCAGCTTTGTGCTGATTCCCCAGGACAGCAACAATCTCAAGGCGGAGCGCGCCATCTCCTCTGATAGCGTTGGCCAGCGGTTTGTGCTGAATGCCACCATTGACGGCCCGACTAATATCAATAGGATCCTGAACAACTTCCACTTGAGCACCATCGTCAGCCTGCAGTCTCCCAATTACTTCACCAAGTTTGCCGGATTTGACGCCAACGGAGACATCTTCGGCAACAACGACCGCGTAGGAATTGAGCCTCGGAATACCTTCAAGGGCGACAGTTACCAGTCCGTTGATGTCAGGCTGGCGCGCACGTTCAAAGCCACTGAGAAGATGAGCGTGGAGACGACTGCCGAAGCCTTCAACGTGCTGAACACAGTCAATGTGCGGTTCTTCAACACCGTTTACGGGGCGGCCGACTTCTGCAATTTCAATCCCACCGCGCAGGGCTGTTCGGCGACGCAGAGTTTCCTGGAAGGATCTCCGAACCCGACTTACGGCACGCCTCGCGCTGTATTCAATCCGCGGCAAATTCAGTTGGCGCTGCGGCTGAATTTCTAACAGTCAGGATGACAGATGGCAAACGTTCTTGCAGAACTGGTTTCACAGTTAAATAGCGGCGCATTGCGCGTGGTGGATCTTACTCAACCGTTGAACGCGGAAACGCCGCTGCTCCCACTGCCTCCACAGTGGCCCAACACGCCTGCGTTCAGGATGTGGGAAATCTCACGCTATGACGATCGCGGACCTGCATGGTACTGGAACGGCTTTGAAACCGGCGAACACACCGGCACGCATTTTGATGCACCCATCCATTGGGTCAGCGGTAAGGACTTGCCGGAGAACAGCGTGGATCGTATTAATCCGAAAAAATTCGTCGGTCCGGCATGCGTGGTGGACGTGAGCGCCGACGTGCAAAAGAACGCGGACTTCCTGCTGACCGTAGAGCGCGTCCAGCAGTGGGAGAAGCAGCACGGACGCATCCCCGCGGGAGCATGGTTTCTTCTACGCACCGGATGGTCAACGCGCACGGACCCGCAGCAGTACATCAATCTGCAAAAGGACGGCCCGCACACACCCGGCTTCGTGAAGGAATGTTCCGAGTTCCTGGCAAGGGAGCGGGATGTCCTTGGGGTAGGCGTTGAAACCGTAGGAACCGACGCCGGGCGCGCCGCTACTTTTGACCCTCCATTTCCCAACCATTATGTAATGCACGGCAGCGGCAAGTTTGGGCTTGCCGGGCTGTGCAATCTTGACCAACTGCCTCCCACCGGAGCCATTGTGATTGCTGCTCCATTAAAGATCGTTAACGGATCAGGTAGCCCTCTGCGGGCCATCGCCATCACGCCGCGATGATGGCAACACTCTGGTTTTAAACAACTTACCTTGGCTCCTGCTTGCTTCCGGCCGTCGGCAGTCGCCGAACTCAACTTTTTAGAAATCTAACTTATCTCGCGTGGATGAGAGCCCTTACTCGCAGTTTGATACCTCTTCTGCACTTCTGTAACTTTCGCCCGGCGAAGCCTGCGGCTAAGATTTGTGAGTTATGGCAACGGAGCCACGCGTGCGCACCACCCCACCACCCACTTCAGGCCCCCGATCCGCAATGGAACGGGCCATCTTCAGGCGCTGGCAGCGCTATCGCCTGAACCTGCCCATCCGGCTGATCGTCTGCCGGGAAGACAGCACGCGGATTTCCGAAGGCCGCGCCAACGACATCAGCGAAGGCGGCATGCTGGTCTTCGCCGGCCTGGAACTCAAAGCTGAAGACAAGGTGTTCATCGAGTTCACCCCGCCCTATTCCAGCACTCCGGTACGGGCGCCGGGAATCATACGGCATCGCCGCGGCTACAACTACGGTGTGGAATTTGTGAACCAGACCCGCGAGGACAAAGAGCAGATTGATAAGTTCAGGAATCTGCTCAAGCTGGCCGCCGGACACTGATTTGCGATCGCGACGCGCGCCTGCGTTCCTTGTGGTTTGCCGGCGCAAGTGAACCAGGGCTCGCTACATTTCCATGACAACTTTTCCCGTGGATTTCCTTTCCTGCACGAGCTTGAGTGCCTCAACTGCCTGAGCAAGCGGCAGCCGGTGCGAGACATGCGGCCGGAGCTTGCCTTCTTCAAACCAGCGAAACAATTGTCCAAACGAGCTGCTTAGCAGTTCGGGCTTGTGTTTCTGATAGGAACCCCAGTAAAAGCCGATGACGTCAATATTTTTGACCAGAACGATATTGCCGGGGATTTGCGAGATGCGGCCCGCGGCAAAGCCAATAATAATGATGCGGCCGCCCCAGGCAATTGAGCGCAGGCAGGCATCAAAGACGTCGCCGCCCACGGGATCATAAATCACGTCAGCCCCACGCCCGCCGGTCATCTCCTTCACGCGCTCACGCAGGTCTTCTCGCGAGTAGTCGATGAGGTGGTCAGCCCCGTGCTGCTGGGCGACGGCGAGCTTCTCAGCCGATCCGGCACAGGCAATCACGCGAGCGCCCATAGCTTTCCCGATCTCCACCGCCGTGAGCCCCACCCCGCCAGCAGCGCCTGTTACCAGAAGCCATTCCCCGGGCTGCAAACGCGCGCGCCACTCAAGAGCTCCGTGGGACGTGCCGTACGCTACGGGAAACCCAGCCGCCGCGGCGAAATCCATGCTGTCAGGAATACGCAATAGCCGGGGCGCATCTACAACGGCCTCTTCCGCGAAGGCGCCGAGGCCGGCCAGGGCCATGACGCGGTCTCCGGGTTTGAAGCCAGTCACACCCGCACCCGCCTCGATGACTTCGCCGGCAGCTTCAGCGCCCGGAATAAAGGGAAACGCAGGCTTTTCCTGATACTGTCCCGCAATCAGCAGGAGATCAGCAAAGTTCACGCCAGCAGCGTGAACGCGGATGCGTACCGCGCCTTCGCGCAGTGGCGGCGACGGCACATCGCCGACGACAAGCTTTTCCGGACCACCCCATTCCTTGCAGAGCACGGCGCGCATGGCAGCTCCTTGAAACACGGAATCGTCATTGTACTGGAGCAGCAAACCCCGGTACGCCAGACGGGCACTTGTGAGGATTACAGGTTGTTGCGTTGCCAGCATTAGACTCGGAATCAAATGCGTTAGCGGCTGACGATAGAACGCGATCATGGCATCAGTAATGGTCGGCCTAACGTCCGGAGTCACCCGGGTCAATACCTGCTGCATTACGTTCGTAACTTACGTAGGTAACTTGTGAGCGCTGTCTCGCCTACGCTAACCTTCCCGCAACTGTGCCGGGCTTCCGGTTCTTTGTGCAGGCTAAGGAGAAAATTTCATGCATTTGCAGGCGACATTCGATTTTCGTCTGGTTGTGCTGTCTATTGTCATTGCTATTTGCGCATCCTATGCAGCTCTTGACCTGGTTGAACGTATTACCCTGGCCGGGAGCAGCTCACGGCTGGGCTGGCTCACCGGTGGCGCCATCGCCATGGGTACTGGGATCTGGTCCATGCACTTCACGGGGATGCTGGCCTACCATTTGCCGGTAGAGGTCTATTACCACATTCCCACAGTCTTACTATCGCTCCTGCTGGCCATCGCCGCGTCATTTGTCGCGCTTTTCGTGGTGTGCCGGCCGCGCATCGGTGCGCTCCACGTAATTGCGGGAAGCGTGCTTATCGCCGCGGGTATTTGCGGCATGCATTACACCGGCATGGATGCCATGCGTCTGGCCGCCATGCACCATTGGGACCTGAGTTTTGTCCTGCTCTCAATCCTCATCGCGCTGGTTGTCTCGCTGGCAGCTCTGGGCCTGGCGTCTCTGTTCCGCACCGGGGAGCGTGACAACGTCCTCAAAGCCATGTGCGCCACCATCATGGGATTCGCGGTTTGCTCAATGCACTACACCGCAATGTTTGCCGTGAGCTATACCGCGATGACAGAAACTCCGGACGTGACAAATGCAATGAGCATTTCCGTCGTTGCCAACACCGCGATTGTTGCGGTCACGTTCGTCGTGCTCGGGTCAGTTTTCCTATTTCAGCGCTGGTTCCCGGCTCAGGACCCGGCTCGCTCAGAAGCATAGCTGGAACAGTAATCAGAAGGACCTGACGGCGGCGAGCTGTGTTATGCTCCCGCTCAACATCCTTCCACATGAAGGTTTTTTGACTGCAAATCAGAGGGCCGGGGTCTTAGGATCCCGGCTTAATATTTCTCAAGCTGGGCGAGCACCGTTCTGGCCAGCGTGACCGAATCGTTTACAACCGGTGTCAGTTTCGGAGATGGCAAAGTCGCCTCGCCGCGGAGGCTGAATGGCGGGCTGAATGCCTGGGCCACCCGCCGAAGCGAGTGACGTCCTGGACAGCAGCGACCATGTTTGTATCCCCCTGATATTTCGCAAATGTTAGCAATAAAGAATAAGTCAAGAGGCGTGGACAGCGACTGCCACCAGACAATCGAAATTCTGCGTCTGTACCCGCCGGATCATTTTTCCTTCCATCCGTTCAGGAGAGCGGCGCAATTCGACATACCTCTTGGAGCGGGATTAGACTCGATCCTTCTTCGTGACTAACGAAAAGGAGGACACTATGTACGTGACCGTCCGTCGTTACAAGATAGCTCCTGGTTCCAGTGCCGAGCTGAAACGTCGAATCCAGCAGGAATTTCTGCCGATTGTCAGCAAACTGCCGGGCTTTATCGAGTATTTCTGGACGTCGGCAGGGGAAAATGAGATGTTCTCAGTAAACGTGTTCCGCGACCGCGCCGGCGCGGAAGAATCTGTCAGGGCAGCAGCAGACTACGCCGGTAAAAATCTTGCTTCGCTGCTCCCCAACCCACCTGAAGTCATCAGCGGTGAGGTGGTAGCGCATCAGGCTGGGACGAAAGCCGAAAAGGCAGCCTGAGCCACACACATTTGCCAGCGCCGCCCCTCAAGGCAAGGACGGCGCAGGCGAAGTTGAACGGTTAGGCTGGTTCGATACGTCGTTTCACGACGGCTGCCTCACTTGCGTGAGCTCCTGAGTTGTCGTGAGAACTCCCTGAATCGGCATGCCACTAGGATGGCGCACCCAAGATTGTCTTGAGGGACAGAAAATCGGGCTGAAAGGCTGGGCCACCCGCCGGACAACTACGAGTCGATTCCCCGAGGGCGTACAGTTGTCAACCAGAGGATCAGGGCGACCACGGCAAACAATGCCAGTCCGCCAGCAAACCCTACCATTATGCTTGTCCAGAGGCCAAACTGTTCGTAACGCGTGAGGACAATGGCAACGATTATCGGAAGGACATACGATACCTTCATCAACCTGAGTGCACGGTTCTTTTTCATACCTGTTTTTATAATTTGCTGCATGCCTGCATATCCTGATTATATGTGCTATTTGCATAGCTAGATCTTTTCCCAGCATCGCTGTTGACCGCCACCTCCCGACAAGTTCCTGCTGTTCTACCGAGATCCAGAAATAAACTGCGCAGTTCAGGCTGTCCCCTTTTATCGTCCCCTTTTATCCCTTTTATCATCCCTTTTATCATCCCTTTTATCTGAGATGATTTCAGCTTTAAACGATCTCTGGCCGCACCGCCAGGGCACGGGTCAGATCGCCGGCGGCATTTCTCAGAAACAAGTGATGGCCAAATCGGTGCAACCATTCACAGCCGGTTTTGATTACCAGTAATCCTTCACTGCCGATCTCCTCAACGCCTTCAACATCGAGGACTACATCACATTGATGGTCACGGGTAATCAGATCAAAAAGGTAATTCGCCTCGTCGCCGACAATTGCATCACCTTTACATTTGAGCAATGCAGTGCGATTCACAAATTCCAGGTTAACTCTTAGCATCAGATGCCCCCTACCATTGGGGTTGAATCGTCCAGTGGTATCGTGCCCAGGGTAAAAGATCTGTATTAAAGGGCTGCGAATAAGCCGTTAATAGACGGTCAAAGTCTGATTTATCAGTTCCGGCGAGTGCCGTCCCTGTTGGACCCGGCTGGTCCGTTTTAACATCTATTTAACGTGCACCATGTACCCTGATCTTTGGGAAATTGCATGAAACCGCTGATTTATATCGTTGAGGATGATCTCGATATCGCGCGGCTGGTCCGCCATCATCTGGAGGCGGCCGGGTTTGAGACGCAGTCCTATTCACGGAGCACAGGCGTTGTCGCTGAAGCGGTGAAGCGGCCTCCAACTCTGTTCCTGCTCGACATCATGGTGCCAGGAGGAAGTGGATTCGAGCTGTGCCGGCAGATACGAGAATCGCGACTGCTGGCTGCGTCTCCGGTGATTTTTCTCACGGCCAAAGGCGAGGAGGCTGATCGCGTGGCAGGTCTGGACATCGGGGCCGATGACTACATCACCAAGCCATTTAGCCCGCGAGAGCTGGTGGCCAGGGTCAAAGCCGTCCTGAGAAGGTTTGAACAGCCGCTGAAGGAGACAAAAATCAAGGCTGGGGAGATTGAAATTGATACCGGCGCCATGACCGTCACGGTGCGCGGCAACCCGGTTATGACCACCGCGACCGAGTTCAGGCTTCTGGAGCATATGGCCCGTCATGCCGGGCAAATGTTCACGCGCGGCCACCTGCTTGACGCTGTTTGGCGCGACACCCATTACGTGACCGAGCGCTCGGTGGATGTTTATATTCGCAAGCTGCGGGAAAAAGTCGAAACTGAACCTGATGCGCCACGATACATAACCACGGTACGCGGTGCGGGCTACCGCTTCCAGGTTCCCAAAAGCCCATGAAGACGCACATCTTTGCCAAATTGCTGGTCGGGGCTGCCGCGGTGATCCTGGTGGCGACGGTCACACTCGATATTGCCGTGACGCATTTCTGGGAGGCATCCCTGCGCAACCAGATCAGGTTGAGCCTCACGGACAAGACGAAGATGTTCGCGCATGAGGTTCGGGATGTAAACCGGCCGGAGTTACAGCAGGAGGTAAAAGAAGCAGGAAACCTGGCGAATGCCCGCGCTACGGTGATCACGGCGCAAGGCAAGGTCCTTGCCGACTCCGAAGCCAATCCGCCGGAAATGGAGAACCATGCTACCCGACCTGAGTTTATCGCTGCGCTTCATGGCAGCATTGGTAGCAACGCGCGACGCAGCCACACCCTCGGAATCGAGTTTCTTTACGTTGCCGCTCCGGTGCAGGGCGGAGCTGTGCGGCTCGCTTATCCTTTGGTGGAGATTCAGCAGGCTGTCTGGAATGTAAGAAAGACGATCCTTGGAGCATCAGCAATCGCCCTTGTAGCCGCGATCCTCTTGGCAATAGTCGTTTCCACAGTGGTCGCGCGCCGATTGCGCCGGATCATGCAATTCGCGGAAGCCACCGCGGAAGGCGACCTCTCAATCCGAATTGCCGATAATTCCTACGATGAGATTGGGCAAGTGGCGGCGGCGCTTGATAAAACCGCCCGGCGGCTTGAAGTAATGTTCAAGGAACTGGAGACCAGCCGTAATCAGTTTGAAACACTGCTCAACAGCATTCAGGACCCGGTGCTGGCCATTGCACACGATCACAAAGTGTTGTGGAGAAACCGCGCTTTCGGCAGCTTGATGCCCGCGTTGCAGGTTCGCGACTCGCTGATTGAAACTGTCCGCGCTCCCGAGGTGGTAGAGGCACTGGAAGAATCGCTGGTGTCCGCCGACGTACGGACGGTTCGCGCGGTCAGCGTGTTGCCCGGGCGGATCTTTCAGTGCACGGTGGCGCCCATGCCGGGAGGCGCAGTTCTGGTGCTGCACGACATAAGCGACATGGAGCGGCTGGAAAAGACGCGCCGGGACTTCATAGCCAACGTTTCGCACGAACTCAGGACTCCCTTGACATCGATCACGGGATACACGGAGACACTGCTGGAACCGAGCGCAGCCTGGGATGCTTCCACTCGCGAGTTCCTTGAGGCCATCCGGCGCAATGCATTCCGCATGACGCGCTTGACCGAAGACTTGCTGAAACTGGCGCGCGTCGAATCAGGAGAATGGAAACTGGAATGCCAGAATGTGCGGGCGGAGGCATTATTGCAGGAAGCTCGCGTAACCTTTCACCGTCTGGCTGAACAGCACGGCAAGCAGCTCACCGTTGAAAGTTCCAGTCCGCTGCCAGTCGTTGCTGATAAGGAAGCCATCCAGCAAGTCTTTGCCAACCTGATTGAAAACGCCTGCAAGTACGCGCCGGCCGGAACTCAGATTGCCTTAGGTGTAAGTGAGCAGGGTAACTGTCTGGAGTTCTACGTTCGAGATTCAGGTGCCGGTATCGCCGCCGAGCACCACAGGCGGCTTTTCGAGCGCTTTTATCGGGTTGACAAGGACCGTTCCCGGGAAGCAGGCGGCACCGGGCTCGGATTGGCCATTGTCAAGCACATCGTTTTGAATCACGGCGGAAGCGTCCGCGTGGAGAGTGAACTCGGCCACGGTTCGGCTTTCTTCTTCAGCTTGCCCCGTGCTGCTGTTGGCAGTCACAATCAACTACCAGCATCGGTCCAGCAATCCTGATTTCAAAGTCCGTCCGGTCTGCTGTTTTTTGCGTACTACAAACTCTCCATCTCATTTTCATCAAACGTTCATAATTCCTTAACAAGCGCTTAACCGGCAGCAGTTACAACAAGAGGAGGAGGAGCGAGCCGAATGCTTCGAGGTTTAACCTTACTGATTTGCGCCGCGTTGTTGAGTCCATTCGCTGGCGCAGAGACAAACTTGAATGGCGCGGGCGCCACTTTCCCCAATCCGATCTACTCGAAGTGGTTCAGTGACTACCATAAGCAGCACCCCGATATTGAAATCAATTACCAATCAATCGGCAGCGGCGGTGGTATCCAGCAACTGAAAGCGGGAACAGTGGATTTTGGCGCCAGCGACATGCCGCTGAAACCAGAGCAACTACAACAGCTCAGAGGCCCGATTATTCAGTTTCCTACCGTATTAGGCTCTGTGGTCCCCGCGTACAACCTTCCTGAAGTCCAGCAGGAGATCAAGTTCACTCCGGAGGCGCTGGCGGGAATTTATCTGGGAAAAGTCACCAAGTGGAACGACAAATTGCTGGCCGAGGCAAATCCCGGCGTGGAGCTGCCGGCAAAAGACATTATTGTCTGCCACCGTTCCGACGGCAGCGGCACCACGTTCGTGTGGACAGACTATTTGTCAAAAGTAAGCCCCGAGTGGAAGGAAAGCGTGGGATCAAATACCTCGGTGAAGTGGCCTGTGGGTCTGGGAGGCAAGGGCAATGAAGGCGTTTCCGGATTGGTTCGGCAGCAACCTGGAGCTATCGGCTATGTCGAACTAATTTACGCGCTGCAGAACAAGATCACTTTCGGCAGCGTAAAGAATGCTTCCGGCAAATTCGTGAAGGCCAGCCTGGCTTCGACCACAGCAGCGGCCTCGGGAGTGACCATGCCCGATGATTTTGTGGTCTCCATCACCAATAGCCCGGGGAAGGATGCCTATCCCGTTGCCAGCTTCACCTATCTGCTGATCCCAACCAAATGGCAGGACGCACAAAAGCGGCAGGCGATCACCGAATTCCTTACCTGGATGCTCGATCATGGTCAATCCGCGGCGTCGTCGCTTGATTATGCGCCTATACCCAAATCAGTCTCGGAGAAAGAGCGCGCTCGCATTAAGGAAATCCAGTGAAGTTTTGCCGGCAACAACAGGGGGCGCATGGCGCCCTCTGCGCTGTGCATCCTCTCTATCCAGAGTTGCCTCGACGACAGAAATTTCAGGTACGTCGTTTTAACACTCCCTTAACAGTGCTTTGGTAATCTCGCGGCATGGAAGCGGTTCCGAAAATTAAATTCAAGCCGCGTCCAGCGGCTGCCCGCCCAAAAGAGTCACTTCGGATTGAGCCCCGGTCTGTTTCCGTCCTCCTGCCGCCTGCGAGGCGCTTTGCCGACCCGGCCTTTCGTGCCCTGGTCCTGCTCTGTGCCATTTCGCTGCTAGCCGTAGTTGCCCTGATCATCCTTGAACTCGTCTGGCACTCGCAAATGTCAATCCACAGCTTCGGGTTTCGCTTCTTTATTGACAGCGCCTGGGACCCGGTCGGCGGTAATTTTGGCGCTCTTCCATTTATCTACGGAACGCTGGTGTCTTCATTCCTGGCTCTGGTCATCGCTGTTCCTTTGGCCGTGGGCGTCGCTCTCTTTACCACTGAGGTTTGCCCACGCGGCTTGCGAGGGACTCTTTCGTTTATGGTTGAGCTGTTGGCCGCAATCCCCAGCGTGATTTACGGGCTCTGGGGCATTTTTGTGCTGGCTCCGTTGCTTCGTAACTATGTGGAACCCTGGCTTGCGCGCACGCTTGGCTGGACAGGTTTATCTGAAGGCGCGCCTTACGGCATCGGCATGCTGGCCGCCGGAGTCATTCTCGCCATCATGATTATTCCCATTGTCGCGTCCATCACCCGCGAGGTGGTCATGGCTGTCCCCCATCAGCAGCGCGAGGCCGTGCTGGCCCTGGGCGCCACACGGTGGGAGGTGATGCGCACCGGGGTTCTGCGCAATGCTCGTGCAGGTATTGCCGGCGGAATCATCCTGGGGCTGGGCCGCGCTTTAGGCGAGACGATGGCAGTAACCATGGTGATTGGCAACACCCCGCAGATCGCGCACTCGCTGTTCGCACCGGGATCCACGCTGGCCAGCGTAATCGCCAACGAGTTCACCGAAGCCACGGGCGATCTCTACTTGAGCGCGCTGGTTGAGATCGGCCTCGCGCTTTTCATCATTACTCTCATCGTCAACGTGTTGGCCCGCCTGTTGGTTTGGAGCGTGACCCGTGGTGTGCCGGAAAGGGCCATAGCATGATATCAGCAGCAACAAGCTTGCGAAGACAGTTGGCGAACGCAGTTGCGCTGAGCGCAACCGCCATCGCTGCTGTTCTGGTCGTCCTGCCGCTGGTTACCATTTTTGGCTATCTTGTCTATAAAGGCATAGGCGCCATCAACTGGGACTTATTGACCAAAATTCCCCAACCGGTTGGAGAAGCCGGTGGAGGCCTCGCCAACGGAATCTGGGGCTCGGGTCTAATCCTTCTCGTCGCCAGCGCTATTGGCATCCCGCTTGGGATCGGGTCCGGAGTTTTCCTGGCGGAATACGGGCGCACCGGTTACGGCAACATTGTGCGCTTCACCGCGGACGTCTTGAACGGTGTGCCGTCCATCGTGATTGGAACCACAGTCTATGCGCTTGTGGTGGTCACGCAGAAGCATTTCTCGCTTTTGGCTGGCGGCATCGCGCTGGGCATCATGATGGTCCCGACCGTTACCCGCTCGACAGAAGAGATGTTGCGCATGGTTCCCCAATCTGTACGCGAGGCCGCTTTAGGGCTCGGCATTCCATATTGGCGGACTACGGTTTCCGTCGTGCTGCGCTCGGCCGCTTCCGGAATTATCACCGGGATCATGCTGGCATTCGCCCGGGTGGCGGGTGAGACGGCTCCGCTATTGTTTACCGCATTTGGGAACCAGTTCTGGAATTTCAAACTCAATCAGCCGACGGCGGCTCTGCCTTTGCAGATCTTCAACTACGCAATCTCCCCCTTCGATGAATGGCATCGCCAGGCATGGGCCGGCGCTTTGGTGCTGATTGTCCTGATTGTCGGCACCGTCAGCGTGGTTCGGCTGTTTGCCAATCGTGGATTGCGGAAAGGACACGCGTAACCGTGGGCGTTCCCATCCAAGTCGAGGGCTTAAACGCCTGGTTTGGCCATTCCCAGGCGCTGCGCGAGATCACGATGACCATGCCGGCCCAGCATGCCACGGCCATCATCGGGCCATCGGGCTGCGGCAAATCCACGTTTGTGCGCTGTCTGAACCGGCTCCATGAAACGGTGCCGGATGCGCGCGTACAGGGAAATGTCCAGATCGGCTCGATCGATGTCTACGGAAATGGAACGCCGGCAGGGGAGTTGCGCCGACGCGTGGGCATGGTGTTTCAAAAGCCGAACCCGTTTCCCACCATGTCTATCTATGACAATGTGGCTGCGGGGCTGAAACTGAATGGTGTCCGCAACCGGCGCATACTGGATGAAACCGTGGAACGCTCGTTGCGCCAGGCGGCGCTGTGGGATGAAGTCAAGGATGATCTCAAAAAGAAATCCGGAGCCAGCCTTTCCGGCGGGCAGCAACAGCGGTTGTGCATTGCCCGCGCTCTGGCCGTGGGACCGGAAGTGATGCTGATGGATGAGCCCGCCTCAGCCCTCGATCCGATATCAACCGCGAAAATCGAAGATTTGATCGATCAATTAAAAGAGCGCTACACCATCGTGATCGTCACGCACAACATGCAGCAGGCGGCGCGCGTGGCTGAATTCACCGGCTTCTTCCTCATGGGCCGGCTGGTGGAGTTTGACCGCACGCAAAAGCTGTTCACCACTCCGCAGGACAAGCGTACGGAGGACTACATCACAGGCAGGTTCGGATAATGCGTACTCGATTTCATGCAGGACTGGATGAACTGAAACAGAAACTGCTGGCCATGGGCGGCATGGCTGAACAGGCAATTGACCGCTCCACGCAAGCCTACCAGTTGCGCGACCTGGCGCTTTGCGAAGCCGTATTTAACGGCGAAACCGCCATCAACATGGCGGAGCGTGAAATTGACGAACTCGCGCTCGATCTTCTCGCTATGCAGCAGCCTATGGCAGTGGACCTCCGCTTCATCACGGCAGTCACGAAAATCAACGCGGACCTTGAACGGATTGGCGATCAGGCGGTCAACATCGCCGAAAGGGTAATGAATCTGGTTTCTCTTCCGGAGGCGGATCTGCCGGTCGATATTCCGCGCCTTTCCGGGGCCGCCTCCGGCATGGTCCGGCGCGCCCTGGACGCGTTTATCAACGGCGACTCAGAGATGGCGCACGCTGTGCTCAAGATGGACGACATTGTAGACCGCATGAATCGCGAAGTCTTCCAGGCTGTGGTCCACCGAATGCACCAGAATCCAGAAATTGTGCCTCAGTGCCTTGACGCCCTGCTCATCGCGCGCAACTTTGAGAGGGTTGGCGACCATGCCACGAACATCGCCGAGGATGTAATTTTCTGGGTTCGCGGATCAGATGTTCGCCACCACGCAAACATTGAATGAGGGCAGGACCTCTCATTGTTGAAGAACGCCGGGCCCGATTTGTAAAAAGCAATTCATCGAAAAACAACACTCCTTTCACCAAGCTTTCCTGCGCACCTGTTATCCGTAGAACCTGAGCGGCGGAACATAGCCGTGGAATAAACCCGGGGCTGAAGTCTTCGGACCCCATCTTCTATGGAGGAATGAATGTCGCACGTGAAATGCTTCAAAACGCTGGTGATGCTTGCCCTCGTCGCTGCAACCGGCAGTATCAAGGCAGGCGCGCAGGAGATCAAAACCATTTTCGTGATCGCGATGGAGAACCACAACTGGACGCAGCCGGCGAACCAGTTCAGCGGCAACATCCAGCAGATCTTTCACAATCCCAACGCTCCCTTCATCAACAGCCTCGTCGATGGCACCGGATTTGCGCTTGTCGACGGAAAGGTGATCAATATTAGTAAGCAGGTTGCCTTTGCGACGAACTATCACAATGTCCTAGCCACTCCGGGCGGGAGCAACCCCCATATCCATCCTTCAGAACCGAACTACATCTGGGCGGAAGGGGGCGACAATTTCGGTGTGTTCAATGACAACGATCCCTTTGCCACGGCTGGCGGGACGGAGCAGAATACAACCGCGCACTTGGTCACGCTGCTGACGAACGCAGGAAAGACCTGGCGCTCTTACCAGGAAGATATCGATTTGACCACGGTGGGCGGCCAGCTTACGAACGTGCCGCTGCCGCGTGAGCAGTGGACTGTTCCTCTGAGGAGTCTCTCCGGGACATTCGCGCCCGGCAGCTTCAATCAGTTCAATGGCTCGAACCAGTTCAACTACGCCGCCAAACACAATCCCATGGTGTTCTTCACCGACAGCAGTGGCGGTAACGATCCGAGCACGGCGAACCCGCTGCGACTGCAATACGCGCCCCTGCAGCAGTTGTTTGCCGATCTGGCCAACAATACCGTGGCCGATTACAACTTCATTACGCCTGACCAGTTCAATGACCAGCACACAACGCTGGCCGGCGGCTACAAAGGCCTGGCCGGCGATCCCGCCAAGATCCTGCAGGGCGACGACTTCCTGCGCCAGATTGTTCCTGTGATCATGGCGTCAAAAGCTTACAAGGAGCGCGGGGCCATCATCCTGTGGTGGGACGAATCAGAGCAGGACGGCGTGGCCGGTGACAATCCGGACGACTTCAATCACACGGTTCCGGAGATCGTGATCTCGCCGCGCGCGCACAAGAACGTGAATGGGATTCCCTACGCAAGCCCGTTGAATTTCACCCATTCTTCTGATCTGCGCACCATGCAGGAAATCTTTCGTACCGCGGGTCCGTTCCTGGGCGATGCTGCAAATGCGATCGATCTGCGCGACCTCTTCGACGAAGGCGCCATTCCCAAGCCGAGCAAGGAGAAAGACATCGATTAGGTGAACCAAATAAGCTAAACGGTCGTTGGTTTACCTGCGCGCGGAGATCCAACCAGGTCTCTGCGCGTTTCATTCTGCGAGCGCCGGCCCGTGGTAGTTTTAGGTGATGAAAACCGGGGACATCCATGATAAGTAGAAGTCAAGGGAATGCGGAGATTCCCCTGCACTTGGGAGTTTCCGAAGCGCTGTGAAGGTGGTGAACTGCCTTCGACCTGGTTGGACGGGTGGCCCATGCTTCTCTTGATTTTCGTCGCCTCACCATACCGGGGGGTGCCCC
>DATNDP010000282.1:0-7137 GCA_035553195.1 Candidatus Acidiferrales bacterium
CACGCAATATAAAAAGGCGCCCACTTTTGCGATAGGTTGTGATTGTCTGGATCGACAACCTAGCGAAAAGGAGCGCCTTAATGAGTCAAGAAAAGTATATCGGCATGGACGTTCATCAGGCCACCATTTCAGTTGCGGTGATGGATGGGAACGGCAAGCTAGTCATGGAATGCCTGCTGGAGACGAAGGCGGAGACGATTCTTGAGTTTGTCCAAGGCCTACGTGGAACTCTGTCGCTGACTTTCGAAGAAGGAACCTCAGCTGCTTGGTTACACGATCTGCTGAAGCCGCACGTGAGCCGGCTGGTGGTCTGCGATCCACGAAAGAACGCGCTGTTGAAGGAAGGCAACAAGAGCGACCGCATCGACGCGCGCAAGCTGGCGGAGCTATTACGCACCAACCAGCTCAAGGCGGTCTATCACGGCGAACACGGAATCCGCACGTTGAAAGAGCTGGGGCGCAGTTATCTTACGCTCAGCAAAGATGTCACTCGCACGATGAACCGGATCAAATCGCTGTATCGCAGCTGGGCCATTCCTTGTGCAGGCACAAGCGTCTACGCTCCACGTCATCGCGCCGAATGGCTCGCCAAGATCGTGGAACCAGGAGTTCGGATTCGAGCCGAACGGTTGTACCAGCAACTCGATGGTCTGCAATCTATCCGCCAGCAAGCGCGACGCGAACTACTGCAGGAGAGCCACCAACACCCTGCGGTGAAGCTGCTTCGACAGATTCCCTCCATTGGGCCGATTCGCTCGGCCTTGCTGGTGGCACTGCTGCAGACACCCCACCGTTTTCGCAGCAAGCGTCAGCTCTGGGCCTACAGTGGTTTCGCCGTCGAGACGCACGACAGCGGCGAGTACCGCTATGTACGAGGGAAAGTGCAACGCAACCGCGAGCGTATCACCGTGCGCGGTCTGAATGACAACCACAATCGCGACCTGAAGAATCTTTTCAAAGGAGCGGCCATCTCGGCTAGCACACGTCCTGGCCCCCTGCATGATTTTTATGTTGCACGAGTGGCCCAAGGGATGCGGCCCACCATGGCCCGCCTCACTCTGGCACGAAAAGTGGCCGCCATCACCTTAACCATGTGGAAGAAAGGAGTGAGCTTCGACCCCCAACAGTTGAGTCGCCAATCAGTTTGAGCATCGCTAAGAAACAGGCCTTTCCATCTCTAGAGTTTCTCTTCGGTGGTCGGCAGTCGGGTTCTTGAGATGCTCGGTTCGAGAGGAGTATCAGTCAATGAGATCGGCCCCGCGTGCTTTGGACACGGAGTCACCCATTACACGTTATGCTCTCTCGGATAACCAGAAATAGCCATAGGCCACGAGCCTCGGATAGAACCATGGTTGACACATTCAACGACCCTGGCTTGCCGCTCTCTCCAACTCGAAAGCGCACCACCAGCAGCAGAGAACCCATGAGTATGGACAAACCGCCCAACTTCCCAAGCGACCCGAAACTACAGTGGGCTGGATCTCGAGGAAGAAATCTCGGCTCCGCTCGAGGCGGAGCTTTTTTTCTTGACATCCCTTTTTATAGAACTCATTGACCCCGCTGCCCTTGCCCACTCGGCCCTCGACGGTACATTCTGCGGACTCATGTGGCTCGGTCCTAAGCGCAGACAACTGCCTGAGATTCATCCCTCCGCTTGCCTACCCGCTGCGCCGTGCATATGATTGAACGTTTGCCTGCTGGCGCCAGCCACGCCTCCTGCGTTTCATCATGAACGCAGCCGGAGGGCTGCCCTTTCCTGATCAGCGGGTGCAACGGAGACCCTATGAAAACTGTTTCGCTGGAACAGGAGATCAATCCCTGGGAGGCGCAATCTGCGCGCTTCAACTACGCCGCGCAGAAACTGAACCTTGACGAAGGCGTGTGGAAGGTCCTGCAGTATCCCAACCGCGAGCTCATCGTGCACATCCCCGTCTCCATGGACAACGGGAAGCTTGAAGTCTTTACCGGCTTCCGGGTGCAGCATTCGATCGCGCGCGGTCCGGCGAAGGGGGGCATCCGTTACGGTCCCGACGTTACGCTCGACGAAGTCCGTGCCCTGGCGGCATGGATGACCTGGAAGTGCGCCGTGGTGAATATTCCATTCGGCGGCGCCAAGGGCGGCGTGATCTGCGATCCCCACAAGATGTCGCAGGGCGAACTCGAACGCATGACCCGCCGCTATACCGCGGAGCTGATCGAGTTTATCGGGCCGGAAAAAGATGTTCCAGCTCCCGACGTGAATACTAACGAACAGGTCATGGCGTGGATGATGGACACTTACTCCATGCACATGCGTCAGACCGTCACTGCGGTCGTCACCGGCAAGCCCATCAACATTGGCGGATCGCGCGGCCGCCGCGAAGCCACCGGCCGCGGAATCATGATCGTCTGCGACCAGGCGATCAAGAAGCTGGGCCTACAGCCGGAGAGCACCCGCGTCATTATTCAGGGGTTCGGCAATGTGGGATCGAATGCCGCACGCTTGATGAGGCTTGCGGGGTACAAGATCATTGGTGTGATCGAAGTGGACGGCGCCATCTACAACAAAAACGGCATGGACGCCGAGGCGCTGTGGAACCACCGCGAGCTGAATCGCACCATCACCGGGTTCAAAGGGGCGGAGCCAGCCGATCCCGCAGAGCTGCTGCTGACTGAGTGCGAGATCCTGGTTCCGGCAGCGACCGAAAATGTGATCACCAGTCAGAATGCCGATCGCGTTAAGTGCCGCATTCTGGCTGAAGGCGCCAACGGTCCTACCACCGCCACGGCCGACGACATCCTGGCCGAGAAGGGAGTCTTCATTATTCCGGACATCCTATGCAACGCCGGCGGCGTCACAACGTCGTACTTTGAGTGGGTGCAGGACCGCCAGGGATATTTCTGGAAGGAGGCGGTGGTTAACGAGCAGCTCGAGGACATCATGGTCAGCGCGTTTGACGATGTGGTCCGATACTCGGAGGCGCACCACGTGAACAACCGCATCGCAGCCTACATGCTGGCGATTGACCGCGTTGCCTACACCATCCGGCAGCGCGGAATTTACGCGTAGAACTGGAATATTTCAAGGAGAGACGATATGGGACGAAAAATTTGGATTCTGGTAGTGACGCTAGTTTTGGGATTGGTGCTCGCAGTGTCTCCGAAAGCTGCTGCCGCGCAATCGACCGCGGCTGCTCCGGCGAAGTCGTCGAAAACCGCGATGGCGGCTGCCGACAAGCTGGACATCAACACTGCCACCAAAGATCAATTGCAGGCATTGCCCGGAATCGGCGACGCCTATTCACAGAAGATCATTGATAACCGGCCGTATCACACCAAGCGCGATCTGGTGACGAAAAAAGTGGTGCCGCAGGCCACTTATGACAAGATCAAAGACCAGATCATCGCGCATCAGGCCACGGCCAAAGCTTCCACTAAGTCTAAGTAGCGGCGCTGCCCTGATGTTTTGAGTCCTGGTGGGGCCATCGAACCTGCTCCACGATAGCTTGCAGAAAGGCGGCGAGGAGCAGCACAACGCCTATGACCGTCGCTGCGAATCCGCCCTCAGCGGGAAAACCCGTGGTCGTGATGGACAACTGGAAGGATGCTCCTGAGGGCGGATAAGCCGCGGAGACACCGGCGTTGCCGTGGCAGAATCCGAAAATCAAGCCCAGTCCTATCGCGAGAACTCCGACTGCAACAATCAAAGTGCGTTCAGCGTTCATGAGTCCAACTCCTGTGGAGATGTTACTCCGGCACCGTAGCCTGCTGCCAGCGCGCTCATCCGCTCTGTTTGCGACCATCCGGCAGTCGCGGGAACATCCGTTCCTGTTTCCTTTCCATTGCCCAGCAATCCCCGCTGGAGGATAATCTAAATGATCGCCGCGTTTTGGCGAGCGGTTGCAAGTGAACCTGCCTAACTCCATCACGCTGACCCGGATTTGCAGTATCCCGCTGCTCATGTGGGTGCTCGCCAGCACCCACTTCAACAGCGTGCATGGCGAAAAAGAGTTGCTGGCTTCGGCCCTATTCATCGCCGCATCGATAACGGACGGGATCGACGGATATCTCGCGCGCAAACGCGGCCAGATCACCACCATGGGGATGCTGCTTGATCCGCTGGCGGATAAGCTGCTAATCGCGGCCGCGTTCGTCACCCTGGTGCAATTCAATCCGCGACTGGTTCCGGCGTGGATCGCCGTGGTCATCATCGGCCGCGAGTTTCTGGTCAGCGGCTTGCGCGGCATTGCCGCGTCAGAGGGTTTCACCATCGAAGCCAGCGATCTCGGCAAAATGAAAATGTTCGTGCAGATCGTTTCCGTAGTGGCCGTCATTCTGGACCACCGCTGGCCGGTTTGGACCTGGGGCCGGTTTGTCCTGCCGGTGCATTGGATCGCGTTCGGTGCCATCTGGCTCATGGTGGCCTTGTCGCTGATTTCCGCAGGCGACTATTTCGTCGGCTTCTGGAAGAAAATCGATCGGCACGTGGTCAAGCGTCAGCGCCGCGCATTTATTCTCCGCCGTCGCAAGAAGCAGAATGCCGCAGTCATCTGAAACTCGGCCGCACTCCACAGATTTGCAACCCGCATATCCGGAATACAGCCCTGACGAACGAGCGTTGCTGCTTCGTCTTGCTCAGCAAGCCATTCGTGCAAAATTGGAAGGAGCGAACCTGCCGCAGCCTCTCGCGTCCGCACACCTGTCCGAGTTGCGTGGCGCGTTCACGACCCTTTATCTGAACGGAAAGCTCAGAGGCTGTGTCGGATATCCGATGGCTATTCTGCCGCTGTATCAGACAGTGATTGAAACTGCGCAGGCCGCAGCTTTTGACGATCCGCGGTTTGCGCCGGTCAGTATCGGGGAAGCTGGGGACCTCACTATGTCTCTCAGCGTGCTGTCGCCGCTGCGGGCGATCGCAGCCGAACAGGTTGAAGTTGGCCGGCACGGGCTGGTAATCAGCCACGCGGGCCGTCGCGGCCTGCTGCTTCCCCAGGTTGCGGTTGAACACGGCTGGGACCGCGTCACCTTCCTCGAACAAACCTGCCGGAAGGCGGGACTGCCTGAAAACGCATGGCGCGAAGGAGCGGTGATTGAAGCATTCACCGCGGAAGTGTTTGGGGACGCAGGGCATCAGGTCTAGGGACTCTTGGATGCCGGAAGCGTGAGTGCGAATTCTGATGGCCTGAAATAGTTTGATTCGCAGCACCTTCGAATTAACGCATTAGAAAATCACGATCGCTGGCAGAATGGAAGCGGCAGCGGAAAGGGCGACCGCGCAACCAACATGTCCACTGACGAGTTTGCGAACTCCATGTGAGGTGCAAGATTACTCATGCGGGCGGCAATTTCATCCGCCTTAGGGCAAGCGACCGACCATGCAGGCGTATCCGCGCCGACCTTTCGTGCTTCTTCGATCAGAGCGTCATCGAGCGCTAGATTGGTTGAATGATGCGTAGAAGACCACACATCATAATGTGTAGAAGATACCCAAAAAATCAGGGAAGGATTTCTCCTTCCCTGTTCAACATCCCCTATTTCACTCTGTGAGACCAACTAAAATTTCTGCTCTACTGCTGCTGAATTTCCACGCGGTCGCCTACGTGTACCGGCTCGAGCGAGAACACGATCATGCCGGTAGCAGTCGTCGGAGTCACCGAGAGAATGACAACTTCGCCCACGCTGCGGCGCGGCATGTCCGCGACGTGAATTTCCGGGCCGTTAGTGCGGCTCAGGAAATTGGAATCCATTGACGGCTGTTTGGCCTGCGTAGGCTCCATCGCCGGAGATTTGAAGGACAGTGAATCGACGGAGTCGTGGGCTGTCGCCTCATAACTGCGCGAGGCAAGAAGATAATCGCCCACCTTCAATCCCTGGTTTGCGCCGATGTTGAGATAAACTTTGCCGCCGTTGCCCAGTTCCGAATCGAAATCCTTCGCCAGGACTATACGTCCGCTGGTTCCGCTGGCGGGAGCAAAACGATCGAAGCGCATGGGCGGATGGAATTCGATATCCGTTTTCTGCACATAAGGAATTACGAAATCACCGGGGAGAACGGTATTGCAGCTATACTCCACGCGCGCAACCGCCATTTTGTGGCGGGTGTCGACCACCTGGACGCGTGCCAGTTCCTCGTAAGGCTGACCCGCCGCTTTTAAAGAAGCCCATTGACCGGGAAACAGCTCATACCGGTTCGGATCGACGAGTTCACGGACGACTTCATATTGCTGTCCTAGTTCGTAGCCTTTGCCGTTGAGAAAAATCGCCTCACCGTTTGCGTATTGTGTGGTGAAAGCGCTGTCCAGGCCGCCGGTGACAAACTTATCTTTCGACTCCACATTCTTGCTGATGAAGCCAGCGCAATTCAAGTCGGCGGTCGTGGGCTTCTGGACCTTTTCGACCGGAAAAGTGATTGAAGTCGGAACCGTGCCCTCGGGAGCCGGATTGCCCGCGCCGTTCTGCTGTGCCTGCAGGCCCACCGGCAATGTGATCAGTAACGCCAAAACCGCTTTCTTCATGGTTCCTCCCCGGACGTTGCCAGCCCGGCTACCTTCTAAGTTGCTTAAAATAAAGAAACTTCCACTCAGGAAGTTAGCAAGCCTGTAATAGGGGGTCAAGGTTACCGTGGTCTAGTCCCAGACCTGCTAAAAAGTTTGCTGCCCTGAAATAGTTGCATCCAGAGCTATGTCCCTGTAATATCGCGCGGTTAATGCCGGAAAATAATCACTACATTTCCAGGCTCGCTCATTTGCGCCTGCCGCGGGTATGTGTCGCCGTGTTTGGCTCTGATCCCGGCCAAATGATCGAGAAAGCCGAATCCATTGTCCGGGATAACACCTTTATTGAGTTCAGGTTAGATTATATTTCGCGGCCAGCTCTCGCGCTCTCCAGGATTAAGGAGTTTACAGATTTCCATCCCCACATAGCGGTGATCGCGACCTGCCGCCGGGCTTCCAGCGGGGGTAAGTTTCAAGGATCCATAGCTGCCCAACTGGAAATCCTGGGCAAGGCCGCGGCCGCCGGATGTCAGTTGGTGGATGTCGAACTTCAGACGGCCATTCGCCTCAAACCGGCGCAACTGGAGAAACTCCGTTCCAAGGCTGCGATTGTTCTCTCGTATCACGATTTCAAAGCGACCCAGAAGCTCGAAGAGACATTAAA
>DATNDP010000283.1:0-6094 GCA_035553195.1 Candidatus Acidiferrales bacterium
AGCCCCTTCCCATCATGACTGGGCCTGAATGGAAACCTGAACTTACCCGGGGAGCAGCAACGCCTCCGCGCATGCCGCCGCGGATTTGCGCGTGGGCTGGAAGGAGGAGAGCAGCCGCTCCAAGTACCGCAAGCGATAAGAGCCGTTGCATACCTTTATTTTAGTCCCGATAAAACCCAGAGCAGCGCAAATATATCTGCCTTGTTTTTCAATCATTCTGCGGCAGTTTCCGATTGGGATGGTTTAAAAATCGATTCCTACGTATCACTGTGCCGTGCGGAGCAGGGCATCGGCGTGACTTGCGGTTGTCTTGTTCCCCTTGATCAGGTCCGCTGCTTTTTCCGCAATCATGATGGTGGGTGCGTTGGTGTTGCCGCCGGTAACGGTTGGCATCACTGAAGCGTCCACTACGCGCAAGCCTTCGACGCCCTGTACGCGAAGCTCGCTGTCCACTACAGCTTGAGCGTCACTGCCCATCCGGCAGGTGCCCACAGGGTGGTAAAGCGTCTCGCCATATTGGGCAATATGTTTCAGCAGTGCGCCATCATCCGGGGCATTTGGTCCCGGATGGATTTCGCGACCGCGATACTTATCGAAGGCGTGGGCTGCGGCGATGGTACGCGCAAGCTTGAGTCCTTTGAGCAGCACTTCTCGGTCGCCAGGTTCGGCCAGATAGTTTGGCCGGATCACCGGCGCATCCAGAGGATTGCTGGAACGGAGCGAGATGCGTCCGCGACTGTGAGGACGGATCATGGTGGGGCCGAGCGTGAAAGCGTGTCCTTTAAATTTGCTGAAGCCGTGGTTCACATAGTATCCCGGTCCAAAGTGGAACTGGAGATCGGGGGCCGGCGCTGAGGAGGTGATACTGGTAAAGCCTCCAGCCTCAGCTACGTTGGACGTCAGCATGCCATCCTTGAAGAACATGTATCTGCCCAGGCTCCTCAAGCTTTCAGCATTCGCCAGGCTGATTGGCTGGTGGGACTCATAGACAAGCGGCACAGCCACGTGGTCCTGCAGGTTCGCGCCCACGCCGGTCAGGTCAAGGGTGACGGGAATGCCGAGTGAGCGCAGATGGTCCGCAGGGCCTATGCCGGCCAGCATCAGCAGCTGCGGAGAGCCGATGGCGCCGGCACACAGGATGATTTCGCGCTCCGCGTGCTCCTGTGTGCTGCCCTCGCCCTGCTGAATGCTGAGTGCAACCGCGCGACGCTTTTCGAAAATGATGTCAAAAACCTGCACCGCCGTGCGTACGGTGAGGTTGGGACGTTTCCTAACCGGATGCAGAAACGCGTCAGCGGCGCTGCAACGCTTTCCCTGGAACTGCGTAACCTGGTAAAAGCCGAACCCTTCCTGCTGGTTGCCATTGAAGTCGGGATTGCGCGCATGTCCGCACTGCTCGGCGGCTTCGATAAAAGCTTCCGAAAGCGGATTGATGGAACGCAAATTGGTGACGTGCAGCGGACCTGCGTTGCCGTGAAATTCTGATGCGCCGTTCTCCTGCGCCTCCGATTTCTTGAAGTATGGCAGCACATCCTGGTAGCTCCAGCCTGGGTTGCCGAGGTCACGCCAATGGTCATAATCATAGCGATGGCCACGAATGTAAATCATGGCGTTCATGGAACTGCTGCCGCCGAGGGCCTTTCCCCGTGGCCAGTAGAGGCTGCGCTTCCCGAGCTGTGGTTCCGGCTCCGTGTAGTAGGCCCAGTCACACGCCGTTCTAAATAGCTTGGAGAAGGCCACAGGTATGTGGATTTCCTTGCGAGAATCCGGGCCACCGGCCTCAAGCAGCAGAACCTTTGCTTTCGGATCCTCGCTGAGCCGGTTGGCCAGAACGCATCCAGCCGAGCCTGCGCCGACAATGATGTAGTCGTACATGTGCGGCAGATTCCTTGCCTTGGGCGAGAATTGTAGCGCGAAAACCGCCCCCAACGGCCTGCTGGCTTTTAGACGTGTGAAACCTGGTCTTGTTATTTGCTGAAGAGCATGTCTGAGGCGGTGCTGCCTGTCTTGCGCTTCCATTCCTGAAAGAGGTCGCTGTAAGAAGCCTTGATGTACTCCCGTTCCGATACGCCGAGCTGGCCTGCAACCCGGTCGATCCAGCCGGGCTCGCCTTCAATTTCGCCGAAATTTCCAACCGGCGTTTCGTCCACCACGACGTGGCCTTGGCCGTCAGTCCACTCGCTACGGAACTTCTCGTAAGAGAAGACCGGTTGAAACCCCAGGGCCTCGAGAATTTGGGCCATGGCGGGGCCATTTCCGATCTGAGTTTCGATTTCCGGCCGGGACTTATGTTTCGCATTGCTGGAGCTCTTGTTCTTGAAGGTGAGAGTCCATTTATCGCCATATTGGCGCAGGCGCAGCAGGCAGCCGCGGGCGCGCAGGTCGCGTCCGGAGAGATCATAGGCGGTATTCATCTCATGGGTTCGGGGGGTGATCAGGAGAAAGCCGGCAGATTTGAGTTTAGAGTTCAGATCCTCAATGCTGGCGATGCGAAACTTGATTTCAACTTCGTGCGTGGCAGCCATGGGCTCTACACCCGTTCAATCGCCAGCGCCATCCCCATCCCGCCGCTGACGCACAGTGTAGCCACGCCGCGCTTCGCTTTGCGCTTCAGCATTTCATGGAGCAGGGTGACAGAGATCCGAGTCCCTGTGCAGCCGATGGGATGCCCCAAGGCGATCGCGCCACCGTTGACGTTCAGTTTGTCGGGATCCAGGTGCAGTTCGCGGTCGCAGGCGAGGGCCTGGGCGGCAAACGCCTCATTGAGCTCAATCAAATCGTAGTCGTTCAGCTTAAGGCCGGTCTTCTTTTCCAATTTTGCCAGCGCCGGAACTGGGCCGATGCCCATTGTCGCGGGGTCAACACCTGCGGAAGTCGCGGCGATGATCCTGGCCAGCGGTTTGAGAGCGTTCTGCTTGACGAAGTCTTCGCCGCCCAGAACCATGGCGGAAGCGCCGTCAGTAATCCCCGAGGAGTTTGCCGCCGTCACAGTACCGGTCTTCGAGAAGACCGGGGACAGCTTGGCCATCTTTTCCAGCGTCGCGCCCAGGAAGGGATGCTCGTCCTGGGTGAAGACTTCTTCCCCTTTTTTCGTCTTGAGGGTTACGGGTGCGATCTCATCCTCAAACCGGCCGGACTTTATGGCTGCCTCGGCTTTCTGTTGCGAACGAAGGGCGAATTGGTCCTGCTCTTCACGGCTGATCTTGTACCGTTCGGCCAGAGTTTCCGCGGTTTCGCCCATAACCTGATTGCAGAGCCTGCACAGGAAGCCGTCGCGGTACATTCCGTCGACCAGCTCCTGGTTTCCAAGGCGGTACCCCCATCGGCCCCCGTCCAGATAATAAGGAACCCGGGACATGGATTCGGTCCCTCCCACCAGCGCGCAATCCATATTGCCGAACGCGATCTCCTGGAAGCCGAGGGCAATCGCCTTCACCCCTGAAGCGCAGGCCTGGTTCACGGTATAAGCAGGGGATTCTTTCGGGACGCCGCTGCGAACCGATATCTGTCGGGCGGGATTGGGACCGTTCCCAGCCTGCCGAGCGCTCCCGAAGATGGTTTCCTCTATCTGGCTGCCCTGAACTCCAGCTCTTTCGAGGGCAGCCGTTGCCGCCACAACGCCCAGATCGGGCGAAGTCAGGCCAGCCAGCTTGCCGCCAAACTTGCCAATCGGGGTCCGAACCGCCGACAAAATGTATACGCCCTGCACGCGTCCAGAAGCCTCCCAAACCAATAGTGTAACAGGAGATATCGCGCCCGCGAGGCGCTGCCAGGGAGTCTGCTGATCCCGCCAAGCGGTGCATATGCATAAAATTTTTGCATTTATTCTGTAACCCTTGGCTAACGGAGCTGTCACTCAGGACATCAAACGAACAAGCCATTGAGGGATTGGCAGCACTCATTGGCTAGCATGGATGTGGCGAAAAAGCAACACTAGAAGTTTCAGGGAAGATAAAGCGATTGCTATTTTGCTCAGCAAAATCATAGAATTCCCGAACCATGACGAGTAGTTGGGGGACCCTGAAAATTACGAAATCAAGGAGTCTGCATGACTCGAGTACTGTCCATTCTGGCGGTAGCCGGTTGCTTGGCTGCCAACGTGGGGGCGGCTCCCGTTCACGACCACCTGAAGCCCCAAACCAAAATACCGACCAACCCCAAGGTCACAACCAGCTCTAAGACCCTAAGGAGCGATCAAGGCCCAAAGGCGGCAGCACACAAACCGAGCAAGTCTCAACCCAAACCTTATCAGGTGGGCCTTGCCTCCTGGTACGGGAAGCAGTTTCACGGCAGAACTACGGCCAGCGGTGAGGACTTCGACATGTTCGAGCTGACCGCTGCCCACAAGAAGCTTCCCTTGGGCACCTACGTGAAGGTAACCAACCTGCGCAACGGGAAATGGGTGATTGTACGAGTCAATGATCGGGGTCCATACGTCGGCACCCGGATTATGGACCTCAGCTACAGTGCTGCGCGCATGCTGAATTTCCGCGACGGGGTAGAGAAGGTCCGCATTGACCTGATTGACCCTCCCACAGTCGCCTCGGCTGCCGGCCAGGAACTCGGCGCGAACTAAAGCTTCCAGGTACTATACTGGGGAGGATGGCCCTCCCCATTTCAGACGGGGCGATGACACCCGCCCGCGCCAGCGCACGTGAGCGGCTGATTGTTGCTTTGGACGTACCCAGCGCCGCAGAGGCGCACGACCTGGTGCAACAAGTTGGTGACGCTGCAGACCTGTTCAAAGTGGGATTGCAGCTTTTCACCGCTGAAGGGCCTGCTTTCGTGCGGGAGCTGATTCGAACGGGCCACAAGGTATTCCTGGATCTCAAGTTCCACGACATCCCCAATACTGTCGGCCAAGCGGTTAAGCAGGCTGCGGAACTCGGCGTGTCCATGCTTACCCTCCACGGATCCGGAGGAGCGGCCATGCTGAAGGCTGCTACGGACGCGGCGGGTGGTCGGGTCAGCCTGCTTGCCGTGACTGTCTTAACCAGCATGAACGATGACGACCTGCAGGAGGTCGGCATAGCTGGCCGACCGCTCGATCAGGTTTTGCGGATTGCCGCGCTGGCCAAGGCCGCCGGCTTGGCAGGCGTGGTGGCTTCAGCCCAGGAAGCAGCCCAAATCAGGAAAGCGCTGGGCGAAGGTTTTGCTATCGTCACTCCTGGAGTCCGTCCTGCCGGTTCGAGTCTGGACGATCAGCAGAGAGTGGCCACACCAGCCGGCGCCATTGCAGCAGGAGCGACACACCTCGTGATCGGGCGTCCCATCTCCCACGCCGCGAATCCCGCTGAGGCAGCTCGATCAATCCTGCAGGAAATTGAGCAGGCGCAGGCAGCCAGGCGAACGTAATCAGCATCTCACGTCAGCAGCTTTCACTTACATTTACAATCTTCAGGAACGGAGATATCCGTATGCCAATATTTGCGGCTTTGTTCTTGGGGGTCCTTGCAATCGGCGCAGGAGCTCAAAATGGCGCCTCTGTTGGTTCCCAGTCAGCCGAGCCTTCTGCGGCGAGTCAGTCCGAGGCAGCCCAAAATCCGCGACAAGCAATCATTGTCCCCGCCGGCACGAAAGTTCTCCTTCAGCTCAAAAGTCCCATCGATACCAAGAGCGCACACGTGGGCGACGGCGTCTATTGCCAGACTTCCTTTCCCGTTACTCAGGACAACATTGTGGTTATACCCGCCGGCACATACGTGAAGGGCGAAATCGCGCATGTGGAGCGCGCCGGAAGGATCAAGGGCCGGGCGCAGATCCTATTCCATTTCAACACCATGATTTTTCCGAACGGTTACACAGTCGATCTCCCGGGAGCACTCAAAAGCGAGCCTGGCGCCACGAATTCAACCGTGAACGATAACGAAGGCTCCGTAAAAGCTAATGGCCAGAAAGGCAAGGACGCAGCCACAGTGGCAACCACAGGAGCCACGGGTGCAGTGATTGGGGGAGTGACTACCGGAAGAGCCAAAGGAGCCGGAGTGGGCGGCCTGGCGGGCGCGGCGGTCGGACTTGGAGAAGTGCTGTTTACGCGCGGTCAGGACGTCCGCATTGAACAGGGCACCTCGCTGGAAATGGTGCTACAACGTCC
>DATNDP010000284.1:0-5491 GCA_035553195.1 Candidatus Acidiferrales bacterium
CTCAGGGACGGCGCTGGGGTCCGGTAATGACAGCAGTCATGGTTCTGGTTTACGCCGTCGGCGCGGTAGCCTTCGCGTTTGTGGGCGCCATGATGCTGTTTGTGATCGCCATGATGATCGGCCTGAATCTACTCTTCCTGACGCTTTGGCTGAGCGTGATTCACTGGGCTTTTGCGCAGGATTGGGCGGCCAACGCGCAGGGCTTCATTAAGTTCGTGAACGACGTTGTGAACGCATTCCAAAGAATGCGCTGAGCTAAGCGATGGTTGGGTGGCCTGCTCGTGAGATTACTTGTCCGATTTTATGGCCATCTGCGCATCTGCGTTCTGCAATGACTTCAGAAAGCTGACGATTTGCCAGCGCTGCTGCTCCGGCAGTCGCGACCATGATGGCATTCCGTTTTTCATGCTGCCGTTGCTGAGCAGCCATTGCAGTTCGCCCGGTGTGGCGTTGCGTACCCGGTCGCTATGCAGGCTGGGATGGTGGTCTTTCCCGAACGCGTCGTCGCCATGACATGAGGCACAGTTCTGCTTGAACAGCTTGGCGCCGGCGGCCTGCGCTGAGGCATTGCCCGCAAACGGATTGGCGCGAGCGCGGTCCTTCTCCGGCACTCGCGTTACCCACAGACCGTCACCGGCGGCAGCCAGCAGAAGCGTGGCGGAAAGCACTGCGCAGAGCGCGAGAAGAAAGATCCGGGCCCGTTTCATCTACTTCTCCACAGGCTTGCGAATTGATTAAATTCATAGGAAACCCCGAAGCGCAGCAGCATGCCGTGACTGTTCTTGTTGAGGCCGGCTGCGGGAGAAATCTGGAAAGATGGCCCATTGGGCATGCGGAAGGCCAGAGTCGGCGCGAGATAATGCGATGTGTTGTTCAGGCCAAAGCTATAGCGGTCGCCCAGTCCGCCATAGAGTTCCGCGCCCAGGCTGAAATTCTCCCGGCAGAAAACGCAGGGATTCGGGCTCGCTATCAGTGACAGCGGGCGGCTGGCCGCAACGGCGTAGCCGAATTCCCAGGGCTCGGCGGCAAGGTTCTTCTCCGCGATCATGTTCTCCGAGATGTTCCAGCCCTTCACGTTGCTGGAAAGAATCAGCCGCAGCTCAGCTTCCCGCTCCTTTTCACTGCGGTCATTGCGGCTGAGAAAATCTGATATGCCATCGTGGCCGACGATTTCCAAGAGTGATTTGTCCGCGCTGTTGATGTTCTCAAATTCGAAGTAAAGCACCGGATTGATCCAGTGCTCGCGCAGTAAAGGACGGAAGCGGTTCTCAAGACGCCATCCGGTGAACAGCGTGCTTTCGCCGAACGTGGTCTGCCCGTCGAGATAAAGTTCTGAGGTCCACCAGGTTTTCACGCCGTATTCGAATTCGAGAGCATTGCCAATGAAACTGTTGCCGTTGCGGGGCATGCCGCTGACCGATTTGCTGGAGAGCTCCAGTGTTCCCGGTTCCTCCATGTTGTGCGTGTACGTGATGAAGTAATTCTCCTGCGCATGGCAGAGAACAGGGTAGATGAAAACGAGGAACAGCGCCGGCAAAATTCCAGCGAGCTTTGCTTGCAGCCGCGACACAGGCAGTTTTTCTCCAGAATGAATTCGGGCGATTGGGCTAATTGAAAATGAAATTGAATTTCAATTTCAACTTGCTATTTTAACCCGAAGCGGGAGGCTTGTCTCGGTGAGATTCGTCACAGGGGAGATGACGTTAGCGGCGGAAAAGCTGAACGGTAAAGCTTCTTAAGAGCAAAGCGACGGAACGATTTAGCTTTCGCAGTTAGAAAAGGTGAAAGACCAAACAGAAAATGAGGTAGCACAGCCGCCCTCGGCTGTGCCGGGCTGTCCACAGTGCCGCATGGCTCAGCTTCACAGCTAGGCATGGCTTCATCTTGCCGGGAGGTGTAAGCCTGAGAGAGCAGCATACCTTTTGTACTCAGATACCCGGAAATGCCATCAACCCAACACAATGCACAGGCGAGGCGCCTGTGCACACATATCTTCTCTTAATCTGCAGCTATCAAATTTCATCGCAACCAGAAACGCTACTGCGGGCTCTACTCATACCTTAGCGCCTCAATCGGATTCAGGCGCGAGGCCTTGATGGCCGGCAGCATGCCGCTCACGATTCCCACTAAAATGAGAATGCTGGTTGAAACGGCCAGGTTCATCGGCGAGATGACCAAGCGTATATCGCCACCTTGCGCATTTTGCGCGATGTAGCTGTAGAGCGGAATACGGCCTACGCTGAATGAAATCAGGTAGGCCACAACGATTCCCAGCAGACCTCCGGCAAAGGTGATGGCCATCGCTTCCGCCAGAAACTGAAAGAGGATGTCACGTCGCCGCGCGCCCAGCGCTTTTTCCACGCCGATCTCGCGCGTGCGCTGCGTGACGGAAACCAACATGATGTTCATTAGCCCCACGCCGCCCACCGCCAGCGTGGACATGCCAATCAAGGACAGCAGAAACTCCAGCGCAATCGTAAAGATCTGCCAGTTATGCAGCGACTTCATCGAGTTCCAGCAGAACACCGCACGCGGGTCCTTGGGATTGAAGTTATGAAAGCTGCCCAGCACGCTGCGCACGTTGCCTTCAATCTTTTCGAACTGGTCACCTTCATAGTTCAGCCAGATCGCGCTCAGGTACTCCGTGTCCTTGAGGTCGCTCATGGTGGTGAAGGGCACGTAGACGAGCCGATTGATGTTGTCATCGCCCTCCTGCATCTTGGGCGCGAGCACGCCAATCACCTCAAAGCTGATGCCGTTAATGCGAATTGTTTCTCCCACCGCATACTGGCCGGAAAAAAGCTTGGTCTTAGCCTCTGAGCCGATCACGGCCACGTGCGCGCGCTGTGTCAGATCGTCCGGATTAAAAAATCGTCCCGTATCGAGATCCAGCGAGCGTATGTACTGGATGGAAGGATAAAAGCCGTCCACCTGAAACGAATACGACCGGTTGTCGTTCTGGACTGACGCGCCTTCCAGCCACACGTCTGGGCTGATGTGCCGTACCAGCGGAACCAGATCCTGGATATGCTGAACGTCATCCAGGGTGAAGCGCACCTGCACGCCCGCCTTGGAGCCGCCCGCCTGCAGTGATGTGCGGCCGGGGAAGAAGCCCATCATCTGCATGCCCATCTGGGAAAAGATGTTGCCGATGGCCTTGCCGAAGCCGGCGCCGTAGGAAAGCAGCAGCACCACGGTGGCGATGCCCCACGCCATGCCGAGCATGGTCAGCGCGGTGCGGCGGCGATTGTGGCGCATGGCGCCCCAGGCTTGGTCGAGGAGATCGTGCACCATGGCTACTCCTTCCTCAGCGCTTCCACCGGCGTGAGCATCGCGGCTTTGTGCGCAGGATAAAGCCCGGAAACAATTCCCGCCAGCGAGAGCGCCGCCACGGCCAGCGCTGCCGACATGGGCACGACATGCGGCGGATCAAATCCCATGTTAGTCTTGGGCCACATCACAGTCAGCAGCTCTGAGATTCCCAGCGCGCCAATCACGCCGATGCTCCCGCTCAGCGCCGTCAGGAATGCGCCTTCCAGGAAGAATTGCACCATAACGTCGCGCGTGGTGGCCCCCACAGCTTTCATCAGGCCAATCTCGCGCGTGCGCTCGGTCACTGCTACCAGCATGATGTTAATGATCCCAATCGCTCCCAGCGCCAGCGTAATCAGCCCTACGCCGCCCAAAAAATAATCCATGGCGGTAAAAATCTTGCCGACGCGGTCGGTGCTCTCAATGGTGTCCCACTGCTCAAAAGCGTCCTGGTTGTCGGGATCGAACTGGTGGTTGCGCGCGATGATCCGGTGCACCTGATCGATGGCTTCGCGGTGCTTCTCGCGGCTGATCGGCTGCAGGTTCAGCCCGCCGATATCGTCCGGCGTGTGCGCGTTCTTCATGGGGAAATACTCGCGCATGGCGCTCAGCGGCAGGTATACCCGGAGATTGTTGAAGTTGTTTTCCTGGCGTCCCCAATTGGCCAGCACGCCCACCACCTCAAAGCGGATATCGTTGATTAAAATGGTGCTGCCGATGGCGGGCCGTCCGGGAAACAAGTTGCGCATCATTTGATAGCCCAGCACGCAAACGTTGCGCTTCTGTTCTTCGTCGGCCTCGTTCAGCCAGCGGCCTTCGCCCAGTGGCAGGTAGCGCACGCGGGCGAAGTTCGGCGTGGCGCCGGTGAAAGCGCCACTGGTGCTGGCGTAATCGCTCACGGCGCGCAGGTCGCCCCGGTTAATGATGGGCACTACATCTTTCACCGCCGGGGCCTCGCGCCGGATATCAAGATAGTCCTTGTAAGTAAGGAAGTAGGGGCGCCCGCCCTGATGCTGCCCGGAAACAGCGGGGATCTGGCCCGGCCACATGAAAATTACGTCCTCGCCGATGTCGGCCATGTTCTTGCGCTGGCCGGAGCGGAAGCCCTCGCCCACGCCGATCAGCATGAGCAGGGAAAAGACCCCGTAGGCAATCCCGAACATGGTCAGGAAGGAGCGCAGCTTATTGGCCCACAACGTGCGGAGCGCCTGGGCGAAGATGTCCATGGCCATTCTCATGAGTAATTGTTAGTACGTAGAACGCGGGCAGACGGTTCCCTTGCTTAGACTTTTAAATCTGGCCGAGGTCACCTGCATGAATTCAAGGTGATCTTTGCTGATAATAGAGAGTGTGGCACAGCCGCCCCGGCGGTGCAGAAGTCGAAGCTTCCCCGGTTTTTGCTACATTCTTCTGAATCCGGCAATCACCTAACGGGCAAAAGCGCCAAATTTCTCTTGCTACGAAGAGGTAGACGAGTAGATGTTTAATCGGTACAGTAGCCCTCACTCACTCCTCCTAAATGCGCGGAGTGGAAATGGGATGGTTTGGGAGGAGGTCTGCTCATGCGCTGGCCTCATGAAAAACAAAGGCTCACAGCCGGGGGCGCCTCCACCCCGTCACGCGAAGCGCATGTCGGGGACCCCGGCTGTGCCACACGTCCCAAGCGCAGCCGCGAGCGTGCACGTGCACTAATTGGTCGTTCCCGTGCCGTTCCAACAGAAGTTCTGGTACCAAAAGCAGCCTATTTCACCCCCAGCTCCGGATTCCACATTCCGTGCCCTTTGCGCACCGCGATCATCTCTCCAATGTGATAGGCGTTATGCTCCGCGATGTGAGCCACAAGGGGAGCCAGCCTCGCCAGGGTTGCGTCGTCTGCTTTTTCCACCGTCTGCTCCCATTCGTTCATCACGCTATCGAACTGCTTGAGCGCGGCGTCCCACTGTTTGGGGTCAAACTTGAAGGTGTTGCTGTTGTCGTTGCCCTCCGGACCCTGCGGATGCTGGCCCTTGAAAGCCGCCAGATTGTTGGAGTTCCAGAAGTTCAGGTGCTGGACCAACTGGCCCACGGAATGGTTCTTTCCGTCCGACCAGGCGGCCTGCTCCGGCGTCAGGTCCGCAGTGGCCTCTTTCTCGGAAACAAACCAGTTCTTCTGATTATGGGTTTCCTGCAGTTGCGTCAG
>DATNDP010000285.1:0-10342 GCA_035553195.1 Candidatus Acidiferrales bacterium
TGGGGCTATTAGCCAAGTAGTAAAAGTGGCGATCTTTTTCGGTCCGAAACTAACCACTGAATGCGGAAATCAACCCCGGGGAGGATTCCGCTAAGTCCATATTTTCCGGGGATGACCTGGGGGAGGGGGTGGGGTGGCTAAGGTTTACGATGTTGTAAACTCAGCCACTTAGCCGATCGCGGTGAGCTTAACCAGAGAAGCCAGGTGCCTACCGCGGATTCACGCGGATGAGCGCGGATCCAGCATCGTGAACCCGCGTTCTACTCAAAGCAGAGAGAGTGTTACTCGTCAATGCTGATGGAGCCGGCGCCGCTGTTCAGGTCCACGGCAGGGCCGCCGTTACCCACTTTGCCCTGCACGCGGCGGGACGAAACTTCGCCATCCACTTTCAATCCGCTGGCGACGCTGACAGAGCCGAATCCCGACTGGGCGTCCAGGTCAAATGAGGAGGCGCGCGGCACTTTCAGGTGGATGCTTCCCGCGCCGACGCGAACACGCCAGTCATGTTTGGGAGTGCCGCGAACATTCACGGTTCCGGCTCCGCTCGCAAGATCGAGCGCGCCTTGCATGTCGCGGACGTCAATGCTGCCTGCGCCGGTCTCCAGCCGGACATCGCTGGTGCATTGCTCAACCGTGATGTTGCCCGCTCCGGAGCGCGCGTCCACACCCAGTTGGATTCCCTGGATTCTCTGGTTTCCCGCGCCTGTGACGGTGGTGAGCCGGGTCTGCGGAGGAACGATGAGGTCGTAGTCGATGCGGACGTTGTGGCGCAAATTGTGGTCCTGATTATGGCCAATCACGATGAGGTTCCCGCGCTGATCGATGGGAGGATGTTTTTCCAGCTCGCGAACCTTGGCTTCGCCGCTCATGCCCCATCCGCCCCTGGCGCGGATGTGGGCATCAATGGAGACCTTCTGGACCTCGCCGGTGTGGACGGTAATTCTTCCCGCTCCGGCTTGCAACTGGAGATCAACGGTGCCGTTTACCTGCAGGTCACGGTGAAAACTGCCTTCGCTCCAGGGACCCAGGTTGCAACCGACCAGCAAGACGAGGGCGGGAAGGAGCAGGAACGTCGCGAGTTTGATGTTCGGCTTCATGGTGGCAGCCATCCTCAGGAAGAATTTGCTGCCACATGGTACGCGTGGGAGGTGGGGAAAGTTCCCGGGGAATGCGTTAACCACAAAGGGCACGAAGGTAGCACAAAGGAAGAAGAAAGCAGTTTCCCACAATGAACACGCGAGCGCAGGCGGTCTATCAAACGCTAGGCGACTGGGCGGCTGCTTTTCTTTGTGCTTCCTTTGTGTCCTTTGTGGTTGGAAATTTGCAGTCGCTAAATATCGGCACACGACACTTGCCATGTTTGCTGCTGGAGTTTTAGTCTGGTGCGCTTGATGGAGATTGATGGAAATGATGAGGATTTCTCAGAGAATACTAATTTCAGTTCTGTTGCTAACGGTTACATCAGCGTTCGCGCAGAAAAGGAAACACACGCCTGTGGTGGCGGCGCAAGCGGCGCCTTCGCAGCCGATTCAACTCTTTGTGGACGCCACGCAGGCGCCGGAAAAGATCCTGCACGCGCAGGAACAGATTGCGGTGCGTCCGGGGGCGGTCACGCTGGTTTATCCCAAGTGGATTCCCGGCGAGCATGGACCTACAGGCCCGATCGTGGACCTGACCGGCCTGGAGTTTTTTGCCGGCGGCAAGCGGCTCACCTGGCGGCGTGACCTGGTAGATATGTACGCGTTTCACCTCGACGTTCCCCAAGGTGTGAGCACGCTGGCCATCAAGCTTGATCTGGTGATGCCTGCGCCTCCGGAGGGATTTTCATCGGGCGCTTCCGCCACCACGCAATTGCTGGTGCTGAGCTGGAACCAGGTGGTGCTCTACCCGAGCGACACGAAAAGTGACAATTTCACGGTCGAGCCGACTGTGAAATTGCCTGCAGGCTGGAAATTTGGCACCGCTCTGGAAGTGGCGCATCAAACTGAGCCGGGCGCTGCCGCAAATGAAATCAGCTTCAAGCCCGTCTCTTTGACCATGCTGGTGGATTCGCCAGTGCTCTCGGGCGCGCACTTTCGCCGGATCCCGCTCTCGTCGCAGCAGCCCATTCCGCACTACCTCGACATGGCGGCCGATAGCGAAGCGGCGCTGGCCATCCCGCAACAGACGATCGACGAGTACAAAAACCTGGTTGCGGAAACTGGCGCTCTGTTCGGCGCAAGGCATTATCTGCATTACGACTTTCTGCTGACGCTGAGCGATCACACGGCGCATTTCGGGCTGGAGCATCACCAGTCCAGCGACGACCGCGTGGGCGAGCGCACGATGATTGATGACGACATGCGCTGGCTCGCCGGCGGTTTGCTGCCGCATGAGATGACGCACTCCTGGAACGGCAAGTATCGCCGCCCTCTGGGACTGGCGACCCCCAACTACCAGGACCCCATGAAGGGAGACCTGCTCTGGGTTTACGAAGGCCTGACGGACTATTGGGGCTACATTCTTTCGGCACGCACGGGATTGTGGACAAAACAGCAGTTCCTGGATGAAGCCGCTGAAGCCGCGGCTGCGCTTGACCATACGCCGGGCCGGAGCTGGCGTCCGCTGCAGGATACCGCCGATGCGGCGCAGATCCTTTATGACGCGCCGGAAGAATTTGAGAGCTGGCGGCGCAGCGTTGACTACTATCCGGAAGGCTTCCTGATCTGGCTTGAAGCGGATACGGTCATTCGCCAGCAGACACACGGCCAGAAGTCGCTCAACGACTTTTGCCGGCTTTTCCATGGAGGCCAGAACACACCCCCCGAAGTGGTGCCGTACACGTTTGAAAGTGTGGTCAAGACGCTGAATGAAGTGGTTTCTTACGACTGGGCCAAATTCCTGCGCGATCGCCTCGATACGTACGGGCCGGGAGCGCCTCTTGGCGGGATCACGAATGGCGGCTGGAAACTGATCTACACCGATCAGCCCAGCGAGTTCACCAAAGCCATGGAAAAGACGCGCAATGCAGTGGATGCAAGATTTTCCATCGGGCTGGTGCTGGACGATAAAGGCGAAATCCATGACGTGATCATGAACAGCCTGGCGTGGAAGGCCGGCATCGCTCCGGGCTCAATTTTGATTGCGGTGAATGGGCGCAAGTACACGCCGGACATCCTGCGCGATGCGCTTGCGGAAGGCGTACACAGCAAAGCGCCGCTGGAGTTGCTGGTCTCCAATGGCGACTTCTACAAGACGCATACGCTTGACTATCACGGCGGCGAAAAGTACGCGCACCTGGTGCGGGATGAATCGAAGGAGGATGTGTTGAGTGAGATATTGAAGCCGCTGGGGAAATAGCAGTGGGCAACTAGACGTTAGCCTTTTAGCCGTTCGCCGCCCTTAGACTTGCACGGTTGCTCGCGACTGAAGGCTAATGGCTAAAGGCTAACGGCTAGAGTCCTGCGAACAGATCCGTCTCCGTCTCCACCTTCCTCGGTTGCGCAGATGCGGCGAGGTGAAACAGTTCCAGCTTCCCGCGGCGGCGGACGGTCTCTTCAAAGAATTCGAAGAGCGGCGACTGGCTGGTGTGGCACTTGAAAGCGGCAATCTTGGTTTCTATTTCATGGGAAGAAAGTTCAATCACGGCGGAGGAAGGCGGCAGGGCAACGGGCTGGCGATCGGGCATGGTGAACAGCGCCGTTCCGTAGTAAAGCTTCTGCGTCTGATGAGGGCTGACGCCGTTCTGCAACTGCTCAGGGAAGCGGTTGCTGCGGGCTGCCCAGTGGAAGGCCATGGTGGCGAAGACGGAAGCCATGGAGTGGTCAGGATGTGCCGTGATCGCGCCTTCAGGGCCCATAGTCATGATGACGTCGGGCTTGAGTTCGCGCACGCGCCGCGTGAGGTCGGCCACAAGCGCATGGAAGTCCTGGCGATCAAGTTTGCCGTCAGGGTAGTCGAGCACGGCGCCTTGTGTGACCTTCAGCAGCTTGCAGGATTCGGCAAATTCCTTGCGACGGGCAGCGGAGAGTTCCTCGTCAGATTTCGCTCCACCGCGATGCGTGGCTGCCTGCCCGGGAGTGAGGCAGATGACGTGAGTTTCCACACCTTTTTCCGCGTAGCGCAGCAGAGTGCCGCCAAAACCGCCGGCCTCATCGTCAGGATGGGCGGTAAAACAAAGCAAACGAGGCATCTTCTTTTTACTCCCGGTTTTCTTACAGAGATGTCAGTTCTTTGTGTATCACGGTGCAGCCGAGTTGTGCCACCGGCGGCAGGGAAGGCAAGCATGAAGGCGGACCGCATTCGCTCGATTCATTGGTTGATGGCCGGCGTTCTGCTCCTCGGAATCGCGACGGCAAAAACGGATGCCGTCACTGAGCCGGACCAGAGCATGCACGGATCAATCCCTGCTGGTTACAAAGTGATTCAACTGAAACCCTCGGGCGCCACGGTCTCTTTGATGGCGCTGATCGAGTGCCCGCAACTCAAAGGAGCGCGCCGTATATCGCAGGGGCTGAATTCCAGGATCGTGCTTCCGGATGGCAGCAAACTTCAGCGCTTTCCGCAGCGATTTAGCTTCCGTGTGACAGCCTCTCTGCGCCGGGCAGTGCTCGATCCGCCGAGTTCGTCGCTGGCGTTTGCATCTGATCCCGCCAGTCTGCTTGTCAGCTTGAAGTTCAAATTGCGCGACTACGACGCGCTGGTCTCAAAACAGATTGACCCAGGGTCTGTCAGGATGATCGGCGTGCCGGCGGACGTGCCCTACGACGAGCGCGTTTTTCGCGTCAATTTTGATATTGGCGACCGTCCCGTCACTGATCGCCTTGTGCTGGAAGTATATTCGCCGGATGGCAAGCAGATAGGAAAGTTCGCATTCCTGCTGCTTTGAAACTGGAACTGGCGATGCAAGATCGCCGGAAACAAACCGCTGCGCGGCCTTAGCTTTTGGCGGTTGCCGGAACGGTTGCCGCGGCATTCTGTTGCTGGACGGGTTGGGGCTGAGTAGCTGCAAACCATTGCCGAATCGTCGGCATGGCCGCGCGACAAGCCACTTCGCCGGCGCGGATGAGATCCGTGGCGCGGACAAAATCATCGTAGCCAAAATCGCCGATTTCGGGCTCGAGCACCAGGTCAGAAGCAGCCCGCCACGGTCCGCACATGCGGTCCTGCGCGATGGAGAAACATTGGCCAATCACATCAAACACATGGCGAGGCCCGCGCGGCTTGACCCAGTGTGCCGCCAGATATACAGAAAGCACGCGCTCAGCGCCCATTTCCCGCAGCGGCATGGCCGGAACAGCGTGGGCCAGCAGGCCATCAACCAGCAGTCGGGAACCTATCTGTACAGGCTGAAACATCCCCGGGTAGGCACAGCTTGCGCGAACCGGAGCAACCAGATCGCCGCTGGTGAAGACTACCGCTTCGCCGGAGATGATGTCAGTGGCGGCGATGGCGAGAGGAATCTTCAATTCCTCAAAGGTCTTGCAGCGCAGGATCTTGCCCAGGAAAATAGCCATCTTGTCATTGCTGAAGAGGCCGAAACGGGAGAAGGTCCAGCGGGAAAAGTCTTTGAAACGAACCAGGTGAGCGATTTCGTCGAGTTCCTTGGCGCAAACACCGCTGGCGTAACCGGCGCCAATCACTGATCCCACGCTGGTTCCGGCCACAAAGTCAATGGGAATCTGCTCTTCTTCCAGCACTTTCAGGACGCCGATGTGGGCCAGGCCACGGGCAAATCCGCCGCCCAGAGCGATACCTAATTTGGGGCGAGGGGCGGGTTCCACAAGGGAGCCCAATTGGGGCAGAGGGCGGGTTAGCTCGCGTCCGAACGCCTTAACGGACTTCACGATCGCGCTTAAAGGATTCTTCACCCGGCGCTCCCTGATTTGGCGCAGTCACTTGCGCCTAACGTTTTCCGCTCGGCAAGGCAGCGACAGCACACATTCTAAGATGCACTCTACTGAATTAAACGATGCTGTATATGTTTAGTTGTTCCCATTTTGGCCCAAGATTCACATATTTCCAGCGTTTTTCGGCGCCAAAGGCTGCTGGCGAACGTCACCTTGGTAACCGCCGGGACTCAGAATGTTTGCAACGCAGGTATCTTGCTGGCTTTCCATTAGAATGCCTGCGTTCATCTATATCTCTCATGGTGCGTGAATTCTCAGCCGGCGCCTTGGTTCTGCGCCATATGCAAAACCAGTGGTGGGCTGCAGTGATTGAGCCGGGCCGGGACGGTGAGCCCGAAGACAGGAAAAATACGGTTGCTTTGCCAAAAGGCAACATTGACAAAGGCGAAAAGCCGGTTGAAACGGCCGTTCGCGAAGTTTGCGAAGAGACTGGGCTCCGCGCCAATGCCATTACCAAGCTGGCAGACATCAAATACATGTATTTCAGGAAATGGTCGGATAATGCCCGTGTTTTCAAGGTCGTTAGCTTTTTTCTGATGAAGTACCAGTCAGGGCAGATCGGTGATATCAAACCCAACATGCAGCACGAAGTTCGCCGTGCATGGTGGATGCCGCTTGAGGAAGCGGCGAAAAACCTGAGCTATAGCGGCGAGAAAGACGTGGCAAGAAAGGCGCTTGAGTACGTAAGAGCGCACCCGGATGATTTTCCAGCCAGGGACCAAAGGTAAAATGGATAGCGGGCGCTAAACGACTGAGTTAAAAGGTGGTACTTGACTGAATGAATGTTCATTCACTAAGCTGTTCCGAATTGATTGGGCTGCTACACTGTCCCTTCTTTAGGCAGTGCCGGTCTGTTTTCCCCCGGTTCTTGTTCGACATTTACAGGAGATGATTTTTGGCTGCGTACTTCGGGAGCGCTGTCTGTAGGAACCACAATAGAAACTGCTATGATGCTGGGAATCCCAAGTTCCGCCTTCTTTTCTGTTCGATTCTTCTTGAGGAGTCGCACTCATGAGCCAATCAGCCGTTTTCCCTCCGGTTCAGGGTACGGGACGCATACCCACGCGGCCCAATGGCAAGCCGACGGCCCAGCGCATTGATAAAGTCGCAGTTTTAGGCGCGGGAACCATGGGCGCGCGGATTGCTGCTCACATGGCCAACGCCGGAATTCCTTGCGTGCTGCTGGATATCATCCCGCCGGACGCAGCGCAGAGCCCAGACAAGGCCGCGCGTAACAAGATTGTGGCAGCGGGGCTGGATGCGGCCATCAAGTCAAAGCCTGCAGCATTCTTTCAGAAGGGGCTGGAGAGGCTTCTCACAATCGGCAATTTTGAAGATGACATGAAGTTCATCGCCGACGCCGACTGGATCATTGAAGCTGTCGCTGAAAACCTGGAGATCAAACGCTCCTTGCTCAGGAAGGTTGAAGCCACGCGCAAGCCGGGGAGCATTGTAACCACGAATACGAGCGGGCTGCCGGTGGCGAGTATTGCCCAGGGATTCAGCGAGGACTTCCGCCGGCACTGGTTTGGCACGCACTTCTTCAATCCCCCGCGCTACATGCGCTTGCTGGAGATCATTCCCACGCCGGAAACCGATCGTGCAGCCGTCGAGGCCGTTTCGCATTTTTGCGACGTGCGCATGGGCAAGGGAATTGTTGCTGCCAAGGACACGCCAAATTTCATTGCCAACCGGATTGGGACCTATGCCGGCCTGAACGTTTTTCGTGTAATGCAGGAGATGGAGTTCAGCATTGAAGAAGTGGACGCGCTGACTTCCAGCGGCTGGACGAAGAATCCCACCTTCCGCACCATTGATCTGGTCGGTCTCGATGTGCTGGCGAGCGTGGTCAGGAATTTTAGTAAAAACGTGCAGGACGAGCGTTCCGAACTGAAGCTGCCCGAATTTTTCGAGAAGATGCTCGAGCGCAAGCTCCTGGGTGACAAGACCAAAGCCGGGTTCTATAGAAAGGTGAAGAGCGCGCACGGAGAGGAACGGCAGGTAATCGACTGGAAGACGCTGGACTATCACGCGGCACAAAAGCCCAAGTTCCCGGCGCTGGAGATGGCGAAGAACATCGACGACATGGGTGAGCGCCTGCGTACTATTCTGAACGGCGATCCGCGCGATAAAGCAGTCAAATTCATCTGGACCACGGTTTCCGAGATGTGGACGTACTCGGCGAACCGGATTCCGGAAATTGCCGATAGCGTAGTTGAAATCGATGAGGCCATGCGCATGGGTTTCAACTGGGACGCGGGCCCGTTTGAAGTGTGGGACATGGCCGGCGTGGAAGCTACCGTCGCCAGGATGAAGAGCGAGGGCAAGCCCGTTTCTGCGAATGTCGAAAAGATGCTCGCGTCGGGCGCGAAGAGCTGGTACAAGGACGATCCTGCGGCGCCCTCCGGGCGGGCCTACTTCGATCTGCGCACGGGACAATACGAGCCCGTCCCGGTTGCTGAGGGCGTGTGGTCAGTACAGGTGGCGAAGAAGTCGCAAGGCGTCGTGAAGAAAAATCCTGGTGCATCGCTGATTGACTTGGGCGACGGCGTAGGCTGCATTGAGTTTCACACCAAGATGAACGCCCTGGGCGGCGACATTGTGCAGATGGTCACGCAGACGCTTAAGACCGGCGGCATCGGTGATCAGTTTGAGGCGTTTGTGATTACCGGAGATTCCCAGAACTTCTCTGTCGGCGCCAACCTGATGATGCTGATGCTGGCCGTTCAGGAAGAAGAATGGGACGAGATTGACCTTGCCATCAAGCAGTTTCAGGGCATGACGCAGGCCATCAAGTTCTGCACGCGTCCTGTGGTGACCGCATCGTTTGGCATGACGCTGGGCGGAGGCTGTGAAATCAACCTGCATTCGGCCGCGCGCCAGCCGCATTCTGAACTGTACATGGGCCTTGTGGAGGTCGGAGTAGGCCTGCTGCCGGGAGGCGGCGGCTGCAAAGAAATGTTACTGCGCGCCATCGACAAGGCGCGGGCTGTCCGCCCCGACGGTCGGGCCGAGTCGGTGGAGATGATGGAGGGACTGAAGCGGATTTTCGAGATCATCGCCATGGCCAAGGTTTCGACCTCCGCATATGAGGCACGGGATCTCGGGTTCCTCTCTGATGGCGACCTGATCACGATGAATCGCGACCGTCTTTTGAGTGACGCGAAGGAGCGTGCGCTGGAACTGGCGCGCGCCGGCTACAAAGCGCCGGTGCCACGGACAGATGTCCCCGCTCCCGGTGAAAACGTGCTTGCTACCTTGAAGCTGGGAATCCATCTAATGAGACAGGCGGAATACATCAGCGATCACGATGTAAAGGTCGCAACCAAGGTGGCGGAAGTCATCTGCGGCGGGAACGTGACGCCGGGTACTCCCGTGAGCGAGCGGTACATTTTGGAACTGGAGCGGGAAGGCTTCAAGTCGCTCTGCGGAGAAAAGAAGACGCAGGAGCGGATTCAGTTCACGTTGAAAACGGGAAAACCGTTGAGGAACTAGGTCTTGAAAGTTAGAGACCTGATCAAAAGAATCGAAGATGATGGTTGGAAGCTGGCAAGGACACGTGGCAGTCACCGCCAGTACCATCATCCAACCAAGCCAGGCACGGTGACGATAGCCGGTCATCCGAGCGTAGACGTTCCGCAGGGAACTCTTAACAGCGTGCTGAAGCAGGCAGGATTGAAATGAAATATTTGGTGATCTACGAAAAGTCAGAGTCTGGATGGGGCGCATATGTTCCCGATCTGCCGGGCCTCGGTGTTGCTGCCGATAGCCTTGAGGAAGTGAAGAAGCTCATTCGCGAAGGTATTGAGTTTCATCTAGAAGGCATGAAACTGCATGGCGAACCCATTCCTGAACCGAGCGCTCATATCGAGTATGTGTCTGTCGGATGATTTGTTTATCCTGCAATGAGCGAGAGGCTAGCAGCTAGAAGCCAGGAGCTATTTATGCGAGAAGCAGTCATTGTAAGTTCAGTTCGTACAGCGGTCGGCAAATCGGGTAAAGGCGCATTGCGCACTACGCGTCCGGACGATCTGGCAGCCGTCGCCATTAAAGGCGCGCTGGAGCGCGTGCCGCAAGTAGACCCGAAAGAAATTGAAGATGTCATTATCGGCTGTGCCACGCCGGAAGCCGAGCAGGGAATGAATGTGGCGCGGATTGCGTCTTTGCGCGCGGGGCTGCCGGTGGAAGTTTCAGCTATGACCATTAATCGTTTTTGCTCGTCGGGTTTGCAGGCTATCTCTCTGGCCGCGGACTCCATCATGACCGGGCGCGCGGAGATTGCTATCGGTGGCGGAACCGAATCCATGAGCATGATTCCCATGGGCGGCAACAAGGTTTCGGCCAATCCCTGGCTGGTGAACAACTATCCGGATACCTATCTCTCAATGGGGCTCACGGCGGAACGGCTGGCCAAGCGGTTCGGCATCGCGCGTGAGCAGGCGGATGAATTCTCG
>DATNDP010000286.1:0-14503 GCA_035553195.1 Candidatus Acidiferrales bacterium
CGCACACTTGCGAGGTGTTCCGCAGAAGCGTGCGTATTCCCATCCTGCGCCGGAGAGATGGCCGAGTGGCTGAAGGCGCACGCTTGGAAAGCGTGTATACCTTAACGGGTATCGTGGGTTCGAATCCCACTCTCTCCGCCACTTCTAAGCCGGAACTTTTCGGCTTACGGGGAATTACCCTTGATGCCGCCGGCGCGCGCGGAACTCGCCTTCAACCTTCCAACTTTTGCCATCTGGTTCAAGCGCTTCGCCAATCCAGCGGAATGAGTCCGCGGTGATTTCAGTAAAGCGCCAGCGTGTGGCAGTGCCGTCGGCGCGCGCACCTGTTTGGACGATCTCTGCGCCGATTCTGCGTCCCATCTGGCGTTCTTCATGGCCGGTTACGGGATTGAACCAGCGGATCCGCCACGCCTGCACTGCGGCGTCCCAGATGCGCAGTGTGGTGCCGAACATGTTGTTAACGCGGTCCGATTCGGGGCCGCGATCGGCGACACGCGGCATGATCCACACATCCTGGATGGCGCGGCCTTCCAGAACCCAACCGAAATGAACTTCTCCGGTGATCCTCTGTGACCGAACGTCCAGCGCTTTGTAATGCAGGACTTCCAAGTCCCAACTTCCTACGAGCCATCCGTAAACGTCATGTTCTTCCGGAATTTCACTTGATCGGCCTTCGGCGGAAATCACCGAAAAAAAATTTCCAGATAATGCGGCTTGCGCGTTCATCATTTACCTCCACAGATTCTTGATTGCGCTGCGGCAGACTTCACGGTTTCCCGCCGTTCCCATCGATTTGGCGTTCTGAGTTACCTCAGCGGCTAAAGCCGAATAAGTTTCAGTCCCGTACGCAGGCCTAAAGGCCTGCTCCACCCAAGGGCTGCTCCACCCAAGGCCCGCTCCATCGGCGTCAAGCAATTGCGAACCACCTACCGCGAAGCTGGCGGCACAATTCCGTTCAATCGCGCGTATACCACCAGTTGACCGTAATGCTCGCAATTGTGCTCAATAAATGTAACGAGCGTTTCAGCCAGTTCGGGGCTCAGCCCGGAAGCATTCTTCTTCAACGCCTCGGTCGCATTCGCGGCGCTGCGGTTCAGTTCATTGATAATCTGCTTCTTGGTGGCGAACTTCTCTTTCGGAAGCTCATTGGCCGAATCGTCTCCCTTGTGACCGCGGGCTGTTTCCGCAACATAGTAATTCCAGAACGCCACGTGCCTGAGCACGTCGGCTACGGTGCGTGTGCCTTCCACCAGGCTCGAGTCGAACTTGCCGTCGGGGAATTCTTCTCCCAGAGCGGTGAGCTTCCGGCAAACCTGCTCCCAGCGGTTGATAAGCTTCATGGAAATCGTTTCCTGCTGAACAGCGTTCGATGCCATTTTCTGCCTCCAGATAATGCTTGGGCGCGCGGGCCTGACGGCTTTCCGGCGCCTCTACGGATGTTGTATCGTTTTGGGAAGAGGGAGTCTTGGCGAAAATTGCGGTCAAATCGAGTTCAGCTTCGGCTGACCAGGTGCATGCGCATTGCGCCGGCCAGCTTTGCAGCCGGGTGATTGCCGAAGGGGGAGCCTGGCGAGTTCGGGATGTGATCTGCCATGCCGGACCTCGAGACCGCGCTTTTGAAGAACAGCACTCAAAGCCGTCTATCGCCATTGTTGTCGCAGGCACGTTTCAATACCGCTCTCATGCAGGCCGAGAGCTTATGACGCCCGGATCGCTCTTGCTGGGTAACGCGGGGCAATCTTTCGAGTGCGGCCATGAACATGGCATAGGCGACCGCTGCCTCTCCTTTGAATATGAGCCGGAGTATTTTGAGAGCATCGTTGCCGAAACTGGCGGCCGAAATCGCGCACCAGTTTTTTCTTCTTTGCGGGTGCCGCCGGTGCGTGAGTTATCCGGCGTGATCGCACGTGCCCTGGTTATGGCGGCGGCCGACGAAGTTTCTGACCGGCAAAGCAGGCTATTAGGCGATAAGGAAGGCGAGGACGTCTCCAGCGGCAGCGTCCTTTGGGAAGAAATTGCTCTGGACCTGGTGGGGCGCAGTGTCGCACTTGCGGGTGCTGTGTCACCCAGCCGCAACAATCCTCCCGCGACCGAGGCGCGCGTCACCCGCGTACTTCGCATGCTGGAGAGATATCCGGACATGCCGCATACGCTGGCATCACTTGCCCGCGAAGCGAGGCTGAGCCGCTATCATTTCCTGCGAATCTTCGAGCAGCTTGCCGGGGTTACTCCCCATCAGTACGTCGTTCGCTCACGGTTGCGTCGCGCCGCCGTGCGGCTGATTGCGGAGCCCTCACAAGTCCTGGACATTGCGTTGGAATCGGGCTTCGGCGATGTATCTAATTTCAACCACGCTTTCCGCGCCGAGTTCGGCGTTAGCCCGTCGTCATACCGGAAGCTTGGGGTGCGGGTGCTCGCGCCCGACGGAGCAAGTTGATGCACGGCCCGTCTGTTAACATTTTCTGGCTATGAGCGATTGCCTTTTCTGCAACATCATTGCCGGTAAGGTCCCGTCGAAAAAAGTGTATGAAGACGAGCGGACCTATGCATTTGAAGATGTACGGCCGCAAGCGCCCACACACGTGCTGATTATTCCCAAGAAGCACATTGTCGACATTAAGGAAGCTACCAAAGCGGATGCCGAAGTCATCGGCTACTGCCAACTGGTAGCGGCGAAGATCGCGCGCGATCGCGGCATTGAACGAGGCTATCGAACGGTCTACAACGTGGGCCCGGATTCCGGGCAGAGTGTTTTTCATCTCCATCTGCATCTGCTGGGAGGGAGGAAGTTGGGGTGGCCGCCGGGATAGCATTCAGCAGTCAGCACTCAGCATTCCGCCTGATTCACATCCTGGCAGACGATGAAATCTCTCTGGGTATGCTGAGAGGTTGCGGGCTAAATGCTAATTGCTGAGTGCTGATTGCTGCGATCAGGCTGCTCCAATCAACCGACTCGCCGCCGGGAAAGATCTCTGCCAAATCGCCGTAAGCAGCACAAATTGCGGAAGAAGCCGGGCGAAGCCGTCCACCGTCTCCTCGATCTCCTGCCACTGTATGGAGTCCACGTCTCTGAGCTGGGCGCGATGGTCTTTCACGGGAAAGCCGGTGAGCAGAGCGCGTGCGCGGCGATTCATCTCCGCACGTGCGTCGACGAAAGCCGAGTCGGTCAGCACTCTTTTGCTGTCAAGCCACGCGGAATTGAGATAGCCGGGAAACGGTGAGAGCACGCGATAAAGGCTCAAGACGCTCTTGGCCCCTGTGGTCCGCTTGATATCAGAATAGATAAGCCAGACGCGCAGACCCGCCTCGCGCTCATTGGGGACATGGACCTGGGTCATTTGGGCAAGAGCCGATACCTGCCGGGACGGGCTGACCCGCCCTTTCTGGCCCCCGGAGTAGCCCCGCTGCATCAGCCTTGTGAACAATGCCATCTGGGCGGTGGCCCGCGAAAACAGCCCAACGATGCCGCCGATAACGGCGATATCAGCATTCGAGAACTTGTCGCTGGCCAGCACCTGTGGTTGGTCAGAAAAGCTCCAGCCTCCGCTTACCGCCATGGAATGCGAGACTTCCCGGAAGGCCTGCGAGGCGCTCTGAAATTCACGCGAAGATGCCACCTGCGCCAGGTCATTCCACATGCCTTTCAGGTATGCCGGACAGGAAGAAACCAGCTTGAAAATGCTGGGAACAAAGGGAAGATCAAAACGAGTACGGATGTCGCTGTAGGTGCGGCGCACCTCCGGCGAGACCTCGTGCTCTTCAAAGGCGCGGGTGAATGCCATGGGTGCGCTGCCTCTCGCTTGTTAGAGGATGCGAGGCAGCAACTCAGTTGCATGCAATTGGCAATTGAGTAATCTGGTAATTGGGTAATTGGAAATCAGGCACGTTTCTACGAGAATTTTCCCGGCCAAGAATATAGCCACAAATAACGCGGTTACCGAATTACTCAATGCTTTCAGGCCCGGTTAAAGTTCTCGTCCGGCTCGTCCTCGGCGGCGTGGCGACGCAGGATGTTGGGCAGGTTCTGGGAAAATGCCGAGCGAGGCATGACCACGTCGCAGCCGGCTTCCTGCGCTTTCATTTTTAGATCACCCTGCACGTGAGAAACAAAGCCCAGGATGGAAGTAGGCTTTTTGAATTTCGAACGCAGCTTGGCGATGATGGACAGCGGCTTAATGCTGTTGCTGTTCAGGTCCACAACAATCAGCGATGGACGTTCTTCCGGGTTATCGCTGGTTTTCTCCGCCAGCTCCTTTTCGCTCTTTACGAACTCCACTTTCACATTCAGCTTGCGCGAAACTTCCTGAATCTTGGCCAGGAAGAAGAGATCATCGATGAAGGCAAAGATGCGGGTGGGTGCATCTTCACGTTGACGCAGAGGCTCCATGTTCGCGGTGGGAGCGGCGCCATTGCGGAAGCGATCTCCCTGACCGCCTGCGCCGTTCTGATTGCGATAGCTGTGGTCCATGGGACCGACAAATGTTCCTCCCCGGCGCTGTCCGCGCCCGCGGTTCTGACGATTGGATCGGTGCTGCCCGCTTCCGCCGTGCCTGTTCTGGCCCTGGCCCTGGCCCTGGCCTTGATTCTGATTGTTTTGCGAGTGCCCGCCGAAATTCCTCTTGCGTCGCCGCTGCTTCCGGTGGCCCGGATTATGCGGATGGTTGGGTGCATCATTCATTCGATTTTTACCTTATGTTCTCTGCTGCTGCCGGACTTCTGTATGTGAAGCCTTGCCGTGGATCAAAAAATCCACACAGGTTTGTTGAATGAAGCTCCGGCTGAGTTCTTCGTGAAATCTTCGTTCTGTCAGCGCTTTTTGCGCGAGCCAGCCGCACCGGAACGGGCGGCAACCTGAAGACACAATGATGTTACCACGAACCGGTGCCTGGACGAGTTAAATTTGCAACCTTCCCCCTTTGCGGCAAGACTCTTACGTGCAACAAGCCTGATTGGGAGATGGTGGGCGCTATAGGATTCGAACCTATGACTTCCACCGTGTGAAGATGGCACTCTACCGCTGAGTTAAGCGCCCTCGGCCATAAAGCGTTTGCTTCAAGGGGTATGACCATTCTACCAGAACAGCCGCTGATACCGGCTCGGGGTCGATCTGTAAATCCGGATGCGTTCTGCTGGTCTCGAATTGGATTCAGAATCCCGTCCCGGCGATGCTAAACCGAGTGGGTTTCTCATTCCCGGGCCGTTGGAATACACTTGCTAAGGGCCGGTTTACAGCGCCCCAAAACCCTGCAACTTTACAGTTTTACATGGGTTTAAGCGGGTGTGAGCAGCGTGGCCCTAAAATCGGGGCTGTTGATTCCCCCGGCTACCCAGAGGACGCGGAGCAACGCGGAAATGGCAGCAGGCCAGGTGGTTTACGAGTCGCTCACTGACGCCGAGGTAATGCTCCGCGTTGGGAGTGACGATAATGCGGCTTACGAGTATCTGGTACACAAGTTTCACCGGCCCATGATCGCATTTATGTACCGCATGTGTCACAACCAGGCGCTTGCGGAGGAACTGGCGCAGGAGGTTTTTCTTCGCGTTTACCGTTCGCGCAAGAGCTATGCGGCGGAGGCCAAGTTCACTACCTGGCTGTACCGGATCGCCACCAACCTTGCGGTGAATCACGCGCGCGACCACAAGGTGGAGCGCAGCGGCAAGGTCATGAGCCTGGATGAGCCGGATGAGGAGACGGGGACCACGCCTGATGTTTCCGATCCCGCTCTGAATGCGGAACAGGCCATTTTGCGTCGCGAACGGCTTGAGGCCATAAAGAAGCACGTGATGGCGCTGCCGGAAAAACAGCGCGCCGCCGTGCTCATGCACAAGTACCAGGAAATGGATTACCGCGAGATCGCCGCGGTTTTGAAGTTAAGCGAATCAGCCACCAAGTCTCTGCTCTTCCGCGCCTATGAAGCATTGCGGGAGAGATTGAAGGAATTTGTATGAATTGCAATGACGTCCGCGAAAATCTGATGGATGTACTGGCCGAAGGATCCACACCGGAGGTGCTGGCCCACCTCCGCGAGTGCGGTTCCTGTGCTCAGGAGTTCGACGGGCTGCGCAAAACCATGGCGCTGCTCGACGAGTGGCAAGCTCCGGAGCCTTCCCCATACTTTCTTACGCGACTGCAGGCACACGTGAGAGAAGAACAGCAGAAAGCTCCGGCGCGTGCCGGCTTTCTGGCCTGGCTGCGCAAGCCCTTGCTGACCTTGCCGTTGGCGGCGATTCTGGCCGCAAGTGGCGCATTCTATACGTATCTGCATTGGTCTCCCGCGACTCCCTCCGGCCCATCAGCCGCAGTTGACGTGGAAGCTCTGGATAAAGATCACGATCTACTGACCAACGCGAACAACGACTTGATCAACGAAATGGCCGGGCTGCCATCACAGGATGTCAACACGGCCCAGGACACAGGGGACGACGAGACGATCTAACGACTGCCGCTCAGGGGGAGAAGAAGCAGTGCACAGGACAAAAATCGTTGCTACTTTGCTGGTCTCTGCGATCCTGGTCGTGGGCGCAGCCGCCCTGACGACGGTGGACCGGTATCTCTCCGGGGTGGAGCGGCGGGTGGTGTTCCAGGCGGCGACTCCGAAGAAGACACAAGCACAAAAGTCGCGGCAAAATCATGCTGCCCAGCGCATAGGCGATTGGCTGCAGTCTCATCAGAACCTTCCTCTTGACCAGCAGGAAAAAGCGCTCGAAACCGATCCCAACTACAAGAAGCTGGCTCCGGACCGGCAAGCCGCGTTGCGTGAGAGGCTGAAAAAATTCAACAACCTTACTCCGGAACAGCGCCAGCTTGCGCTGAAACGAATGAATTTCTGGGCGAGTCTCACGCCCTCGCAAAGGCAGGAATTGCGGGAGGCGAACCAGAAATTACAGGGCTTGCCTGAGGAGCGCCGCGTCGCCGTCCACAGGGCGCTCAGGCATCTTCGAAAGATGGACCCACAAAAGCGGCAGCAGGTGATGGACTCAGATCGTTTCAAAACCCACTTCTCTGAGCAGGAGCAGGGAATCCTGAAGGAGCTCGCGAGCATAGCACCTCCAGAAAAACCTGATCAGCAGCCTTCTCCGTCTGCGGCCCAGCCGCCACGGCCGTAAACACGGCTGCTCGGGCAGCCGCTTCCAGCCTCAAAAGCCCTTAGTTACGCCGCTTTTCTGGTGGAAGGCTTGCCCACCCCGATTTTGATCTGTCTGGGTTTGGCTTCTTCCTTTTTGTTCAGCGAAACCCTCAAAACTCCATTGTTGAATTCGGCATTTACGTGCTCGCTGTCGACGGTCGGCGGCAGGGTAAAGGAGCGGGTAAACCGTCCATAGCTGCGTTCGATCCTGTGGAAGTTCTCCTTCTTCTCTTCATTTTCCAGCTTGCGTTCACCGCTGATGGTGAGCATGTTGTTCTCCAGGCTCACGTCAATGTCCTTCTCCTCCATGCCGGGCAGTTCCGCGTCAATGTGGATGGTGTGCTCATCCTCATAAATGTTCACAGCGGGCACGAAGTTGGACGCGGTCAAAGACTGATCCGACCCCGGAAAGCCGCGGAAGAACCCGGTCGGTTGATTGAGCAATTGGTTGAAGCGGTCCTGCAAAGAAACAAATTCATTGAAAGGGTCCCAACGTGTAATGTTGGCCATGGTATAGGCCTCCTTGTATGAATGTGGTATGAAGCTTTCGTTATGCGGCTGTATCCGCGAGAATGTGGGAGCTGAGATAAATCTCGAGCGCCCCCATATGGAATGATGCGTGGGGCGCGATGTTCGTTTTTCGTGAGGTCAGGCTTGTTTCTTTTTTGCGCCGCGCCGGCTGTGGCCTGAGTTCTCCCTGCCGCCGGAACTCAGGATGTCACTGGTTTGTGGATCAGCATTATTGAACATGCTGTCGGTGTCCGCAACGCCGCCGCCAACTCCTTCGCCTACAGACGGATGAATCTGGCCATCTCGCGTGCTGGGCGACTGGCCCACGTTGTCGCCGCCGGTAGCGTCGCTCTGGTCAGTCCTCACCGGCAGCTCAATAACATTGCTTTCATTGTGAGGATTCGGACTGGCGTCTGCCTGTCCTTGTTTTTCCCTGGAAACCTGTCTCTGATTGGGCTTTTGCTCGGCCATGACCATGCCTCTCATAGCGTAGGATGAAAAGACAGGAGCGGACGCGTGAAAAAATCGAGAGCAGCCGGTCTATTTGGGTTCGGCCTTTGATTTTGCGTCGCGCCTGCGGCTGGCCCAGGCTTCTTTTACTACTTGCCGGCTCCGCCCGATGGCGAGGGAGTCTTTAGGCACGTCCTCAGTGATGCTGGAACCTGCAGCCACGTAAGCCCCCTTCCCCACTCGCACTGGGGCAACCAGAGTGGAATCGCTCCCGATAAACGCGCCGTCCTCAATGATGGTCTGGTGCTTATTTGTTCCGTCGTAGTTGCAGGTGATGGTTCCGGCGCCCACGTTCACGCCGACGCCGATTTCCGCATCGCCCAGATAAGTGAGATGGTTGGCCTTGGAGCCTCGCCCCAAGCGAACTTTCTTTGTCTCTACAAAATTGCCAACGTGAGATGCCTCGCCAATTTGACTACCCGGACGCAGATGAGAATAAGGTCCCAGAATCGCAGCGGCGCCAACCTGTGATTGATCGATGATGCAGCCCGGCCTGACCAGAATATTCTCTGCAAGCTGCGAATCGCTGATGATGCTAAAAGAGCGTATCCGGCAGCCGGCGCCGATCCTGCTCCTGCCGAAAATCTGCACGAAGGGTTCGATCACCGTGTCGGCTGAGACCTCAACATCCGGATCAATCATGCAAGTGTCGGGACGGTAAATCACGACTCCGTTCGCCATCAGTTCCTGGCACTTGCGTGCTCGTAGTTGCGCGTCCAGTCCGGCGAGTTCGGCCAGCGTGTTGGCGCCCAGAACTTCGGCGGGATCCTTTGCCTTCAAAGCCACAACTTTGCCCCTGGCTTTCACCAACAGCGCGGCCATGTCGGTGAGGTAAAACTCATGATGCGCGTTGTCAGCCGTCAGCCGATCGATATGAGCAAAAAGCGCCCGGGTGGCAAAAGCGTAAATGCCGGAATTGATCTCCCGCACTTTCTGCTGTGTTTTGCTCAGCGCTTTCTGTTCCACAATGGCTTTGACCTGATCGACGGCAGCGCGGATGATCCGTCCATATCCGAAAGGCTCCGCAGGCTCAGCTGTCAGGATTGTCATGGCTGCGTTCTTCGTGAGGTGAAAATCGCGCAAGCGGGCAATGGTTTCCGTACGGATCAGGGGGACGTCCCCGGAGAGCACGAGAATGTCGTCATATCCGGCAACGCTGTCCCTTGCACACATGATGGCATGCCCGGTGCCGCGCTGCTCGGCTTGCGGGATGAACTTGACCCCTGTTTGCCCTACTGCCGAGCGCACCTGTTCTGCCTGGTGGCCGATGATTACGTAGATGTCTTGTGTCGGAACGATTGGCGCAGCAGCGGCAATCACATGCGCCAGCAGCGGCTTGCCGCCGATCTCATGCAGCACCTTGGCGCGGCTGGACTTCAAACGCGTTCCTTTGCCGGCTGCCATGATGATGACGGCAAATGATTTTTCGTGAAAGCTGGTTTGAGCGGGCATGGAGAGCTATCTTAAACCGGCTTGCGCAGTGCGGGGTGTTCTGCAGGTAAGTTCCGCAAGGCGGAGAAGCTCGCGGCAGAGCCGGTCAGTATCATGGCGCACGACGTCGCGCTCTTCCAGAAAATTGCCCGTGATGCAGGTCACTCCCAGCGCCTCCACCAGCGGGCAATCGCACGCCACCGGCTCTGCGCGTTCATCTTGATAGCGCTTCCTCATCTGCCCTGAAACAGGAGCGGAATTGACCAGGGCGTAATCGAACAGCCCGTGTCCGGCGTGAGCGTAAACGGCCATGATGTGGTCTGAGGCGGACATGTGCAGGCTCTCGTTGGCTTCTGTCATGAGATTGCAGATGAAAACCTTGGTTGCCTTGGACAAGGCAATGGCTTCCGGTATGCCCCGTACCAGCAGGTTGGGTATGAGACTGGTGAAGAGCGAGCCAGGTCCCACGGTGATGATGTCCGCGTCGGCAATTGCCTTGAGGGTTTGCGGCAGCGGCTCAGGATGCGCAGGAACCATGGTCAGCTCAACGAGGCGTTTGTCACTGGCGGTAATCCGCGTTTCACCGCGAACCCGCGATCCGTCGTCCATCAGCGCTTCCAGTTCGACGTTCGCGGATGTCGCGGGAAGAATGTGGCCTCGCGTCGCCAGAATTTCCGAAGCTTTCTTCACGGCCACGGCAAAATCGCCGGTCATCGCGGTGAGCGCAGCCAGGAAAAGGTTGCCGAAGCTGTGCCCTTCGAGGTCTCCTGAACTGGAAAAGCGGTGTTGAAAAAGCTTGGAGAGAAGGTTTTCATCCTCTGAGAGCGCAACCAGACAGTTGCGCACATCGCCCGGAGGCAGCATGTTCAGTTCACGGCGCAACCGTCCGCTCGAACCTCCATCATCGCTGACCGTAACAACTGCGGTGAGGTCAGAAATACAAGGTGAGCTTGGAGATCTCTCCGCCGCCGTGATGGTGTAAAGCTTCAGGCCTTTGAGGAGAGTGGAGAGACCGGTTCCACCGCCGATAGCTACTACGCGCACGGGCCGGGCGGCGCGTGATGGAGCACGTTCAGAATTCAATGTCATCTTCAGGCTTCACGACACGCTACTTTCTGAAGTTCGAGGTGGACGGCTCGCCGGGCTCAGGATAGAGCAGTTCGGTGAATCGTGGATCATCTGCCATGTTCTGAAAATCGGAGTCATTGCGCGCTTGAAAGCGGTTCTGCGGGTTCAGGTGAATGGCTTCGCTCAGGTTCTTAAGCGAACTTTCCACCTGGCCGGTGAGGCAGTCGACCACGGCCATTCCGTAGAACGCGAAATCAGCCTTGGGGTTTTGCTTCAGGATCTTTTCCAGATGCGTGCGCGCCTGGTCATATTGGCCGGAGTTCAGCAGCGAGACAGCGTAGTCAAAATGCTCTTCGTGGGTCTTGAATGTAGCCGAACCTTCGTTAAGCTGCTGGTTACAGCTATTCAGGTAAACCCGAGCACGGTCCGCCAGTTCGCGCGGTCCATTGCTAATAACCTTTTCCAGCAACCCCTTGGCGCGATCAAATTTGCGCTCTTGCATTGCTTTGACCGCAGCCTCATAGTTTTGCACAGCCTGTGCAAAAGCGGGATCATCTCTGAGGCCGGCTTTGGCTGGAGGTGGAGGTGATTTCTTTGCCGACATCTTCTTCTTGTCCCTAAAAGCTTTTGTTTGCAACGATTTAGCAACTTGACGCTTAAGGCCTGCTGCCATTCTCTTTTTCATTCTATTGTGTCCTTGCGGGCCACATCGGAATAGCGGCAGATCAAGCCTGTGGAAATTGACGGTACTGCTATCCCGAGAGCCCTCGGGACTGCATTAGGGGGTGCAGCCCTTTATACGCACAATCTTAACACGCAGTCAACTGCACCATAAACAGGGCAGACCTACTTCACAGGTGCGGGATTTTCAAGGTCGATTTGCCTGAAATCGCCTTTGATAATGCCGTCACGGATCTGCTTTACCGACCAGCCCTTCTTCGACATCTGGTAGGAGTACAACGCCTCCTGTGCGCAGGTGCCGCAATTCGCGCCGTGCGTGCCTTCAAAGCAACTGCGCAGGCTCTTATGTCCGTGATTGCGATCGCAATAGCAATAGCACGGCATTTGATAAAGCACGGAGGAGGCCTTCGCCGCTGCTTTATAAGCTTCGCGCTGAGCCGGCATGGTCAAACCGTCCTGATCAAGTTGCTGCTGGGTGAGAATCGGAGGGAGCTTCGCGCCTTTTGCTGGTGGAGAAGTGTGGTATGCCGGAACCGGATTGGAGGCCCCACTAGCCCATTGAGCGTATGTGATTCCACCCGCAAGGATGAGGGCGAAAATAGCCAGTAAATATTTCATATCGGCCTCATTTTACTCCAGAATAGAGGCACCTGAAACGGACACTCTTGCCAAGCTTCGTATAATGGACAAGGAGATTACGCCACTCGTGGAAACGCCCGAGCAAGCCAGCACCCCGTCTGCTCCCCAACAAAATCCGCCAACACCACAGCCAAGTGGCCTGCGCATTCTGCATTCCTGGGCGCGAGACTTTTTCTTTTCAATACTGGTTTCGTTTTTCATCATCTTGTTTGTCTATCAGCCGGTGAAAGTGGAAGGCGGAAGCATGGAGCCCGGCCTTGAAGACCAGGAACGCATCTTCATCAACAAACTGGTTTACCGGTGGGAAAGCATCGAGCGCGGAGACATTGTGGTGTTTCGCTATCCCGGCGATCCGCGCAAGAGCTTTATCAAGCGCGTGATCGGAGTTCCCGGTGATCAGGTTCGTATCTCTTACGGACATGTTTACATCAACGGCAAGCCCCTTCGTGAGGACTACGTTCCGCCCGAGTATGCCGACTCGAGATCTTACCCGCTGACCGTAATTCCGCCCGGTGCTTATTTCGTGCTGGGAGACCATCGCTGCGAGTCAAACGACAGCCGGGCATTCGGCCCCGTCGCGCGACACTACATCTATGGCAAAGCCGTGTTCGGCTATTGGCCGGTGGATAAACTGGGCGTCTTGCGGTAGAAATCTTACTTTCACCAGCGGAAAATCCTGAATCAGTATTCGCTTGCCGGAATCTACTTCCTTGAGAGGCACTCATGTTCAAAGGCTTGCAGGTAGCATTAATTCGCCGTTTTGCCCGTCAGAGGCTGGGGAAAGATATTGCCCCGCTGAATACCGTCGCCACCCATCCTGACTTCCTTATCGCTTACGCAAAATTCAGCCAGGCGCTGGAAAAGATCAATCTGGTTCCCGGCCGGCTGAAAGTGCTGGGCCAGATCCGCGCCGCCAAACTGGTGGAATGCCCATTTTGAATTGACATCAACTCTGCCGCAGGTAAGGCGGCAGGACTGAGCGATGAGCAGATCCGCAATCTGAACTGGTACGAGGAAAGCGATCTCTTTGATAACGACCAGAAGCTGGTTCTGGAACTGGCCGATGCCCTAACGGCCACGCCGGCAAAGGTCACACCGGAACTCCGCGAGCGGTTGCAAAAGCGCTTCTCCACTCCGCAACTTGTTGAACTGGGAGCTGCCATCACGTGGGAAAACTTTCGCGCGCGCTCCAACCGCGTGTTTGGCTTTGAAAGCGAAGGCTTCTATAAGCCGTCTGCGGAAACAGGTGAACCGGTTGTCAGTGGAGCAAAGCGCGTGAGGTGACGGAGCCGCTGGTTAGCGGCGCTGTTTGCGCAGAGCAGAAAAATGCGCGGAAACCAGGATTTCTGCCTGCTTATCCACAGCCAGTGGGCTTCCGGCGAGGCGAAGCGTCTGATAAAATTTATAAAATCCGCTCCCCGGGAGATGCAATGCAGGCAATCCTTGCGCTGGAAGATGGACGAATCTTCAGCGGCAGAGGTTACGGCGCAAAAGGCGAATGTTACGGCGAAGTCGTTTTTAATACCTCCCTCACCGGCTACCAGGAAATTTTCACTGATCCCTCCTACGCCGGCCAGATCGTCGTCCTGACCAATCCTCAGATCGGCAATTACGGAACCAACCCGGAAGACAATGAAGCTACCCACCCCTACATTGAAGGGTTGGCTGTGCGCGAGTTTTCCCCCATCAGTTCCAACTGGCGGTCGCAACAGGTTACTGACGAGTACCTGGAAAAATTCAAGATCCCCGTCATCGCCGATATTGACAGCCGTGCTCTCGTTCGCCACCTGCGCACACATGGCGTGATGCGCGGCGTGATTTCTTCCATTGAGACCGATCCCGACAAGCTGGTGGCCAAGGCACGCTCCATCCGCAAGATGGATGGCACCGATCTTGCGAAGGTAGTAACAACCACCCAGCGCTATCACTGGGACACCGGCACAAGATCGCATGAACCGACGGAGGTGGTCGGCGTGAAAGACCAGCCGGCCAGCCGGCACGTGGTAGCGTACGACTACGGCATCAAGCAAAACATTCTCCGTATGCTGGTGGACCAGGGCTGCCGCGTGACGGTGGTTCCGGCGACAACTTCAGCCGAAGATGTGCTGTCACTGAATCCTGACGGCGTGTTTCTCTCAAACGGCCCCGGTGACCCCGAGCCCTGCACCTACGCGCAGGAAAATATCCGCCGCCTGATGGGCAAAACGCCCATCTTTGGAATCTGCCTGGGCCATCAGTTGATCGGGCTGGCGCTGCACGGGCGCACATACAAACTGAAGTTCGGCCACCACGGCGGCAATCATCCGGTAAAGCAGCTTGAGAATGGAAAAATCGAGATCACGGCGCATAACCACAACTTTGCCGTGGATCCCGATTCCCTGAAGGAATCAGAGATCATCAAGACGCACATTGATCTGAACGACGGCACGCTGGAAGGGCTGCGGCACCGCACGCTGCCACTGTTCAGCGTGCAGTACCATCCGGAAGCTTCACCCGGGCCGCATGACTCGCATTATCTGTTCGGGGATTTTGTCAAA